>WHTB01000089.1 GCA_009379735.1 Propionibacteriales bacterium
CCGGATGCTGGTGACGCGGCGGACCTACGGCTGGGTCCACAAGTACATCTTCCCGGGTGGGCTGATCCCGTCGCTGCGGGCGATCGACGCCAACCTCGCCCAACACACCCGGCTGCAGGTCGCGGAGCAACGTGAGCTCGGCTGGCACTACGCGGAGACGCTGCGACAGTGGCGAGCGCGCTTCGTCGACGGCTGGCCGCAGGTCCGCGACCTCGGTTTCGACGGGACGTTCCGCCGGATGTGGGAGTTCTACCTGGCCTACTGCGAGGCCGGCTTCCGCACCGGCTACCTGCGGGTGCAACAGCTCTCCCTCGCACCGCGCCCGACCCCCTGACCGCCCGGTTTTTTCGTCACGGGGCGCCCCCGCGCCGATAGGTTCGGCGCGGGGGCGCCCCGTGACGAAAAAACCGTGGTCAGTCCCAGAAGATGCGGTCCACGACGGAACGGGCTCGCCGGGTCACCCGCAGGTACTCGTCGACCAGGTGCTCGGCGCCCTCCGCGCCGTACCCACACACGAACGCCACCCCGGCCCGGTCCCGCAGCTCCCGCGGCAGCGAGTCGGACGACTTGTTCCGCACCAGCGTCATCGCGTTGCGCACCCGGCTGACCAGCCGCCACGACTCGGCCAGCTCCGCGGCGTCGTCATGGTCGACCAGACCCTCGGCCGCCGCCGCCCGCAGCGCGCGCAGCGTGCTGGTCGTACGCAGACCGGGCACCCGTCCGGCGTGCTGCATCTGCAGCAGCTGCACGGTCCACTCGATGTCGGCCAGCCCACCGCGGCCCAGCTTGGTATGCGTCGCCGGGTCGGCCCCGCGCGGCAGCCGCTCGGCGTCGACCCGGGCCTTGATCCGGCGCACCTCGGCGGCCCCCTGCGCGGACAGCCCTTCCGACGGCCAGCGCAGCGGGTCGATCAGGTCGGCGAAGCGCTGGCGCAGGACTGCGTCACCGCACAGCGGCTCCGCCCGGAGCAGCGCCTGGGCCTCCCAGGTCTGCGACCAGCGCGCGTAGTAGGCGGCGTACGACGCCAGCGAGCGCACCAGCGGGCCCTGCTTGCCCTCGGGCCGCAGGTCGGCGTCCACCCTGACCGGCGGATCGGCCGCGGGCAGCGCGAGCAGCCGGCGCAGCTCCTGCGCGACGTCGAAGGCTGCCTGCTGCGCCTCCTGGTCCTCGGCACCGGGCAGCGGGTCGTGCACGAACATCACGTCGGCGTCGGAGCCGTAGTTGAGCTCATGCCCGCCGAGCCGGCCCATAGCTACGATCGCCACCGCGGTCGGCAGCTGGCCTCGGCGCTCCGCATCCACGGCCGTCACCGCTGTCGCGAGGGCCCCGGCCAGGGTCGCGCCGGCGATGTCGGTGAGGCTCTCCCCCACGGTCTCGACGTCGACCAGGGCGATCAGGTCGGCCGCGGCACAACGGAACAGCTCGCGCCGCCGGATCGCGCGGACGGCCTGGATCATCGCCACCGGGTCGTCGTTGCGGCGTACGGCGGACACCATGTCGGCCTCGATCGAGTCCCGGTCACGAGGCGCCAGCTCCTTGTCCGAGCCGAGCATCTGCACGGTCTCCGGCGCACGCATCACCAGGTCGGTGGCATACCGGCTTGAGGCGAGTACGCGCGCCATCCGCTCCGCCAGCTGGTCGTCGTCACGCAGCCGGCGCAGGTACCACTGGGTCGTGCCGAGCGCGTCCGACAGCCGGCGGAACGCGAGCAGCCCGGTGTCGGGGTCGGGCGCGTCGGCGAACCAGCCCAGCATCACCGGCAACAGCTGACGTTGGATCGCCGCGGTACGGGATACGCCGGCCGTCAACGCCTCGATATGCCGGAGGGCTCCGCCGGGGTCGACGTACCCGAGCGCGGTCAGCCTCGCCTTCGCGGCATCGGGCGTCAGCCGTACCTCGGTGCGTGGCAGCTGCGCCACCGCGGCCAGCAGCGGCCGGTAGAACAGCTTCTCGTGCAGCCGCCGCACCTCGCGTCGCTGCTGCTTCCACTCCGCGACCAGCCCGGCGGCGGCGTCCTTGCCGAAGCCCATCGATCGGCCGAGCTCGCGGAGGTCGTCGTCGGACTCGGGGACGACATGGGTACGTTTCAGCTGCCGCAGCTGGATGCGGTGCTCGAGCGTGCGCAGGAAGCGGTACGACTCGCCGAGCGCGGCACCGTCCTCCCGGCCGACGTACCCGTGCTGCGTCAGCGCGTCCAGCGCGACCAGCGTGGTGCCGCTGCGCAGCCGGCTGTCGTTGCGACCGTGCACGAGCTGCAGCAGCTGCACGGCGAACTCCACGTCCCGCAGCCCGCCGGCACCGAGCTTGAGCTGCCGGTCCTCCTGGCTGACGGGGATGTGGTCGATGACCCGGCGGCGCATCGCCTGCACGTCGGGCACGAAACCGTCACGGTCGGCGGCCTCCCACACCAGCGGGTCGATCTCGTCGACGTACTGCTGGCCGAGCTCGAGGTCGCCGGCGACCGGGCGCGCCTTCAGCAACGCCTGGAACTCCCAGGTCTTGGCCCAGCGGTTGTAGTAGCTGAGGTGGCTGGCCAGCGTACGCACCAGCGGTCCTGACCTGCCCTCCGGTCTGAGCCCCGGGTCGACCGGCCAGATGGTGCCCTCGGCGGTGTGGTCGGAGCAGATCCGGAGCAGGTGCGACGCGAGCTGGTTGGCGGTGCGCAACGCCGCACCCTCGTCGGTGCCGGGCGTCGGCGCGGCGACGAACACGACGTCGACGTCGCTGACGTAGTTGAGCTCCCGCCCGCCACACTTTCCCATGCCGATCACGGCGAGCCGACAGTCGCCGGCCCGGTTCCCCATCCGCGCCCGCGCGATCGCCAGGCCGGCGTCCAGGGTGGCCGCGGCCAGGTCGGCGAGCTCCGCCGCGACGTCGTCCATGGCGAGCTGACCGGTGAGGTCGCAGGCGGCCAGCCGGAGCAGCAGCCGCCGGTAGGCCACTCGGAGGGCGTCGACCGCCACCTCGTCGGCAAGCGTGCTCACCGGCTCCCGCTCGGTCGCGGCCGCCCCGACCGCGTCCAGCAGCACGGCCCGCATCGACGCCTGGTCGGGCCGGCAGTCGGTCAGGTCGGGTCGGGCGAGGTCGGGCCACTGCTCCGGGTGGACCGCGAGGTGGTCGCCAAGGGCGGCGCTGAGCCCGAGTACGCCGACCAGCCGCGCGCGGAGGTCCTCGTCGGCGGCGAGGGCGCTCACCAGCTCGTCGACGTCGTCCACGGCCTCGCCGAGGCGGACCAATGAACGTAGCGCGAGGTCCGGGGCCGCGGCGCCGGCCAGCGACTGGAAGACCTCGGCGGGCAGCGTCGGCAGCTCGGCCAGGTCCCTCTGGGCCGCCTCGGCATCGGCGAACCCGAGCCGGGCCAGCCGTCCGATCGTGGACTCGGTGCGCGCCATCGACTCAGCTGAGCTGCGCCGCGAAGGCCTTGACCATCGGCTGCCAGGTCCGCTGCAGGACCGGTTCGTGGGCCCGGATGTCCGCCAGCGCCGCATCCGCCTCCTGGCCCGGCGACCGCCAGGTGCCCACGATGTCGGCACCGACCTCCGGATGGAGCTGCACACCCCAGGCCCGTGGTGCGAACCGAACGACCTGCGGTGCGCCGTCGTCGGTGGTGGCAAGCACCCGGGCCGCGGCGGGCAGCGCGGTCGCGACGTCGTCGTTCCAGTGCACCGCCAGCGCATCGGCCGGCATCATGCCGACCAGCGGGTCGTGCGCCGCGGCACCGTGCCAGCCCACCGGGATCACACCCATCGCCTTGCCGGCCGGGTTGGGGCGCACCTGTCCGCCGAGCGCCACGGTCATCAGCTGGTGGCCGAGGCAGATCCCGAGGGTCGGCGTCTCGGCGTCGACCGCTGCGCGGACCAGCGCCTTGGTGTCGGTCAGCCAGGGGTACGCCGCGTCGTCGTACGCGCTCATCTCCCCGCCGAGGACGAGCAGCCCGTCGTAGCCGCCCAGGTCGGCGGGCACCGGGTCGTCTCGGTACGGCCGGCAGAGGACCTGGTCGACACCCTCGTCCTCCAGCCACCCCCCGACGTATCCGGGCGGACAGTTGGCTTCGTGCTCGATGACGAGCAGGCGGGGTGCGGACACGTAGGCAGGCTAGCGCGGTGCCGCCGCCGGGTGGTCAGGACATCGCCAGCGACCAGTCCGCGCCGGGTCACAGCATCGGCAGCAGCTTGTCCCGCTCGAACGGCGTGACCTGGCGGCGGTACTCCTCGAACTCCGCCCGCTTGTTGCGCAGGAAGAAGTCGAAGACGTGCTCCCCCAGCGTCTCGGCGACCAGCTCACTGCTCTCCATCACGCCGACCGCGTCGTCGAGGTTGCGTGGCAGCGGCTTGATGCCGAGCGCCCGGCGCTCCCGGTCGGTCAGCGTCCACACGTTGTCCTCGGCACCGGGCGGGAGCTCGTACCCCTCCTCGATGCCCTTCAGCCCGGCGGCCAGCATCACGGCGAACGCGAGGTACGGGTTGCACGCCGAGTCGATGGAGCGCAGCTCGATCCGGGTCGACTGGCCCTTGCTGGGCTTGTACATCGGGACCCGGACCAGCGCCGAGCGGTTGTTGTGACCCCAGCAGATGTACGACGGGGCCTCGCCACCATGCGCGAGCCGCTTGTAGGAGTTGACCCACTGGTTGGTCACGGCGGTGATCTCCGACGCATGCTCGAGCAGGCCCGCGACGAACGCCCGTCCGACCTTCGACAGGTGGTACTCCGCGCCGGCCTCGAAGAACACGTTGCGGTCGCCCTCGAACAGGCTCAGGTGCGTGTGCATCCCGGAGCCGGGGTGCTCGGTGAACGGCTTCGGCATGAACGACGCCAGCATGCCATGCGAGAGCGCGACCTCCTTCACGACCACCCGGAACGTCATCAGGTTGTCGGCGGTGGTCAGCGCATCGGCGTACCGCAGGTCGATCTCCTGCTGCCCGGGCGCCCCCTCGTGGTGGCTGAACTCCACCGAGATGCCCATCGCCTCCAGCATCGTGATCGCGTCCCGGCGGAAGTCCTGGCCCTCGCCCTTCGGCGTGTGGTCGAAGTAGCCGCTGTGGTCGATCGGCTGCGGGTTGGTGAGCACGTCGGGGTCGTCCTTGAACAGGAAGAACTCGATCTCGGGGTGGGTGTAGAACGTGAACCCCAGGTCGGCGGCTTTGGTCAGGGTGCGCTTGAGCACGTACCGAGGGTCGGCGAACGCGGGCGACCCGTCCGGCAGCACGATGTCGCAGAACATCCGGGCGGTCGACGGCGTCTCGCCGCGCCACGGCAGCAGCTGGAACGTCGACGGGTCGGGCTTGGCCAGCATGTCGGCCTCGTAGACGCGGGCGAAGCCCTCGATCGCGGAGCCGTCGAAGCCGATGCCCTCGGCGAACGCCGCCTCGAGCTCGGCGGGCGCGACCGCCACCGACTTCAGCACCCCGAGGACGTCGGTGAACCACAGCCGGACGAACCGTACGTCACGCTCCTCGAGCGCGCGCAGCACGAACTCCTCCTGCTTACCCATGACCACCTCTCCGTACGTCGAACCGCTACCTGCCCAGTGTGCCCTGCCACGTGTTTCGCCCGCGTTACGTCCGAACGGCGAGGTCTATCGGAGCGCCGGCTCGCGGAGCACGATCGAGGTGTACGAGCAGGAGGGAGGGGACATGAGTTGCCAGCTCGGTGGAGCTGCGGCGATGCCGGCCAGTCGACCCGTGGTGAGCACCCAGGTGCGGACCGCGCTCGCCGCGGCGGGGATCGTCGGGCCGATCCTGTTCACGGTCGGCTTCGTGACCCAGGAGTTGTTCCGGATCGACGAGTACAGCCCGCTCGCCGAGCGGGTCAGCGCACTGGAGGCCGGGCCGAACGGGTGGGTGCAGCAGGTCAACTTCGTGGTGTTCGGGATCTTGACGATCGCGTTCGCGGGCGGACTTCATCTCGGCGTACGGCCGTCGCGCGCCGGTGCACTCGGACCGGCCATCCTCGCCGTGAGCGGAGTCGGCCTGCTCCTGGCGGCGGCGCTGCCGCTGCGCGAGGATGCCGCCGGCGTCACCTACGACCCGAACGGACACGTGGTCGCCGGGATCACCTTCTTCCTGAGCAGCGGCCTCGGTCTGTTCGTGCTGTCGCAGCGGCTGGTAGCCGACCCGCGCTGGGGAGGCCTCGCCGGGTACGCGTTAGTCGCCGGCGCCGTCGGCCTCGTGTCGTTCCCGCTGATCGGCGTGTTCTGGTGAAGATTAGGCTCGGGGCGTGGCCCAGCTGAGAATCGCGCTCGTCCAGGCCGACTTCACCGTCGGCGACATCCCCGGCAACGTCGACCTTGCGCTCGAGCGCTGCCGGGAGGCGGCCGAGCAGGGCGCGCACCTGGTCGCGCTGCCCGAGATGGCGCTGACCGGCTACCCGATCGAGGACCTCGCGCTGCGGTCGTCGTTCGTCGCGGCGTCGAGGCGGGCGCTCGGCGACCTCGCCGGGCGGCTCGACGCCGCCGGGCTCGGCGACCTGGCCGTCATCGTCGGCTACCTCGGTCACCACGACGACCAGCGCGAGGAGCTCGGCCGGCCGAAGGGTGCGCCGCAGAACGCCGCCGCCGTGCTCCATGACGGCAAGGTCCGCAGCACGTACGCGAAGCACCACCTGCCCAACTACGGCGTGTTCGATGAGGCTCGCTACTTCGTGTCGGGGGACGCGATGCAGGTGGTACGGATCCGCGGCGTCGACGTCGCGTTCTGCATCTGCGAGGACCTGTGGCGGGACGGGCCGACGATGACGGCGCGGTCGGCCGACGCCGGGCTGCTCGTAGTGATCAACGGCTCTCCGTACGAGCGCAACAAGGACGACACCCGGCTCGAGCTGTGCGCCTCGCGTGCCGTCGAGGCCGGCTGCGCTCTGGCGTACGTCAACCTGGTCGGGGGGCAGGACGAGCTGGTCTTCGATGGCGACTCGATCGTGGTGGACGCCGCCGGTGCGGTGGTCGCCCGGGCGCCCCAGTTCGAGGAGGCGCTGCTCGTCGTCGACCTCGACCTGCCGGCGGCGGCTCCGGACACCACCGTGGCACCGGCCGAGTCGTCGTACGAAGGACTCCGGATCGAGGGCACCGTGATCAGCCGCGAGCCAGTCCCGGCGTACGAGGCGAAGCCGGGTGTGGTGACCCCGCGGATCACCGACGAGGAGGAGGTCTGGTCGGCGCTGGTCACCGGGCTGCGCGGCTATGTCCGCAAGAACGGCTTCCGCAGTGTCACGCTCGGGCTGTCCGGCGGCATCGACTCGGCCGTGGTCGCGGTCATCGCCGCCGACGCGATCGGCGCCGACAACGTCTCCTGCGTGTCGATGCCGAGCCGCTACTCCTCCGACCACTCCAAGGACGACGCCGCCGACCTCGCCGAGCGCACCGGGGTCGCCTACCGGGTGGTCCCGATCCATGACATGGTCCAGGCGTTCCTCGAGCCGTTGAAGCTGACCGGCCTGTCCGAGGAGAACCTGCAGGCCCGGTGCCGCGGCGTCGTCCTGATGGGGCTGTCCAACGAGCACGGCCACCTGGTGCTCGCCCCCGGCAACAAGAGCGAGCTCTCCGTCGGCTACTCGACGCTGTACGGCGACTCGGTCGGTGGGTACGCGCCGATCAAGGACGTACCGAAGACGCTGGTCTGGGACCTGGCCCGCTGGCGCAACGCGATCGCCGTCGAGCGCGGCGAGACGCCGCCGATCCCGGACAGCTCGATCAGCAAGCCGCCGTCGGCCGAGCTGCGGCCCGGGCAGGTCGACACCGACTCCCTCCCCGACTACGAGCTGCTCGACGACATCCTGGACGACTACGTCGAGCAGGATTCCAGCTCGGCCCAGCTGGTCGCCCACGGGTTCGACAAGGACACCGTCGAGAAGGTGCTGCGGATGGTGGACGTCGCGGAGTACAAGCGCCGCCAGTACCCGCCCGGACCGAAGATCTCGGTCCGCAACTTCGGCCGCGACCGGCGGCTGCCGATCACCAGCGGCTGGCGCGAGGTGGCCTCGGACTGAACGGGTCTGGCGTGTCCCGCCCAAAAGGGGGCATGTTGGGTCATGTCAGTTCGTTGCTCTCAACGCAAGGAGGTCCACAGTGGCCACGGCAAGGGACGTGATGAGCAAGGGCGCGAAGTGCATCGGTGAGGACCAGTCGCTGATGGACGCCGCCGTGATGATGCGCGACATGGGCGTGGGGTCGCTGCCGATCTGCGGCAGCGACGACCGGCTCAAGGGGATGATCACCGACCGCGACATCGTGCTGAAGTGCGTGGCCGAAGGTCAGAACCCCTCCGACATGCGGGCCGGCGACTGCGCACAGGGCACCGTGCACTGGGTCGACGCGACTGCCGACGTGGACGATGCGTTGGCGATCATGCGGGAGCACCAGATCAAGCGGCTCCCCGTCATCGAGGAGCACCAGCTGGTCGGCATGATCAGCGAGTCCGACCTGTCGATGTCGCTCGACGAGACCCGGCTGTCCAACTTCGTCGAGAAGGTCTACGCGGCCCACTAACCCACTCACGACCCGCTCCCTCTCGCTGAGTGTGACGTTTCCGACGCGACACGCTGGCGTGTCTGTCGAAAACGTCACACTCACCGGGGAGGGGTGGACGTGACGGAGGCGACAGCACGCAGGTGTCGCCTCTGTCCGCGTCGGGTGTCAGTGTGGGAGACGTTCCGGGGACTCCATCGGGGAGCCTCGAGAGACCGACAAGGACGTCACCATGAGCGAGATGCCCGCGCCGTACGGCAGCGGCCCGACCAAGCCAGCCGACTCCCCCAAGCCGATCAAGAAGGTCCGCGTCCACCACCTGCGTGAGATGAAGCAGCGCGGCGAGAAGTGGGCGATGCTCACCGCGTACGAGCAGTACGCCGCACAGACCTTTGACGAGGCCGGCATCCCGGTGCTCCTCGTCGGCGACTCGGCCAGCAACAACGTGTACGGCAACGAGACCTCGCTGCCGGTGACCGTCGACGAGCTGCTGCCGCTGGTGCGCGCCGTGACGCGGTCGGTCCATCGCGCACTGGTGGTCGCCGACCTGCCGTTCGGTTCGTACCAGGCGTCCGCGGAGCAGGCGTTCCACACCTCGGTGCGTTTCATGAAGGAGTCCGGCGCCCATGCGGTCAAGCTCGAGGGCGGTCACGCCGTCGTGCCGCAGGTCGAGCTGCTGACCCGGTCCGGCGTCCCGGTGATGGCGCACCTCGGCTTCACGCCGCAAAGCGAGCACGGACTCGGCGGCTACCGCGTCCAGGGCCGCGGCGACACCGCGGCACGGATGGTAGAGGAGGCCGTCGCGCTCGAGGAGGCCGGTGCGTTCGCGCTGGTGTTGGAGATGGTGCCCGGCGAGGCCGCCGAGCAGGTGACCGCCAAGCTGTCCATCCCGACCATCGGCATCGGCGCCGGCCCGCACTGCGACGCGCAGGTGCTCGTCTGGCAGGACATGGCCGGGCTCCGCACCGGCCGGATGGCGAAGTTCGTCAAGCAGTACGCCGACGTGCACGGCGTACTCCTCGACGCGGCACAGCGGTTCGCCGCCGACGTGGTCGACGGCTCGTTCCCGGGCGAGGAGCACACCTTCCACTAGGGCCCACCAGGGCGGCGTCCTAGGCGGTCCAGCCGAGCCAGGCGGCGCCCGCGCTCACCACCCCGATCCAGACCGCGAACGCGACCACTGGCATGAGCATGACGAGCAGCGGACGTCGCTGGAACCAGCGGATGCACAGCCCGACCATCGCGAGCCACAGCACGAGCAGCAGCAGGACGGCCCACCACGGCACCACCAGCCCCGACACGGCGTAGAACCACAGCGCCACGATCATGCCCGCGACACCCACCCATGGGCCGGAACGACTCAGCTTGATCCCCATGGCTACAGCGTCGCTGCGGCGAGCTGCGCCGTCAGTACGTCTCGTGCCTCGGCGAGCGACGGGCCGTACCAGGTGAGGTGCCGGCCCGACACGCACGCCCACGACGTACCCGGGAACGCCTCGGGTCCGTCGGAGGGCGAGAACGCGTACGGCTCGTCGGGGAGCACCACCAGGTCATGGTCCGGCAGCTGGTCGAGGACGAACCGCGGGTAGCGCTCCGAATGGTCGGCGAGCACGTTATGCACCCCGAGCCGCCGCAGCAGGTCGCCGGCGAACGTGTCCCGACCCAAGGCCATCCAGGGCCGGCGCCAGATCGGGACGATCGCGTGGGCGCGCACCGGCGGCACCGCGTTCTCCCAATGCTGCTTGGCAGTGCGCAGCCATGACGGCTCCCCGAGGTCGAGCGCCGCGAGCATCCGGCGCAGGGACTCGAGCGCCGCCGGCACCGACTCCGGCGCGGTCACCCAGACGGTGTTGCCAAGGCGACGCAGCGCGTCGATGTCGGCCGCGCGGTTCTCCTCCGCGTTGGCGACGACGAGGTCAGGCGCTAGCTCGGTCACGAGGTCGACATCGGGGTTCTTCGTGCCACGAACCCTCGTCACCTCGAGGTCGGCCGGATGCGTGCACCAGTCGGTTGCGCCGACCAACAGCTGCGACGACGACAAAGCGATGCTCTCGGTCAACGACGGCACGAGTGACACGACGCGACGCGGCGCACGCGACAGCTTGACGTCCGTCCCGACGTCGTCCCGCAGCACCTGCATTGCATTTTCCCTTGCCTGTTTGAAAATTCGTGACCCCTTGTCAACCGAGAGCGCCACATCGTCGGTCACCACACGGCACACTCGCGTACGACAAACCATTTACGTGACGCGCCGAACTTGCAAAGATCGCACCCAAGGATGCCGAACGGTGTCATCCTCGCACTACCAACAGATCCGGCGACGGAGCCGGACGATTCCCGACTTGGGAGGCACACGTGCCGGCGAAGAAAGCAGCCGCTGCGAAGAAGTCACCGGCAAAGAAGACCACGGCCGCGCGGACCGCCAAGAAGGCGGTAACGAAGAAGGCCGCGGCCAAGAGGTCGCCGGCGAAGAAGGCCACCAGGAAGACCGTCGCCAAGAAGTCACCAGCCAAGAAGACGACGGCCAAGAAGGCCACCGCAAAGAAGGCGACCAAGAAGGCACCGGCCAAGAAGGCCGCTGCCAAGAAGACCGCGAAGAAGGCTGCGAAGAAGACCGTCGCCAAGAAGGCAACGGCGAAGCGGACTGCGCGGGCCGTCACCAAGAAGGCGACCAAGAAGGCACCGGCCAGGAAAGCCGCTGCCAAGAAGACCGCACGGAAGAGCACGGCTCGGAAGGCGCCAGCCAAGCGCGCTGCGAAGAAGTCCTGACCCACGACCTGAGGGTCGTGCGGGCACAGTGCCCGCACGACCCTCAGTCGTGTCTGCGGCCGGTCTCAGTCTTCGAGTGCGTCGTCGTTCCAGTTGGGGTCGTTGTCCCACTCCTCGTTGCGTTCCTCGACCTTCTCGAGAGCGCGCGAGGCCTCCGCCTCTGACCCGTACGGGCCGAGCCGGTCCGATGCCTTGCACCCTTCTTCGGGCTCCACCGTGTGGTGTACGAGGCAGAAGTACCACTGGCCGCTCATGGCGGACACCTCCACTTGTGTGGCCGGGCGGGTCCCGACACTCCTGATCTTGCCCGATGGGTCGGTGCTCACTCCGCGTCCTACACTCGGCACCGTGACTGTCATCGCCCCTGCCCCCGTGTCGCCGTTGCGCGCCGTGCCGGCGTCGGTACCCGCCCCCGAGTACGTCGGCAAGGACGGGCCTACCCCGTACGACGGCTCGGAGGTCAAGGACGCCGAGACGATCGAGCGCATGCGCGTCGCCGGCCGCATCGCCGCGCAGGCGCTGCAGGAGGTCGGCAAGCATGTCGACCCCGGCGTCACCACCGACGAGCTCGACCAGGTCGGCCACGAGTTCCTGCTCGACCACCAGGCGTACCCCTCGACCCTGGGATACCGCGCCTTCCCGAAGTCGCTGTGCACCAGCGTCAACGAGGTGATCTGTCACGGCATCCCGGACGCTCGCCCGCTCGCCGAGGGCGACATCTGCAACATCGACATCACCGCCTACATCGCGGGTGTGCACGGCGACACCAACGCGACGTTTCTGGCCGGTGACGTCGACGAGGAGAGCCGGCTGCTGGTGCAGCGCACCGAGGAAGCCACCATGCGTGGCATCCGCGCCGTCAAGCCGGGTCGGCAGATCAGTGTGGTGGGACGGGTGATCGAGTCGTACGCCAAGCGGTTCGGCTACGGCGTCGTGCGCGACTTCACCGGGCACGGCATCGGCACCAGCTTCCACTCGGGGCTGATCGTGCCGCACTACGACGACGAGCGGTACGACACGGTGATCGAGACCGGGATGACGTTCACCATCGAGCCGATGCTGACGCTCGGCACGTACGAGTGGGACATATGGGAGGACGGCTGGACCGTCACCACGAAGGACAAGTCCCGCACGGCGCAGTTCGAGCACACCTTGGTGGTCACTGACACCGGCGCGGAGATCCTCACGCTCCCCTGACCGGCGTTGAGCTCAGCCGGTCAGGTCGTCGTACGACGCGTCGCCGCGCTCGGCCATCAGCCGCTCGACCCGCAAGACGGCGGCCTCGTGCTCGGGATCGGCGCTCATCACCGCGGCCAGCCGCAGGTGCGGCAGCGCGTCGGCCATCCGGCTCTGCCGCTCCAGCGTGCGCCCGAGCGCGAACCTCGCCCACAGGTCGGTCGGCTGCAGGTCGACGATCTCGCGCAGCTCGGACTCGGCCCGTCGCAGCTGCGCGCTCTGGAAGTACGCCCAAGCGCGCAGCGTACGCAGGCTGAGGCTGTCCGGCTCGGCCTCGACCGCGGGGTCGAGCAACCGCAGGGCGTGCTGCGGCTGCCGGCTTTCGAGCAGCCGCCACGCCTCGTGGTAGCGCTCGACGGTGTCCATAGGTACGTCAGGTACGTGTAGCCGGATGCCGGTCACGGTGCGCCTCCTCCGAAGGCTCGCTTGTGCGGGGACCTCCTGCCAACACCGGGCGGCTCGCGACTATTCCGCAGCGACCCGCAACGCCGCGCCGACGATGCGCAGGGCCTCGTCGGGGTCGAGGCCGACGGCCCGTGCCGTCATCGCGAACACCTCGGCCGCTTTCTGCACTTCGAGCCGCGCCGAGTCGCCGGCCGAGGTCACCACCGTGCCACCACGTCCGCGGGTCTCGACCAGGCCGGCCGCCTCGAGCTCACGGTATGCGCGGGCGACCGTGTTGACGGCCAGCCCGACGTCGTCGGCCAGCCGGCGCACCGGCGGCAGCCGGGTGCCCGCCGCCAGGTCGCCGTCGGCGATCCGGCCGGCGAGCTGGCGGCGCACCTGCTCGTACGGCGGGACGGGCGACGCGCCGTCGATGGCGAGGTCGATGGTGATCACGCAGCCATGATGACGGACGCGTCAAGAACAGCACCCCTCCTGCCCGGAAGGCTGGAGGGGCGCTGCTGGCGTACGGTCAGCCGACCTCGGCGCAGACCACCCAGGGCCGGACGTTGCGCGGGTCGCCGGACTCGTTGACGAACCACAGCTCCCACGCGGTCGACCGGACCGAGCCCTCCGCGTCGCCCTCGATCACCGTGAAGTGACCATCGGCCACAGATGGCCGCGACGCAATGACGGTGACACCCTCGTGGGTGAACCCGTCCTCCGGCGAGAAGCCGCCGCCGACCGCGACCTTGCCCTCGGCGCACTCGGCGTAGACCGCCTGCACCTCTTCCGAGGCGGTGAGCTGCTTGTAGAGGCCGTCCGCCTCATACCCCTGAGCGCCGAACTGCGCCTCGACGTAGTCCGCGATCTCACCAGGCTTGACCTCGCCGTCCTTAATGTCCTGCGAGTAGATGCTCTCGTTGCGGATGTCCTCTCCGCCGATGCTCTCGCCGTACCCGTGCGCGAACGCAGCCCCCGCGGACACCAGACCGATCACCGTCGCCCCCGCAACGACAGCGCTGACGCGGCTGTTGACG
>WHTB01000206.1 GCA_009379735.1 Propionibacteriales bacterium
CGTGCAGCAGCGACGAGACCGCGAGCAGTACGACGTACAGCGGCAGCGACAGCAGCCCGGTGAGCCAGGCGAGCGGTATCGCGCCGAGAAATACGCCGCGCACCACGTTGTCGGCGAGCAGGAGCTGGCGGGCCGGCAACCGGCGCAGACGGCGACCGAACACCAGCGCGCCGACCACGCCCGGCAACGTGTACGCGGCCACCGCGCTGCCCACCCACAGCCCCGCGGTCGCCTGCGGCGCGAGCTCGATGGCGAGCCACGCCACCGCGACGAAGCTCATTCCGTCCCCGAGGAAGGAGACCGCGAAACCGAGGATCAGCCGTCGGAACACCCGGTGGGCGAGGACCGGCCGGTACGCCGAGGGTACGAGGCGTCGGAGCGCTCTTGCGATCGCCGGACCGCTCAGCGCAGCTCCTGGATGCGGATCAGGTTGCCCGCGGGATCGCGGAAGGCGCAGTCGCGAACGCCGTACGGCTGCTCGGTCGGCTCCTGGACGACCTCTGCGCCGCTCGCCTGCAGCCGCTCGAAGACACCGTCGAGGTCGTCGCTGGCAAGGGTGATGGCGGTGTAGGTGCCCTTGGCGATCAGTTCGAGGATGGTGCGACGCTCGTCGTCGGTGATGCCTGGCTCGGCGGCCGGCGGGTGCAAGACGATGGACGTGCCCGGCTGGTTGGCGGGACCGACGGTGATCCAGCGCATCCCTTCGTATCCGACGTCGTTGCGGACCTCGAAGCCGAGGGTGTCGCGATAGAAGGCGAGGGCGGCCTCCGGGTCGGTCTGCGGGAGGAACGCGTAGTGAATGGTGATGTTCATGGCCGTCAGGCTAGTTGTGGCTCCGTGGCCGGCGCTTCTCGATTCCTGATCGGTCTGCGCGCCCGAGGTCGTCGGAGGTCAGCTCCGCGTGTAGGTCAGCAGAACCACTCCGGAACGGAAGGAGCAGCTCTCGGTGAGGCTCAGACGCCCCATGCTCATGCCGTCGGGGACGAGGTTGCGACCACGGCTGGTCAGCACCGGATAGACAAACAACCGGTACTCGTCGACCAGGTCGGCCCGCATCAGTGCATGCACCACACTGATGCTGCCGGTCACGCCAATCTCACCGCCCGGCTGCTCCTTCAGCGCCTGGACCTCCTTGTCGACGGGTCCACGAAGCACGGTGGTGTTCTGCCAGCCCGGGTCGCCCATCGTCGCGGAGAACACGTACTTCTGGACCTGGTTGAGGTGAGCGGTGAAGCCGGTGGCGTCGTCGGTCTGCAGCGGCCAGTAGCCACGGAAGTCCTCGAAGGTCTGCCGGCCCAGGACTAGCGCGTCCTCGGCCTCCATGTGACCGTGCACCACCGCGAGCTGGTCGCTGTCGTCCTGGTCTCCGGGATCGAACCACGGATCGTGGAACTCGATCACACCGTTGCTGCTGATGTTCTCGGCGACGACGACCTTGCGACTATCAGTCATGTCCGTGACCCCCGCGAGCTAACTGACTAGTTGTGGCTCCGTGACCGGCGCTTCTCGACTCCTGATCGGTCTGGTCACCTGTTTCGCGACGCACGGCGGCATCTCCGCCGTCGCGCGAGCGGTCTGGCGCCGGTAGGTGCTGGGCGGCACACCGACCAGCTCGGTGAAGCGAGTGCTGAAGGTGCCCAACGACGAGCAGCCGTCCGCGAAACAGACCTCGGTGACGCTGAGGTCACCAAGACGCAGCAGCGCCATCGCGCGCTCGATGCGCCGCGTCATCAGATAGGCATACGGCGGCTCGCCGTAGGCGCTCCGGAACTCGCGGCTGAGGTGTCCGACCGACATGTGCGCGCCGCGGGCAAGTACCTCGACATCCAGCGGCTGGGCGTACTCCCGGTCGATCCGGTCGCGGACGCGGCGCAGCCGCGCGAGGTCACGCAAGTGCTGGGCCGCGGCGGGGCTGCTGGTCACCTGTGAAATCGTGCCACGTCGCACCGGAGTTGCCTAGCCGCTGCCACTCTGCAGCGACGAGGTCAGCGGGCGGCCGGGGCGTAGACCAGGTACAGGACGCCGGTCTTGAACGTGGTGGAGCTGACCAGGTCGAGCGGCACCTTCGCGCCGTCGGCGAACAGCTTCTTGCCGCTACCGACCACGACCGGGTGCATCAGCAGGTGCAGCTCGTCGACCAGACCTTGCTCCAGCATCCAGCGGACGAGGGTGGCGCTGCCGGTCGTGCTGAGCCGGGTGTCCTGCTTGAGTGTGGTCAGCTCGGCCGCGACGTCGCCGCTGATGATGCTCGAGTTCTCCCAGGTCGCGTCGGTGAGCGTGTTCGACACGACGTACTTGCGGGCGCCGTTCATCTGGGCGGTGATCGGCTCGTCGGGATCGGCGTTCGGCCAGTAGCTGACGAACTCGTCGTACGTCTGTCGGCCCAAGAGGGTCGCGTCGGCCTCGCTCATCAATGTGCCGACGACCGCTCCCATCTCGTCGTTGAAGTAGTCGAAGTGCCAGGTCTCGGGCGACTCGATGACGCCGTCGAGCGAGATGAAGAGGCTGGACTTGATCGATCCCATGATCGTCTCCTTGAGGTGCTGGTTGACGTGGGTGTGGGCACTGGTTTCGGTGCCTTCACTACCTGTGTCGAACGAGGATCCCGGAAATCAACACGTCCGGGACACTTCTTTTCGTCGCGAACCGGCTCGTCGGATACCCAGTGCGTGGCACTGCACCCCAGCTGCGTCCGGATTCTGTTGTCACGTGCGAAGCGAGACCGCGTCGATGTCGATGACTCCGGCAATCACGTCGAATTCAGCGTCCTTGTGGACCAGGGTCGCACCGTGGCGCAGCGCGATCGTCGCGATCAGGCAGTCGTTGAGGCTGCGGACCGTCAGGCCGGCTCGCCGCGCCGATCGGTAGATGTCCGCTGCAGCCCGGAAGTCCGTCGTGCTGTCGATGGCCAGTGACGGCAGAGCGTTCACCAGGTGCTCGAGCTTGCGCAGTACGGAGTCGTTCGGAGCGCCGGCGAGCAGTTCCATGGCCACCGGCTCGCAGGTCACGACCTCGTCGGCGGACTCGGTGAGCCGTCGACGTACGTCCTGAGTCGCGGCGGTGTCGACGCCTCTGAGGTAGTCGATCCAGGCCGACGTGTCGAACAGAATCACTGGACGTCGGCAACGGCGTCGTTGCGGATCTCGCCAAGGTCGCCGTCCCACCCGACACCTTCGAGGCCGAGCAGGAACTCGGTCGTCAGTGGCGTACCCACGAGGCGCCGAAGCGCCAGGTCGACGGCATCCTTCTTCGTCGCGACCCCGTATCGTCGCATCACCTCGGCGACCAGATCATCGTCGAGATCGATGTTTGTGCGTGCCATACACCAAGGATACACCATCATGGGCGCGTCCCCGCGAGCAAGTACCAGGGCCATAGCCGATGACCGCCATCCGGCTCCAACTACGCTGAGCCGGGTGAGCAACCAGCAGCTGACTCTCGACCTCGCGCAGGGCCTCCTCGCTGCACAGCCGTTCAGCAGCTTGATCGGCGCCCGGCTGACCGAGTTCGGCGCGGATGCCGCCGTACTCGAGATCGAGATCCGCGACGAGCTCCGTCAGCAGAACGGCTTCGTGCACGGCGGTGTGCTCTCGTACGCCGCCGACAACGCGCTGACGTTCGCCGGAGGTACGGCGCTCGGTGCCGCGGTGCTCACCGGCGGCTTCACGATCAGCTTCCTGCGGCCGGTCGACGGACGGACCGTCCGCGCACACGCGACCGTCGTGCACGCCACGTCCAGACAGGCCGTCTGCCGGTGTGACATCTACGCACTGGACGACGGTGCGCCGCCGGTCCTGTGCGCGACGGCTCAGGGCACGGTCGTCGCCGCGCCGGGGCGCTCGCGGTGAACCTGGTCGTACGCCGGCTCGGAGCGGACGACTGGCCGCTGCTGCGCGACGTCCGGCTACGCGCGCTGGCCGACTCCCCCACGGCGTTCGCCTCGACGCTCGAACGCGAGGAGGCGTTCGACGACACGGTGTGGCGGGATCGCATGCATCCACGCACCGGCCTCAAGACGATCGTTCTCGACGGCGAGGAACCCGTCGGTCTGATCGGCGGGTACGTCGCGCCGGACGCCGACGACCGCAGTGTCGAGGTGGTCAGCATGTGGGTGGCGCCCACCGCCCGGCGTCGCGGCGTGGGCAGCCTGCTGGTGGCCGACGTGCTGGGGTGGGCCGACGCGGTGGGGCGCCCCTATGTACAGCTGTGGGTGGTCGCCGACAACGACGCCGCTCGGCGGCTGTACCAGCGGCACGGCTTCGCGCTCACCGGGCAGTCGCAGCCGTTGCCGAGCCGGCCGGACGCGCTCGAGCTACAGATGGTGCACGCACCCGGCTGACCGAGCTCAGCAAGTTGGTCAAGCGGGGCGAGGGTGAGGAAAGGCAGGGTCCCCGTGGCGACGGCGTGTCAAGGAGAGCCCAGTTTTCAGGTGGTCGTCTACGGCGGCCTGCCGCTACCGTGCGGGTGATGTTCTCCTTCAGCCGGCTGGTGGCCTTCGGGACGCTCACATTCGTGATGGTTGTGGTGCCGGGGCCGAGCGTGTTGTTCACGATCAGCCGAGCGCTCACCGTGGGGCGGCACGGCGCGCTGCTGACGGTCGGGGGCAACGCCGCCGGGGTCTACGTGCAGGTCGTCGCGGTCGCGTTCGGCCTCGGTGCGCTCGTCGAGCGGTCGGTCGCGGTGTTCACCGCCGTCAAGCTGCTCGGCGCCTGCTACCTGGTCTACCTCGGGGTGCAGGCGCTGCGGCACCGGCGACGGCTGTGGGAGGCGTGGGACTCCGGATCCCTCGCGCTGCCGGCGCGGCCGTGGGCCGTCGTCCGGGACGGCTTCGTGGTGGGGCTGGCGAACCCCAAGTCGATCGTGTTCCTGGCCGCGGTGCTGCCGCAGTTCGTCAACCACACCGACGGACACGTGACCTCGCAGATACTCCTGCTCGGCGTCCTCCTGCCCCTCATTGCGCTGCTGTCCGACAGCGCGTGGGCGTTGGTGGCCGGCAATGCCCGCGACTGGTTCGCCCGTTCGCCGCGTCGGCTCGAGCTCGTCGGCGGTAGCGCAGGCGTCATCATGATCGGGCTGGGCGCCAGCCTGGCCATCTCCGGCCGCAAGGACTGATGCCGCCCGCGGGGGCCGACTTGCTGAACGTCAAGGGCGACCCCACGCTTCGGCCTGGTGCACGACGCCGACCTCCCGCTGGCTACCGTGGAATGCCACCACCGTGCGGAAGTTGCTCACGTCATCACTCAAGGTTCCGCGCGCTGCTCTCCACGTGCCGGGCGGTGACGTGTGGTCGTTTACCGTCGCCGAGGGCGAGGCCGAGGTCTCCGAGGTCACAACCGTCCCTCGTGACGCGGTTGGACGGGAGCTGCTCGCGATGACCCCGCAGGGCGCGGAGCCGGAGGACGAAGACGCGTTCCTGGAAACAGCTGGTCGCCTTGGCTGGTCATCCGGCTGAAGGTGGATCGGCTGTACGGGACGGCGCTTGACGTCAATGGCTAGGGCATGCCGGCGGCCGCGTGTAGCCACACATGTAGCCAAGACACCACTCAGTCACGGCCGACGCCGACCGCGGGCGGACGTCTCCCGAGCGTGAGGCGGGTTCTCCACACTTCGTCGGCTCTATTTGCAAAGCGCTGGTTGCCCAGGCGCGTCTGACGGCAGCGCAGACGGCAACCCTCCCAGTGGGGGTCAATCGCGAACCAGCCGACCAATTCTGTTCCGCGCCTGATGCACACCGATCCACACACGCATGTGGACCGGCCGGGAGGGCCTGAAAAGCGGAAGGTCGCCGGTCTCCCGCCCATGACAGTGCCCCCGGGGCGCCCCCAAACGTTCCAGGGCAGTCCTCGGTATCCCTTTCCAACCGACGCGATCCACGCGGCCAGTGCTTGAGGGCCAAGCGGCGCAGCGCTTCCCGCACGGTCTCGTAATGAGAGGCTCACCGAGGCCGTGCGATCCGCGTGCGGTTGGGGGGCGGTCAACCCGGGTCTCACAGGGTGACTCAAGACTTGCGCACCGAGCGTGCGACACAGGCTCCTCCACGCTTCCCAAGCTGATGGATGATGCAGCCGACGCGTGCGCTTGCCTCTCGAAAGCCGGCGGGCGGTCGTGCTGAGCCACAGGGCAGAGCGATGATGGAGGGATGGGTCGGTGCACCTCGCTGGGTGTGGCTTTCGCCCGGTGCTCGGGTGCCCACGCTACCCGCCCACGGCGTTCGCGCTTGTCGCCGGCGGGGCGAGCGTTGACGACCCGGCGGCGTTGTTGGTCACAGACCGAGGCGGCCGACTCGCCGGTCGACTCCCGCGCCGGGCTGGTTTGCGTCGCCGGTCATCCTTGCGGTTGGTTGCCCGATACGGGAGGAGCCTGAGGCTCCCTGCGACCGTTCGATTAGCGGTCGACTAGGCAGGCCACGGACGGTCACTCACAGTCGTTCCAGAGCACGGCCCCGGCGTGGACCGGCTCTCCACACGGACACCGGCCTCCGTTCCAAGCTGGCGTCGGGTCAGCGCTCAGTACAGAGCTGGTACACACGCCACCGCCAAACGGCGGCAACCATTGAGCCCTATCGCAAGACGTTTGCCCAGGTCAACGGCGACCCTGGCAGGTCAGACCTGCGCCTCGCTTAGAAGTTGATCATGTGGCCTTCGATGCCGTGCACGGCCTCCTTGAGCGCCTCGCCCAGCGTCGGATGCGCGAACACGTTCCGGGACAGCTCGGTGGCCGTGAGGTCCCACTGCTGCGCCAACGTCAGCGCCGGCAGCAGCTCAGTGACCTCGGGGCCGATCAGATGGGCGCCCAGCAGCTCGTGGTGCTGGGCGTCGGCGACGATCTTGACGAAGCCGACCGGGTCGGCGAGGCCGTGCGCCTTGCCGTTAGCCGTGAAGGGGAACTTCGACACCGTGACCTCGTGGCCCTGCTCCTTGGCCTGCTCCTCGGTCCAGCCGAAGCTGGCGACCTGCGGCTGGCAGTACGTCGCCCGCGGGATCATCACGTACTCCAGCTCCATCGTCTCCGCGTCGGCGATCGTCTCGGCGGCGATGACACCCATCGACTCGGCGGCGTGCGCGAGCATCAGCTTGGCCGTGACGTCGCCGATGGCGAAGATGTGCGGCACGTTGGTGCGCATCCGACCGTCGATGTCGATCGCGCCGCGATCGGTGAGCTGCACCCCGGTCTTGTCGAGGCCATAGCCCTCCACCCGCGGCGCGAAGCCGATCGCCTGCAGCACCTTGTCGGTCTCCAGCACCTGCTGCTGGTCACCCTTCGTGACGGTGACCTTGACCTTGTCGCCGGAGTCGTCAATCGCGTCGACCCGGGTCGAGGTGAGAATCTCGATGCCGGCCTTCTTGTAGTGCTTCGTCAGCTCCTTCGAGACGTCGGCATCCTCCAGGGGTACGACCCGGTCGAGGTACTCGACGATCGTCACCTTGACGCCGTAGTTGTGAAGCACGTAAGCGAACTCGACGCCGATCGCCCCTGCGCCGGCGATGATGATGCTCTCCGGGAGGGAGTCCTCGAGGATCTGCTCCTCGTACGTCACGACCCGGTCCGACAGCGACGTGCCAGGCAGCAGGCGAGTCGTCGCACCCGCGGCGATGATGCAGTTGTCGAACGTAACGGTCTCCGTCCCCCCGTCACTCAGCGTGACCTCGATGCTGTGGTCGTCGGTGAACGTACCGCGCCCCTCGAGCTTGGTGATCTTGTTCTTCTTCATCAGGAAGTGCACGCCCTTGACCCGACCCTCGGCCACGTCACGGCTGCGCTTGTACGCCGCGCCGTAGTCGAAGCCGATCTCGCTGTCGGAGGTGATCCCGAAGGCCGCCGCCTGGTCGCGCACCAGGTGGGCGACCTCGGCGTTGCGCAGCAGCGCCTTGGACGGGATGCACCCGACGTTGAGGCAGACACCTCCCCAGTACTTCTCCTCCACGATCGCCGTGGTGAGGCCGAGCTGGGCAGCCCGGATGGCGGCGACGTAGCCGCCAGGGCCGGCGCCGAGGACGAGGACGTTGACGTGTTGGCTCACACGCCGAGCCTATGCCAGCCCTGTGGATAACGGCGACGGGGTTGGGCCGCGATCGGCCATGCTCTGACGATGACCGCTGAACACCAGATCGTGCCGCCCGACGAGATGGGCCCTGTCCACACCGACGACGACCTGCTCGAGCGCTGGCAG
>WHTB01000335.1 GCA_009379735.1 Propionibacteriales bacterium
AAGGGTGTCGACAAGCGGCCCGTGCGCGAGATCGTTGGCGTCGACGAGCGGCTGGCCAAGACGTGGTCCAAGCGGCACAGCGCCATCGAGGCCCGCCGCCGCGAGCTGGCGGCCGCCTTCCAGACCGAGCACGGCCGTCCGCCGACCGAAGGCGAGGCCGTCACCCTCGCGGAGAAGGCGTGGGACCAGACCCGGCAGGCCAAGCACGCGCCCCGCGCCGAGGCCGACCAACGGGCCGCGTGGATGACCGAGGCCGCCGCGATCATCGGCAGCGAGCAGGGCGTCCGGGACATGGTCGAGGACTGCCTCGGACACAGGTCGGCCGCCCAGGACGTTACCGCCGAATGGGTCGCGGAGACCGCGCAGAGTGTCGTCGCGCGGGTCGCCGAGGACCGTGCGACGTGGCAGGTCTGGCACCTGCGCGCCGAGGCACAGCGCCAGGCCCGCGCCCACGGCGTCCGGCTGCCCGACCTCGACGCCGCCGTCGACCGCGTCGTGGCCACCGCGATCGGCGAGCACTCCATCGCCTTCAACGACCCCGACCCGCTCACCCACGCGACCACAGCGGCCGAGAAGGACGTGACGATCCCCGCTACGTTGCAGCGCACCGAGCACGGCGTCGCCGGCGAGGAGATCGTCAGCGTCTACAGCCTCGCCGGTGCCCGCCAGTACACCTCCCAGGCCGTGATCGACGCCGAGCGGCGCATCGTCGAGTCCGCGCGCCGCACGGGAGGCCGCACCATCAGCGAGGTACGCGTCGGCATCGCGATCGCCGAAGCCGCCGCCAACGAGCTCCAGCTCAACTCCGCCCAGCAGTCTCTAGTCCGTGAGATGGCCACCAGCGGCCGCGCCGTCCAGCTCGCCCTCGCGCCCGCCGGCACCGGCAAGACGACCGCCATGCAGGTCCTCACCCGCGCCTGGCAGGACTCCGGCGGCACCGTCATCGGCCTCGCACCGTCCGCGGTCGCAGCCCAAGAACTCGGCGCCTCCATCAACCCCGAGAACGGCGACGCGGGTGCCGCGGCGAAGGCCAAGGGACTGCTGAACGGGCCGTGGCGCCCGGGCCGGAAGAAGGTTCGCGCCGACACGCTGGCCAAACTCGTGTGGCACGCCAAGAACGGCGGAGCCCCCACGTGGATGGAGAAGATCAACCCCAAGACCCTCGTCCTGATCGACGAGGCAGGCATGGCCGCCACCACCGACCTGGCGGCCGCGATCGACTACATCACCTCCCGCGGCGGCCAAGTGCGGCTCGTCGGCGACGACCGACAGCTCGCCTCGGTCGCCGCCGGCGGCGTCCTGCGCGACATCGCCCACCAGATCGGCGCCGTCACCCTCAGCGAAGTGCACCGCTTCCGCAACCCCGACGGCAGCCTCAACCACGCCGAAGCAGCCGCCACCCTGGCACTGCGTGAGGGCGACCCGTCGGCGATCGCGTTCTACGCCGACCGCGGCCGCATCCATGTCGGCGACCTCGGCGCCTGCGCCGACCAGGCCTACGCCGCCTGGGCCGCCGACCGGGCCGCCGACACCGACTCCGTCCTCATCGCACCCACCCGAGACCTCGTCGCCGAACTCAACACCCGCGCCCGCAACGACCGCCTCACCGGCATCGGCGAGAAGGAGACCGGGCGCGTCTTGACGCTGGCCGACGGCACGAAGGTCTCCGAAGGTGACCGGATCATCACCCGCGAGAACCACCGCCGCCTACGCATCAGCCGCACCAACTGGGTCAAGAACGGCGACCGCTGGCACGTCAAGAAGGTCAACGCCGACGGCTCCCTGCACGTGGTCCACGACCAGCTCGGCAAGACCATCACCCTGCCCGCCGACTACGTCTCCAAGACCGTCCAGCTCGGCTACGCCACCACCGTCCACGGCGCCCAAGGCATCACCACCGGCACCTGCCACGTCGTCCTCACCGGTGACGAAGACCGCAACCTGCTCTATGTCGCGCTCTCCCGCGGCAAGTTCGCCAACCACCTCTATCTCAACGTCGCCAGCGACGGCGACCCGCACAACCTGATCCGGCCCGAGGCACTAATCCCGCCGACTGCGCTCGACCGGATCGCCGAGATGATGCGCCGCGACGGGTCGCCGGTCTCCGCGACGACCACGCTGCGTGAGCAGACCAACCCCCACCAGCTGCTCGGGAACATGGCCGCGCGCTACCACGACGCCGTCACGGCCGGCGCCGAGAATCTCATCGGCGCCACCGGCATGGACAAGATCGACGCGCACGCCGAAGCACTCCTGACCGGACTGACAGAGACACCCGCGTGGCCGACACTGCGCTCCCATCTCGCGCTCATCGCGCTCGACGAGCACAGCCCCTTGAAGCTGCTGACCGCAGCCGTGGGCGTCGGGTCGCTCGCCGACGCACGCGACCCCGCGGCCGTGCTCGATGCCCGGGTCGACGACCTCGTCGCCGAACTCACCGCCGCCCGGCCACACGATCCCGACACTCCCCCGCCCACCGACGGGCCGCTGCCCTGGCTGCCCGGCATCCCCGCCCGGCTCGCCGAGGCCCACGACTGGGGTCCGTTCGCGGCCGCCTACCACCAGCTCGTGCGTGAACAGATCGACGCCGTCCGCGAGCAGGCTCGCGGATGGACCGGCGCCACCGCACCCGTGTGGGCACAGCCCTTCCTCGAAGACGAGGACACCGACCTGCGGGCAGACCTCGCCGTGTGGCGGGCAGTGGCCGGGACCGACGAGAACGACCTGCGCCCCACCGGCGACCGCACCATCGGCGCCCCCGGTGCCTACCAGGCCAAACTCAACAGGGCCGTCCGCGAGGCACGTCCGAGCTACCCCTTCTCCCAGCGCACCTGGTACCAGGCACTGCCCGAGACCGTTCGCGCCGACCCGTGGATCACCCCGCTGTGCCAGCGCCTCGCCCGGCTCGAACGTGCAGGGCTGCCCGTGACCGACTACATCAAGCAGGCGCTCGCCACCGATCCATCCCTGTCGGGCGGCAAGTCCGGCACCGACACGGCCGCTCCGCGGACCGCTGAGGTCGCGCCGCGGCCGTTGCCCGACGAGCAGCAGGCCGCTGCCCTGTGGTGGCGTCTCGTTCCGCACCTCGGGCCGGCTGCACTCGGCGCCGACGAGCACTCCGCGAACCTGCTTCAGCCCGCATGGCGCACCTCGCTGGCCGAACTTGTCGGCACTACCAAGGCCGACTACCTGCAGAAGGCGCCCGCATGGCCCGCGCTCGTGGCAGCGGTCGATGAAGCCTGCGAGCACCACGGCTGGAGCCCGACCGAGATCCTCTCCACCGCGTTGGCCGGCGTCCCCCAAGACGGAAGCCTCACCGGCGTCGAAGTCGCCGACGCGCTCGTGCTGCGCATCGCCATGCTCACCGACGGTCCGACGCCCGGCGCCGATGCGCCGCCCTTCCCCGACACCGACGTTCCTCCGGACCTGGAAATGCTGCCGCCCGAGGACGCCGACGAGTTCCTGGCAGCGCTCTACCGCGACCAGATCGACGACTCCGACGCCCCACTCGCCCACTCCCCCAGCCCGGACGAGTACGACGACCTCGCCGGCGCCATTGGCTGGGAACCGCCCCTCGACGAGCACGACCCGACCGGGTACGACGACTCCGGGTCCGCCAACTACCCGTACGTCGAGGACCCGTACGCGACGCCCCTGCCCTGGGAGCAGGCTGTCGAGCTCACTGCCGAGAACGCCTTCCCCGACCCAACCCAGATCCCGGCCGAGCGGATCCACGAGCTCAACCAGCAGGCACTGGCCTACTTCGAGTCCTGCTACCCACGCTCGTGGGCGCCGAGCTATCTGCGTGAGCGGCTTGGGACCGACCTCGCCGACCACCCCAGCTACGCCGTTGGGTACGCACCCGGCGGCGGCGGCCGCAGCCTGATGCGCCACCTCACCGACCAGGGCGCCACCCTCGACGAGCTCGCACAGGCAGGCCTTGTCTCCCAGCGTGAACGCAGCGACGGCACGACGTACTACCGCGACTTCTTCCGTGACCGGCTGGTCATGCCCATCTGCGATCCCCGCGACCCCGCCGGAGCAGCAATCCTCGGCTTCGTCGGCCGCCGCAACCCCACCAAGACCGACGACGACTACGCCGGACCGAAGTACCTCAACACCCGCAA
>WHTB01000411.1 GCA_009379735.1 Propionibacteriales bacterium
ATCAGCATCGCCATCCCGCTCGGTGTCTGGTCTGCCGCCAAGAAGAACTCCGCCGTCGACTACGTGGCGAGCGTGGTCAGCCTGTCGGCCGTCTGTATCCCGCCGTTCTTCCTCGGCATGGTCGGGATCTATGTCCTGTCGTTCAAGCTCGGCTGGCTGCCGTCGGCCGGGATGTCGAACCCGACCGCTCCCGGTTTCGTCGACAGCGTGCAGCATCTGGCGATGCCGGCGCTGATCCTCGGCTTCGCCGGCGCCGGCGGGTTGACCCGCTACGTGCGCAGCAGCGTGATCTCGGAGCTACGGTCCGACTACGTGCGGACGGCCGAGTCGAAGGGCGCCTCGGGGCTCCGGGTGCTGTTCGGCCACGTCCTGCGCAACGCACTGATCCCGATCATCACGGTGGTCGCGCTGTCGCTGCCCGGTCTGCTGGCGGGTGCCGTCGTCATCGAGCAGGTCTTCGCCTGGCCCGGCATGGGACAGCTGGCCGTGTCGTCGGTCGGCCGGCACGACTACCCGGTCATCATCAGCTTCGCGATGCTCGTCTCCGTCCTGGTGCTGGTGTCGAACCTGGTGGCGGACGTGCTCTATACCGTCGTCGACCCGAGGGTGAACCTCGGATGAGCGACCGCCAGCAGAAACCTGCCGTCCCGGCCGACGCTGCGATGATCGACGTCCAGCACATGTCGGCCGGGTCCGTTGCGCCGATCACCGCCTATGTGCGGCTCTCACCGTCCCGGATGGCGCTCCGGCGGTTTCTGCGACACCGGCTGGCGGTGGTGGGCGCCGTCGCGTTCCTGCTGATCGTGATGAGCGCCGTCTTCGCCGGACAGCTGTCCGGCTACAGCCCGACCGAGGTCGACCTGTACGCCACGCGACAGGGGCCGTCGGCCGACCACTGGCTCGGCACCGACGCGTCCGGGCGGGACGTGCTCGCCCGCATTCTGTACGCCGGCCGGATCTCGCTCGGCGTCAGCCTGGTCGCGGCCGCGATCGCGGTGACGTTGGGTGCGACCCTCGGGGCGATCGCCGGCATTGTGGGCGGCTGGGCCGACATGATCTTGATGCGGGTCGCGGACATGTTCCTCTCGTTCCCCGGCCTGGTCGTGATCATCGTGATCGCCGGCATCTTCGGCCCCAGCATCACGACGCTGGTCCTTGCCATCGGCCTGTTCCAGTGGCCGTCCGCGGCTCGCGTCGTACGCGGGGTCACCCTGACCGTGCGCGAACGCGAGTTCGTCCAGGCGGCGCGGGCAGTCGGCGCGCGGCACCGCTGGGTGACGATCCACCATGTGCTCCCGGCCGTACTCGGGCCGCTCGTGGTCGTCGCCACCCTCGACGTCGCCAACTTCGTCCTGCTCGAGGCCAGCCTCTCCTTCCTCGGACTCGGTGTTCAGGCGCCGGCGCCCAGCTGGGGAAACATGCTGTACGAGGCGCAGAGCCTGACCGTCATCAGCACCATGCCGTGGCGCTGGATCCCGCCGGGCATCGCCGTCGCAGCCACCGTGCTGGCCATCAACTTCGTCGGTGACGGTCTGCAGGACGCCGTCGATCCGAAGCAGGAGTGACGAGTCGGCATGCACGCAAACACGAGTACTGAGTCTGGCGAGACCCGCCGCCCGCTGCTCGAGGTGAACGACCTCACGGTCGAGTTCAGAACCGAGGCGGGCATCGCACAGGCCGTCAACGGCGTCAGCTTCACCCTGGCCGAGGGCGAGATCCTCGGTCTGGTCGGCGAGTCCGGATCCGGCAAGAGCGTCACGGCGATGTCGTTGCTCGGGCTGGTCCCCCAGCCACCAGCGCGGCTGCGCAAGGGACAGGCGCTCTTCGACGGCCGCGACCTGCTCACCCTGGAGCGACGCGAGCTCCGGCGGGTACGGGGCGGGCAGGTCGGCGTCGTGTTCCAGGACCCGATGACCGCGCTCAACCCGGTACAGAAGGTCGGCAAGCAGATCGGCGAGGTGCTCCGGCTGCACAACCGGGAGATGTCGCCGCGTGAGCTCACTACCCGCGCGGTCGACCTGCTCAGTCTGGTCGGTGTACCGCAGCCGGACGTCCGGGTCCGCCAGCACCCGCACGAGCTGTCCGGCGGACTGCGCCAGCGCGTGATGATCGCGATCGCGATCGCCAACAACCCGCGGCTGCTCATCGCCGACGAGCCCACCACCGCTCTGGACGTCACGATCCAGGCTCAGGTGCTGATGATGCTGCGCAAGGCCCAGCAGGAGACCGGCGCGGCGACCCTGCTGATCACCCATGACCTGGGTGTCGTCGCCCAGATGGCGGAGCGGGTGATCGTGATGTACGCCGGCCGGATCGTCGAGCAAGGGCCCGTCCGCGAGATCTTCGCGCGACCGCGGCATCCCTACACCGTCGGCCTGCTGGACAGCCTGCCTCGACTGGACCAGGACGACGAGCAGCTGCGGCCGATCCGGGGCAACCCACCCAGCCTCCTCAACCCCCCGGACGGCTGTGCGTTCGCGGCCCGGTGCGGCCTCCGACAAGGCCGCGACCGCTGCCTCACCGAGCGACCCGAGCTGGTCGAGGTCGGCGACGGCCGGCTCAGCGCCTGTCACTTCCACGACGAGCTCGTCGACCCTGACGCAGGTGGGCCCGTGGCCGAACCCGCGGAGCAGCGAGCTGCCGACCGGGAGACCGTGGAGGCCGTCGATGAGTGAGCCACGTCGGGCGATCATCGAGGTCGCGGAACTGACGAAGCACTTCCCGATCCGTCGGGGTGTTCTGCGCCGGACCGTCGGTGCCGTCCAG
>WHTB01000381.1 GCA_009379735.1 Propionibacteriales bacterium
CGACGGTCCGGCTGCGGGCCCAGCTTGGACTCCCATCCGACACGACGGCTCCGACGGTTGCCGAGGCGGTGGCGGCACGCACCGGGCGTCCGTCAACGTCGGTGGTCGAGCTGCTTGCCAGTGACGAGCCGGGTGATGACGCCACCTTGGTCCGTCTCGCGGACGACCTAGACATCCTCGAGCAGGAGGTACGAAAGCCGTGACCGATTCTGGCGCCACGAGCGCCGGCACCGACTCCAGCGCCAGTAGGGACTCCCTCACCAGGGTGCGGCATGAGGTTGCGAAGGCCGTCGTTGGCCAGGACGCCGTCGTGACCGGGCTGGTCATTGCCTTGCTCTGCCGTGGGCACGTGCTTTTGGAGGGCGTGCCAGGTGTAGCCAAGACATTGCTGGTGCGGACACTCTCCGCGGCACTCGACGTCGAGACCAAGCGTGTGCAGTTCACCCCCGACCTCATGCCAGGTGACGTCACGGGGTCGCTTGTGTACGACGCCCGAACCTCCGAGTTCTCATTTGCCCCCGGCCCGGTGTTTACCAACCTGCTGCTGGCGGACGAGATCAACCGGACACCGCCGAAGACGCAGTCTGCCCTGCTCGAAGCCATGGAGGAGCGCCAGGTCTCGGTCGACGGGGTGCCCCGGCCGTTACCTGATCCGTTCATTGTCGCCGCCACCCAGAACCCGGTGGAGTACGAGGGCACCTACCCACTGCCAGAGGCTCAGCTCGACCGTTTCCTGCTCAAACTGACCGTCGGCGTACCTGGCCGCGACGACGAGATAGCGGTGCTGCGCAAGCATGCCGACGGCTTCGACCCACGGGACCTGGCCGGCGCGGGCGTGACCGTGGTGGCTGGCCCGGCCGACCTCGCCACCGGACAGAAGGCCGTTGGCGAGGTCCAGATTGGCGCCGACGTCGTCGGGTACGTCGTCGACATCTGCCGAGCCACTCGCTCGTCACCGTCGCTACAGCTCGGGGTCTCCCCTCGCGGTGCGACCGCGCTGCTAGCCACCAGCAGAGCGTGGGCCTGGCTGTCCGGCCGTGAGTACGTCACGCCGGACGACGTCAAGGCGTTAGCCCGGCCAACCCTTCGGCACCGGATCATGCTCCGCCCCGAGGCCGAGCTCGAGGGTGTCACGCCGGACTCGGTCCTGGAAACCGTGCTCGCCACCGTCCCGGTCCCTCGCTGACGGTGGCGGCGTGGTCTTGACGGGGCGAGCGGCGGCATTGGCCGCGGTGGGTGCGCTCGTCGTGGCTGTGGCCGCACCGTCGGCTGTCGGCGTCCTCATCGTCACCGGAGTGGTGCTGGCGCTCGCGTGCATCGACATCGCGTTCGCCGGAGCCGTGCGGCCGCTAGCGCTGCGCCATGGTGGAGACGAGTCGGTACGACTCGGGCAGACCGCCCGAGTGATCCTGCAGTTGGCGAACGACGGGCGGCGCGTGCGCGGCACAGTCCGCAATGCCTGGCCACCGTCAGCAGGACTTGTCGACGATCGTGCGGCCCTCGACATCGGTCCAGGCGAGCGACGCCGACTCGAGTTCACATTGCGACCCAGCCGCCGAGGAGACCGCGCAGCGCATCGGGTCATCGTGCGCAGCATCGGCCCGCTCGGGCTTGCCGGCCGGCAGGGTTCGCACGCCGTGCCCTGGACGCTACGAGTGCTTCCACCGTTTCACTCCCGACGACACTTGCCGTCACGGCTGGCTCGGCTACGCGAGCTGGACGGCCGCGCAGCCGTGCATGTCCGAGGCGCCGGAACCGAGTTCGACTCGCTTCGTGAGTACGTGATCGGCGACGACACCCGCTCGATCGACTGGCGAGCGACCGCACGGGGCGGCGAGGTGGTGGTGCGGACCTGGCGACCCGAACGTGACCGGCACGTCCTGATCGTTCTCGACACCGGACGCACGTCCGCCGGCCGCGTGGGCGACGCACCTCGACTTGATGCCGCGATGGACGCCGCGCTCCTGCTCGCCGCTCTGGCGACCCGGGCAGGCGATCGGGTCGACCTGCTCGCCTATGACCGGCAAGCCCGCGCCAGCGTCGAGAAATCGGCTCCAGCCGAAGTATTACCGAGGTTCGTCAACGCCATGGCTACGCTCGAGCCGGAGCTGCTCGAAACCGACCATCGCCGGCTGGTTGCCGAGGTGCTCCGACGCGCTAGACGACACTCGCTCATCGTGCTGCTTACCGGGCTGGACGCGGGTCCGGTCGAGGACGCCCTGCTCCCGACCCTCGGCTCGGTCACTCCCCGGCACACTGTGTTGGTCGCTAGCGTCGCTGACCCACGGGTGGCCGAGATGGCCCGTGCTCGTGGTGAAACCGACGCGGTGTATGGCGCGGCGGCCGCCGAGCGTGACCGGATGGGCAGGGCCAGAGCGTCGCGGCTGCTCGAACGGCACGGCGCCCACGTCGTCGACGCGGCGCCCGACGAGCTTCCACCCGCCGTCGCAGATGCGTACCTAGCCTTGAAGGCTGCCGGCCAGTTGTAGCGAACTCACCCGGCCGTTGGCGCGAGGTCGCCCCGGTCGGCCACGTCGACGTCGCCGGTCTCACCGGCAAGGGCCGCACGTCGTCCGTACGTCCATACGTAGCCGATGAACGTCGCCAACGCGGCCACACCAATAGTGACCCTGGCCCAGGTTGGCAGGCCGGATGGCGTCACGAACGCCTCGATGACTCCAGAGACCAACAGCACCCCCACGAGTCCGATCGCCACACCAACCGCACCCCGGCCTCGCTCCGCCAGGACGTCGAGCCGCCTCCGTCCGCCGGGGTCGACCCACGCCCAACCCACCCGCAGCCCAGTCCCGGCCGCGACGAAGACGGCTGCCAGCTCCAGCAGCCCGTGCGGGGTGATCAGGCCGAAGAATACGTCCAGCCGGCCGTGATCGGCCATCAGTCCAGCGGACGAAGCCAAGTTGACCGCGTTCTGCCACAAGACGTACCCGACCGGGACCAGAAAGACTCCCAGGATTAGCGCCAACGCCGCCACCTGGGCGTTGTTCGTCCACACTTGGGCCGCGAATGATGCAGCCGGGTTCGCTGAGTAGTAATCCTCGAAGTCGTGCTCGACCAGCTGCCGAATCTCCTCCGGCGCCCCCAGGCTGGCCTGCACCTGGGGCGTCGTCGCGACCCACCAGGCGATCACCCCGGAGATGACGACGAAGACCGCCGCCGCCGTCACCCACCAGTGCCGCGACCGGTACACCGCGGCCGGGAAACCCGCGGTGACGAAATGCACGACGTCGCCCCAGCCAGGGTCCGATGCGCCAGCGATAGCCGTCCGAGCGCGCGCCACGAGCTGGGACAGTCTGGCCAGCGTCGTGGCGTCCGGCGCGGCCGAGCGGACCGTGGAAAGGTGCGTCGACGCCCGTCTGTACAGTGTGACCAGCTCGTCCGCCTCCGGGCCAGTCAATCGACCGCCGCGCC
>WHTB01000037.1 GCA_009379735.1 Propionibacteriales bacterium
GTGGCGCTGGCCGCCAAGCACCAGGCGCACCGCGCCGAGGAGCTCGCCATGATGCGCGACGACCTCGTCACGCGGGTCCGCGAGGTGGTGCCCGACGTGGTGCTCAACGGCGACCCGGAGTCGTCGGTCGACCACCGCCTCCCCGGCAACGCGCACCTGAGCTTCCCGGGCTGCGAGGGCGACCTGCTGCTGATGCTGCTCGACGCACAGGGCATCGCCTGCTCGACGGGGTCGGCCTGCTCGGCCGGTGTCTCGCAGGCCAGCCATGTCCTGCTCGCGATGGGGTCCGACGAGGCGGACGCCCGCGGGTCCCTGCGGTTCTCACTCGGCCGGACGTCGACTAAGGCCGACGTCGACCGGTTGGTCGAGGCGATCGGGCCGGCGGTGGCGCGGGCCCGGGCCGCCGGGCTCGCCGCGGCGAAGGGTCGGTGACGCGATGCGTGTGCTCGCTGCGATGAGTGGCGGCGTCGACTCGGCGGTCGCGGCCGCGCGCGCCGTCGACGCCGGACACGACGTCACCGGCGTACATCTGGCCCTGTCGAAGAACGCTCAGTCCTACCGTACGGGCGCGCGAGGGTGCTGCACGCTGGAGGACTCCCGGGACGCCCGACGGGCCGCCGATGTGATCGGGATTCCCTTCTACGTATGGGACATGGCCGAGCGCTTCCATGCTGACGTCGTCGAGGACTTCGTCGAGGAGTACGCCGCGGGACGCACGCCCAACCCGTGCGTGCGGTGCAACGAGCGGATCAAGTTCGAGGCGGTGCTGGGCCGCGGGCTGGCCCTGGGCTTCGACGCCGTCGTGACGGGTCATTACGCCCGGCTCGCGGCGGCGGCCGACGGCCTGGTGGAGCTGCACCGGGCGGTCGACAACGGCAAGGACCAGTCATACGTGCTCGGCGTACTCACCCAGCAGCAGCTGCGGCACTCGTTGTTCCCGCTCGGTGACACCCCGAAGGCCGGGGTGCGCGCCGAGGCGGAGCGGCGCGGGCTGTCGGTCGCCGACAAGCCCGACAGCCACGACATCTGCTTCATCGCCGACGGCGACACAGCCGGGTTCCTACGCGGGCAGCTCGGCCCCGGCGGCGGGTCGATCGTGGACGAGCGGGGCGACGTGCTCGGCCGCCACGACGGCGCGTACGGCTTCACCGTCGGGCAGCGCAAGGGGCTCAAGATCGGGCATCCGGCGGCGGACGGCCGGCCGCGCTACGTGCTCGACATCGAGCCTGTCACGCAGACCGTGACGGTCGGGCCGCGCGAGGCGCTGGCGGTCGACCGGATCGAGGCCGCGAAGCCGCGCTGGTGCGGTGCGGCGCCGCGCGGACCGCTGGAGTGTGCGGTGCAGCTGCGGGCACACGGCGAGCGGGTCTCGGCGGCCGTGGTCGTCGACGGCGACACGGTCTCGGTCCACCTGCGCGAGCCGGCCGAAGGTGTCGCACCGGGCCAGGCCGTGGTGGTCTACTCCGGCACCCGGGTCGTCGGCAGCGCGACCATCGAGCGCACCCGCCGTGCCACGCCTGTGACCCGCTGACCCGTCCGCAGCAACAGCTGGCCGGAGTCGGGCGGGCGCGACGCACCGTCATCCCCCAACTGTCCCCAGATTGCGCACGATCTCGCTTCGGGTGCGCAATCTGGGGACAGTTGTTGGATGGTGGCACAACCGACGGCGGCCACGGGGTGGATCATATCTGATATGATCATCCGGGCCAACGGGTCGCGTGGCAGCGCGATGAGCACCACCCGTTGGCCTGTCCCGTCGCACCCACGGGCACCGGCTGACCGACCCAGCCCGTGAAGTCGAGCGTCGGTCCGGTTGTCAGTGCGCGCCGGGCGCCGGCCGCCTGAATGCGCACTGACAACTCGCCGACGGCGCCGCTCTAAGGTGACGGCGTGACCAACCTGCACCCGCTGCCCACCGGAGTGGCGACCGGCGTCGGCTCGATGCCTGGGGAGGACGTGGCCGAGGCTGTTCGGGTCGTCCTCGGTGAGCTCCCGGACTTTCCGCACCTGCCCGAGGTCCCGGGCCGGTCCGAGCCGGCCTCGATGGTCGGTCGTTCCCTGGCCCTGCTGGTCGAGCTCGCGGTCGACCTGCAGCCGGCCGGCTGGCGGCTCACCGGCGGGCCGGGCCTCGACCAACGCCGGGCGGTCTCGCTGCTGGCCCAGGACCTCGACACGTTCGAGGAGCAGGCGCAGGGCCTGGCCGGGCCGCTCAAACTGCAGGTCGCCGGACCCTGGACACTCGCCGCCACCGTCGAACGCCCGCGCGGCGACAAGGTGCTCGCCGACCACGGCGCCCGCCGCGAGCTCGCTCAGTCGATGGCGGTGGGCCTGAGCGACCATCTGCGCGACCTGCGTCGCCGGGTGCCGGACGCCGATCTGGTCCTGCAGATCGACGAGCCGGCGTTGCCCGCCGTGCTCGCGGCCAAGATCCCGACCGCCAGCGGCTTCGGCCGGCACCGCTCGGTCGATGTCGCGAAGGCCGTGGAGGGCCTGCGCTGGTACGTCGAGGCGGCCGCGGCCGAGGGCGTCCCGGCGGTCGTGCACTGCTGCGCCGCCGACGTACCACTCGACGTCGTCACGCGGTCCGGCGCCCGCGGCGTCTCCGTCGACGCCGGACTGATCGGCCGGCCGGAGTACGACGGCTATGCCGCGGCCCTCGACGACGGGTTCGGGCTGTGGCTCGGGGTCGTACCGGGGACCGCACCGGCGAGCCCGCCGGCGGCCGATGCGGTCGCCGACCGCGTACGCCGGTTGGTCGAGGACTGGGGCCACGACCCCGAGCGGGCATCGCAGCTCGTGCTGACGCCGACCTGTGGGCTCGCCGGAGCGAGCCCGGCGTGGTCCCGGCAGGCCCTCGAGATCACCCGCACGGCGGCCCGCCAGCTGTCGGCGGAAGACGGCAGGATGGGCTCATGACCGACGAGGTTCCCGAGGCTTCCGCGCAGGCGGCGGCCGCTGCCCCGGCGCCGGCCCGCAAGCGTGAGCGCCACCGCGAGCTCGCCGAGCAGATCGAGGACGCCCGCTGGCGCTATTACGTGCTCGACCAGCCGACCGTCAGCGACGCCGATTTCGACCAGCAGATGAAGGAGCTGGAGGCGCTCGAGGAGCGCTTTCCCGACCTCCGTACGCCCGACTCTCCGACCCAGAAGGTCGGTGGCGCGGTCTCCTCCGACTTCGCGGCGGTCGAGCACCGCGAGCGGATGATGAGCCTCGACAACTGTTTCAGCGTCGACGAGCTGGCCGCGTGGGCGGTCCGGGTCGAGCGCGAAGTGGGCGAGGGCGCGGAGTTCCTCTGTGAGCTCAAGGTCGACGGTCTCGCGATCAACCTCACCTATGAGCAGGGCCGACTCACCCGCGGCGTCACCCGGGGGGACGGCCGGGTCGGCGAGGACGTCACGTCCAACGTGCGCACCCTGGAGAATGTCCCGCATCGCCTGGCCGGCACCAAGAAGTACCCCGTGCCCGACCTGCTCGAGGTGCGCGGCGAGGTCTTCTTCCCGACCGAGCGGTTCGCCGAGCTCAACGCCAGCCTGGTCGAGGCCGGCAAGCCGCCGTACGCCAACCCCCGCAACACCGCCGCCGGCTCGCTGCGGCAGAAGGACCCGCGCATCACCGCCAGCCGCGGACTCAAGATGGTGTGCCACGGCCTCGGCGCCCGCAGTGGGTTCGAGCCGAAGCGGCAGTCCGAGGCCTATGCGGCGCTGGAGACGTGGGGTCTGCCGGTGTCGGACCGGGTACGGGTCGTGCCCGACCTCGATGCGGTCCACGAGTTCATCGACCACTACGGCGAGCACCGGCACGAGGTAGAGCACGAGATCGACGGTGTCGTGGTCAAGGTCGACCAGGTCACCCTCCAGCGCACGCTCGGGTCGACGTCGCGGGCGCCGCGCTGGGCCATCGCGTTCAAGTACCCGCCGGAGGAGGTCAACACCAAGCTGCTCGACATCCGGGTCAACGTCGGCCGCACCGGTCGGGTCACTCCGTACGGCGTGATGGAGCCGGTGCTCGTCTCGGGGTCGACCGTCGAGATGGCGACGCTGCACAACGCGCACGAGGTCGAGCGCAAGGGCGTGCTGATCGGCGACACCGTGGTGCTGCGCAAGGCCGGCGACGTGATCCCGGAGATCGTCGGCCCGGTCGTCGACCTTCGAGACGGCACCGAGCGTGCGTTCGAGATGCCGACGACGTGCCCGGACTGTGGCACCACGCTCGCGCCGCAGAAGGAGGGCGACGCCGACATCCGTTGCCCCAACTCCCGGTCCTGCCCGGCTCAGCTCCGTGAGCGGCTGTTCCATGTCGCCGGCCGGGGCGCGTTCGACATCGAGGTGCTCGGCTACGAGGCGGCGGCCGCCCTGCTCGACGAGGGCGTGATCCAGGACGAGGGCGACCTGTTCGGGCTGGACGAGGTGACCCTGCTGCGGGTGCCGCTGTTCACCAAGAAGGACGGCGCCCTGTCGGCCAACGGCGCCCGGCTGCTCGCCAACCTCGCCCAGGTCAAGAGCCAGCCGCTGTGGCGAGTGCTGGTCGGGCTGTCGATCCGGCATGTCGGTCCGACTGCTGCACAGGCACTCGCCCGGGCGTTCGGCTCCATGGACGAGATCGAGCGGGCCGCAAAGGACGACGGCATGGCGGGTGTCGACGGAGTCGGCCCCACGATCGCCGAGTCGCTGCGCGACTGGTTCGACGTCGACTGGCACCGCGAGGTCGTCCGCAAGTGGCGTGCCGCCGGCGTGCGGATGGAGGATGAGGTCGACAACTCCGTCCCCCGCACGCTGGAGGGGCTCGCCATCGTCGTGACCGGTTCGCTCGACGGGTTCTCCCGCGACGAGGCCAAGGAGGCGATCACCGCGCGTGGCGGCAAGGCCAGCGGCTCGGTCTCCAAGAAGACCGCCTTCGTGGTCGCGGGGGAGTCACCGGGATCGAAGTACGACAAGGCGGTCAGCCTCGAGGTCCCGCTGCTCGACGAGGACGGGTTCCGCACCCTGCTCGACGACGGTCCGGACGCGGCCCGCGAGGTCGCCAAGATCGGGGAGTGAACGACGGCGGAGCGGCCCTCTCGACTCGAGAGGGCCGCTCCGCGGTGCTGCCGCTCAGACCCTGGCCGGAGCCAGCTCGCCGCGGCTCTCCGACTCCTCGGGGGTCGGGCCACGGTCGAGGTACATCTCCGGGTGTCCCTCGATGTGCAGCTGTGGCAGTCGCCGGTCGAGCGCGTCCGGCAGCCACCAGTTCGCCCGACCGAACAGGTGCATAACGGCCGGGACCAACAGCATCCGGATGATCGTCGCGTCGATCAGGATCGCTGCCGCCATGCCCACCCCGATGACCTTGAGCATCACATCAGGACTCGGCACGAAAGCGGCGAAGACGGCGATCATGATCGCGGCGGCCGCCGTGATGACCCGTCCGGTGCCCGCCAGACCACTGACGATCGCCCGGCTGTTGTCCTTGTGCCGCAGCCATGACTCGCGCATCCGGCTCACCAGGAAGACCTCGTAGTCCATCGACAGGCCGAACAGAATCGCGAACATCAGCACCGGAACGAAGGCCGGCAAGGGCGTCTCGGTGTCGATGCCGATCAGCTGACCGGCCCAGCCGCCCTCGGACACCAGCGCGACGACGCCGTACGCGGCACCCACCGACAGCAGGTTCATCATGGCAGCCGTGACCGGGATGACGACACTGCGGAACGCCACCAGCAGCAGCAGCATCGACAGCAGCACGACGCCGGCGATCAGCAGGGGCAGCCGCTTCGCGACGTCCTCCGTGCTGTCGATCGACATCGCCGTTGCGCCACCCACCATGGCATCGATGCCGGTGCCCGCTGTCGCCGCCGGGACGACGTCGTCGCGCAGGGAGTGCACGAGGTCCTCCGTCGCGGCGTCCTGCGGTCCGGTCTCGGGGAACACCGTCAGCACGGCTGCGTCTCCGGTCTCGTTGACCTGCGGCGGTGTCACGCCGGCCACACCCTCGGTGTCGGCGAGCTCGGTACCCAGCCTGTTGAGCGCCGCCTGGCTGCCGTCGGTGAGGTCGACGGCGATCAGCAGCGGGCCGTTCGCCCCGTCTCCGAAGCTCTCGGCGAGCAGGTCGTACGCCTGTCGGCTTGAGGTGGTCTCCTGGGCGTTGCCCGCGTCGGCGAAGCCGAAGCGCAGACCGAGCACCGGAGCCGCAAGGGCGGCGACGAGACCGAGACCGACCACGGTCGCGATGACGCTGTGACCGTCGATCAACCGGCTCCATCGCACCCAGCCCCGGCCGGGGACGACGTGGCCGCTCGGCTCGACCTCGACCTGCCGGCGGCGTCCCAGCGGGATGCGGAGCCGATCGATGTGGCGGCCGAGGTAGCCGAGCAACGCCGGGAACAGCGTGATCGAGGCGGCCATCACGACGAGGACCGCCACGATCGTCACGACCGAGACCCCCCGCATGTACGACAGCCCCATCGCGAACAGTCCGAGCATGCTGACGACCACGGTGGCGCCGGCGACGATGACCGAACGTCCAGCCGTGTCGACGGTGGCAACGGTCGCGGTCTCGGTGTCGAGGCCGGCGGCGCGCCACTCCCGGAACCGCGTCACCATCAGCAGCACGTAGTCGATGCCGATACCAAGGCCCATCATGGTGGCGACCGACGTCGCCCAGTCGGGCACGCCGACGAACGCGGCGATGAGACCCGTCAGCGTGGCGCTCACCGCGAGGCCGAACAGGGCCACCAGGATCGGCAGCCCGGCCGCCACCACGGACCCGAACGTGATCAGCAGGATGAGCGCTGCCGCGATCACACCGATCATCTCCGAGCCGATCTCGCCCTGCTCGGCAAACGCGATGGACTGACCGCCTAGAGCGATCTCGAGCTGGTCGTTCTCTGCGTCGTCGGCGATGTCGAGCAACCGCTCGCTGTCCTCGATCGGCATGTCGACCGGGTTCACCACGTCGAGCCGGAGGTGCGCGACCAGGGTGTTGCCGTCCGGTGACACGCCCCCGGGTGTCGCGTACGGGTCGTCGACGCTGGCCACGTGCGGAACGGCGGCGAGCTCGTCGAGCAATGACTGCACGTCGGCCTTGGCCGCACTGACCCCTCCGTCAGCGCGGACGACGACGTCGACGGTGTCGCCGGACTGGGTGGGGAAGCGGTCGCCGAGCAGGTCCTGGGCCCGCTTGGACTCGCTGCCCTGGACCGAGTAGTCGGCCTCGAAGTCGGCACCGAACGCCGAGGTGAGGCCGACCGCGACCGCGAGAGCGGCCAGCCAGCCCAGCACGGTCAGGCCGCGACGGCGGAACGAGACTCGGGCGATCCGGCCGAGCGGACCCGGCCGTCCGCGCGCCGCCGTCGGTGGTGACGGACGGTTCAGCAAGCTGTGTGACATCGATGCGACCCCCCAAAGGCCGGGTAAAACGGACGAAACGGTAGGTAATTGATGTGATGCACTGTAACCTTGTTACGATGCTTAACGAAACTCCCTTGGCGACACTTTGTCAAGACTATTAATTTGTGTAACGATGCTTAACACAGAGTTATCTGGGGGACAGCTGCGAGGAGGAGACGTGTCGACCGAGTCAGGCACCGAGGCAGGCACCCCAGGACCGACCCGGCGGGAGCGCAACCGCGCCGCCACCATCGCCGAGATCAAGGAGATCGGCCTCCAGCGGATGCACGAGTCGGGCACGACCGACGTGCGTTTCGCCGAGATCGCGCGTGAGATGGGCATGACCGCACCCGGCCTGTACCGCTACTTCGCCAGCCGCGAGGAGCTGCTGACAGCGCTCATCGTCGACGCGTTCGACGACCTCGGGACCGCGGTCGCCGACGCCCGTGAGGCGCAGCCGGAGGGCGACCTGTGGGGTCGGCTGCTGGCGACGTCGGCGGCCTACCGCGACTGGGCCCGGCGCGAACCGCAGCAGTTCTCCCTCATCTTCGGCATGCCGGTGCCCGGCTACCGTGCGCCCGACGAAGGCCCGACCACCGAGGCGGCGAAGCGTGCGATGGGGCAGCTCCAGACGACCTTCATCGAGGCCGCCAGGCTCGGCAAGCTCGTACCCCCGTTGCTCGACGGCGTCGACGAGGCGTTCGTGAAGGGCATCAACGAGGCACACAAGTTCGACCACCTGATGCCCGACGCGTGGGACGGCGACCGGACCGAGGTGGCCGAGGCACTCACGCCGGCCACCATGCAGGCGATGCTGATGTTCTGGGCGGCTCTGCACGGCTTCGTCACCCTCCATGCGTACGGCCATCTCGAGTGGCTCGGCGAGGCTGCGCAGGAAGCGTTGTTCCGCTCGACCGTCGAGCAGGGAGCGCGGTGCGCCGGTCTCCCCACGGCACCCTAGGATTGGGCGGTCACGCGTTTTCCTAGCCCCGGAGCGAGTCCTGTATGCCCACTGATGCCCACGGGCACGACCCTGCGATCACCCGCGACGAGGTCGCCCATCTCGCCCATCTGGCGCGGATCGACCTCACCGAGGCCGAGCTGGACCACCTGGCGCCGCAGCTGGCGGAGATCCTCGACTCGATCGCCTCCATCCGTGAGGTCGCCGCCGACGACATCCCGCCGACCTCACACTCGGTGCCGCTGACCAACGTCTTCCGCGCCGACGAGGTGCGCCCGGGGCTGAGCGCCGCTGACGCGCTGGCCGGCGCACCCGAGTGTGAGCAGCAGCGCTTCCGGGTCCCGCGCATCCTGGGAGAGGAGGCCTGATGGGCGACCTGACCCGGATGTCGGCCGCCGACCTGGCCGACGCTCTCGGACGCGGCGAGGTCTCGTCGGCCGACATCACACAGGCGCACCTCGACCGCATCGCCGCCGTCGACGGAGACGTCCACGCCTTCCTGCACGTCAACGCCGAGGGTGCGCTCGCCGTGGCCCGCGAGTCGGACGCCCGCCGGTCCGCCGGCGAGTCCCGCTCCGCGCTCGACGGCGTACCCATCGCCGTGAAGGACGTGATGGCGACCCGTGGCATCCCGACCACCTGCGGTTCGCGCATTCTCGAGGGCTGGGTGCCGCCGTACGACGCGACCGTCGTCGCCCGGCTGCGCGCCGCCGGCCTGCCGATCCTCGGCAAGACCAACATGGACGAGTTCGCGATGGGGTCGTCGACCGAGCACTCGGCCTGGGGACCGTCGCACAACCCGTGGGACCTCGAACGCATCCCCGGCGGCTCGGGTGGTGGCTCGTCCGCTGCGGTCGCCGCCTACGAGGCGCCGTTGGCGATCGGCACCGACACCGGCGGCTCGATCCGCCAGCCGGCGGCCGTGACCGGCACCATCGGCGTCAAGCCGACGTACGGCGGGGTGTCGCGCTACGGCGTGATCGCGCTGGCCAGCAGCCTCGACCAGCCCGGGCCGTGCGCACGCAGTGTCCTCGACGCCGCGCTGCTGCACGAGGTGATCGGCGGGCACGACCCGCTCGACTCCACCTCGATCGACCTGCCGGTGCCGCCCCTCGTGGAGGCTGCTCGAAGCGGCGACCTGAGCGGGGTGCGCGTCGGTGTCGTCACGGAGCTCGGCGGGGAGGGCTACCAGGAAGGCGTCCGCGCCCGCTTCGACGAGTCGGTCGAGCTGATGGTGAAGGCTGGCGCCGACGTCGTCGAGGTCTCCTGCCCGCACTTCCGCTACGGGCTCGGCGCGTACTACCTGATCCTGCCGAGTGAGGCGTCGAGCAACCTGGCGAAGTTCGACGCGATGCGGTACGGCCTGCGGGTGCTGCCCGACGGCGTCGACGCGCCGAGCGCCGAGCAGGTGATGACCGCGACCCGCGCGGCCGGCTTCGGCGACGAGGTGAAGCGCCGCATCATCCTCGGCACGTACGCCCTGTCGAGCGGCTACTACGACGCCTACTACGGCCAGGCGCAGAAGGTGCGCACCCTCATCTCGCGCGACTTCGCGGCCGCCTTCGAGCAGGTCGACGTGCTGGTGTCACCGACCGCGCCGACGACCGCGTTCAAGATCGGCGAGAAGCTCGACGACCCGCTGGCGATGTACCTCAACGACATCGCCACGATCCCGGCGAACCTGGCCGGCGTGCCCGGCATCTCGATCCCGAACGGCCTCGCCGCCGAGGACGGGCTGCCGACCGGTCTGCAGATCCTGGCCCCGGCCACCGCCGACGACCGGCTCTACCGGGTCGGCGCCGCCGCCGAGGCGCTGCTGAACGCCTCGTGGGGCGGGCCGCTACTCGCTCAGGCCCCCGAGCTGGTGGGAGGACGCGCATGACCACGACGACCGAGCTGATGCCGTACGACGAGGCGCTGGCGCGCTTCGACCCCGTGCTGGGCCTCGAGGTGCATGTCGAGCTCAACACCGTGTCGAAGATGTTCTGCGGCTGCCCGACCGAGTTCGGGGCCGAGCCGAACACCCAGGTCTGTCCCACCTGCCTCGGGCTGCCCGGCGCGCTGCCGGTGCTCAACGGCAAGGCCGTCGAGGCGGCGATCCGGATCGGGCTGGCGCTGAACTGCTCGATCGCCGAGTGGTGCCGGTTCGCGCGGAAGAACTACTTCTACCCGGACATGCCGAAGAACTTCCAGACCTCCCAGTACGACGAGCCGATCGCCTTCGACGGCTGGACCGAGGTCACAGTGCCGAACGAAGATGGCGACGGCGAGCCGTTCCGGGTCGAGATCGAGCGGGCGCACATGGAGGAGGACACCGGCAAGTCGCTGCACGTCGGCGGCTCGACCGGGCGCATCCACGGCGCCGACTACTCGCTGCTCGACTACAACCGCGCCGGTGTCCCGCTGATCGAGATCGTCACCAAGCCGGTCGAGGGAGCGGGTGAGAAGGCGCCCGAGGTGGCCCGCGCGTACGTCGCACAACTTCGCGACCTGCTGCTGGCGCTCGGGGTGTCCGACGTACGCATGGAGCAGGGCTCGCTGCGCTGCGACGTGAACTTGTCCCTGCGCCCCGACCCGTCCGCCGAGCTCGGCACACGGTCCGAGACCAAGAACGTCAACTCGTTGCGGTCGGTCGAGCGGGCGGTCCGCTACGAGGTCACCCGCCAGGCGGCGCGGCTGAGCGCCGGTGACAAGGTCGTCCAGGAGACCCGGCACTGGCACGAGGACACCGGCGTGACGACGTCGGGCCGGAGCAAGGAGCAGGCCGAGGACTACCGCTACTTCCCTGAGCCCGACCTGGTGCCGATCGCGCCGTCGCGGGAGTGGGTCGAGGAGCTGCGGGGCACGCTGCCGGAGCCGCCGCGTGAGCACCGGGCCCGACTGCAGGCCGAGTGGGAGTTCTCCGAGCTGGAGATGCGCGACGTCGTCGGCGCGGGCGCGTTGTCGTCGGTGGAGCAGACGGTCGCCGCCGGTGCCTCGCCGCAGCTGGCGAAGAAGTGGTGGCTGTCCGAGCTGGCCCGCCGCGCCAACGAGACCGGCGTCGAGATCACCGCACTGCCGATCACGCCGGAGCAGGTCGCCGGGGTGCAGGCCCTGGTCGACGCCGGCCGGGTCAACGACAAGCTGGCGCGGCAGGTGTTCGACGGCGTACTCGCAGGGGAGGGGTCACCGGAGGAGGTCGTCGCGGCCCGCGGGCTGGAGGTCGTGTCCGACGACTCGGCCCTCGGTGCTGCGGTCGACCGGGCGATCGAGGCCAACCCCGACATCGCCGCCAAGATCCGCGACGGCAAGCAGGCCGCCGCCGGTGCGCTGATCGGCGCGGTGATGAAGGAGATGCGCGGTCAGGCCGACGCGGCGCGGGTGCGCGAGCTCATCCTCGAACGCTTGTCCTGACCGGCCCGCTGCGGAGATCCTTTCGCTAGCGATCCACCGTGACTTCGGCATCGGTTGACCCATCCACCACGACCCGTCTACCGAGCAGATCCGTCAGGTGACGAGAAGCGGTCTCGATCTTGCCAACCGGTTGGCATATCGTCGTGCCTTGACGCTCTGGTCGTATCCCCTCCGGCCTGCACTTCACCCACCGAACCGACACTTTGAACCCGAAATCAGGACCCAGAATATGTCGGTGTGAGGGGTGAAGTGGGCAAAGTCTCGGCGCGAGGCCGGGGGTCAGCGGGTCCAGGCGTGGTGGATGGTGCGCTCGACCGATGAGCCGTCGCGATCGGTGACCCGCAGCCGGATCGACACCGGCCCGTCGCCGTGGAGGCGCGGCCGGGCGGTGTAGCCGTCCCGCGAGCGCAGCAGCCGCTGGCCCTGCCAGGTGGCTCCGGCGTCAGTCGACACGTCGAGCGAGATCGCGTCGACCCTGATCGGCACGCCGTCGAGTCGCCACGGCTCGATCGTGACAGCGCCCCGGTGGGTCGGGGCGCCGTCCAGCCCGACCGGCAGGCCGATCCTGGCGTCGACCATCGGCAGCGCCGTCGGCGCCGGCTCGGTCTCGCCACCGGCGCGGAACGTCCAGGCCACCTGGCCCGACGTCGCCGACGCCCACTGCTGCGGAGTGTGGCTGTGCTCGAGCTCGAGCCGCCAGGTCGCTGGTGCGTCGCCGGCCGGCACGGTCGCGAAGCCGGCGAAACCGAGCTCCTCGACCAGCTCACCGTCGCGCAGCAGCCGTCCCGTCGTCGTGCCCAGGTTGCCGGCGTGACCCGCGGTGTCGGTGAGCGCGGGCACCCGAAGGATCAGCGAGCCGTCCTGAGTGAGCCCGGGGAACTGCCAGTGATCGACCGGCAGGTGCCGCGGCAGTCCGGGCACCAGCGGGCCGGCCAGCCAGTCCACGGTGTCGGGCGACTCGTCGTCGTACGGCTGCGCGCCGTCCCGCATCGTCAGCCCGGGCCGGAACAGCTGGTGCTGCCAGACGCTGCCGTTGTCGGAGACGTAGTCGACCCGCGTCGTGCCGGTCTGCACCGGGCTGAGGATCGGCGTCAGCGAACAGCGGCACGGCGCGGTCGGGTAGCGAGTCTCGAACATCGTGCCGCCGGTGCCGTCGCTGTGGAACTGCTGGTCGATCCGTCGGACGTCGTCGTTGTCGATGTCGTACGACAGGTCGGCGGGCAGTCCGCCGGGCTCGTGCAGCGCCAGGTCGTAGAGGTACGGCGTGAGCGGCGTGACCGTGAGGTCGACCGACGTGCGACCGCGGCGCAGCCTCTCCTCGAGCGTCGCCCCGTCGGCGTACGGCAGCGCGAGTGCGGGCACGCCGATCCCACCCACCGAGCCGTGCACCGCGCCAGGTCCGGCGGGCATCACCAGCACGGCGGCGGCACCGGCCGCGGCGGCCTGCTGGGCCGGCCCGGCGATCCCGGTCACCGGGTCCTCGCGTACCAGCACGGCGCATCCGGCGCAGGCGGCATCCGCGGTGACGAGCGGGAGGCGCTCGTCGAACGCCGTCTGCGCGCCGCCCGGCAGCAGCTTCGGATGCAGGTCAGGCACCTGGGGTACGCCGGCCCGCACGAGCGGCGCGGTCTGCCGCAGGACCGGGTAGAAGTCGAACTCGCCGTGGGTGACCGGCGCGTCGGGGATCACCGACATCCGGACCAGCGGGCCGTACTGCGGCAGCACCAGCACCGCGTTGACCAGCCTGTTGTCGGTTGTGCCCCTGGTCCACCCGAGTACGGCGACCGATGTCTCGGACTCGCGCGGTGTGGTGGCCTCCAGCGGCACCGCGTCGCGCGCGTCGATGACCACGTCGCGGGCCTCGGTGACGTCGAGCTGGAGGTCGCCACCGATGGTTAGCTCCTCGGGGAAGCGGCCGGACTCGTCGAGTGTGGTGATGTCGCCCGCCACGCTGTAGTGCGCCGGCGGCAGGTAGAACGTCCGACCGGCCGGGCCGGGGTTGAACTGGATGTAGCCGAAGCCCTCCCACGGCCGGCACTCATAGGCGTGCAGCAGCAGGGCCGCGCCGGTCGCTTCGCCGCGCCGGTCGAGGGCGGTGAACGTGACCGGTACCTTGCCGGGGCCGGGCTCGTTCGGGTTGTCGTGCCGGTCGCACGGGGGCAGCGGCTCGGACTCCTGTGTCGCGGCGGGGGACCGCGACGGCTGGTGGCGCGCGGGAGGCGTGGCGCCGGCCAGCCGGACGTCGCGCAGGTCGGCGACGAGACGAGGTGTCGTGGGTGCGAGTCCCGAGCCCGCGCCGTCGCCGACGAGCGACGTCCACAGGGCCCGAGCCGCCTGCTGGTCGGACGGCACCGGCACCGTCCGCTGGTCACCGTCGTCCTCGCGTACGACGACGGTCGGCGCGTCGGAGCGCGCCAGGGTGGTCAGGTCGAACAGCGCGGCGTCGAGCTGCCCGGACTCGACGTACGCCTGCGCCTCGGCCGGCACGATCCGTACGGTGTCGCCGAGGTCGGCCGATCGGTAGATGCCGGTGGAGCCGGTCGCCGGCTCCAACCCGACGACCTCGACCGACCCGCCGGCGGTGCGGACGGCGACGCGGTCACCGGTGATCAGGGTCAGCCAGCGCGGTGCATCAAGGTCCGGGGCCGCAGGCTCCGAGGTGCGGGCTGACGACGGGCTGCCGAGCACGGCCAGTGCGGTCGCCGCCGTCAGCCCAGTAGTCAGTGCGGCGGTCAGCATGGTGGCGACCCGGCTCGAGATCGTCATGGCTCCTCCGCTCGTACCCCTGTCCGCCCACTATTTCTGCCGTCGGACTGCTTTGTCAGCGACCCGAGGTGTCCGATACTTGTCACTGTCATGACTCAGACATCGGGGCCGGCCTGGCGTTCTCTCGGGCTCGACGACCTCGAGGAACGGGTCTTCCGCGCGCTGGTCGAGGCCGACGCTGCCCCGCCGCAGGTCGCCGAGGCGCTGGACCTGCCGGCGGCCAGGGTCCGAGCCGCGCTGCAGCGGCTGCTGACGCTCGGTCTGGTGCAGCGGGTACCGGACAGCCGGCGCTTCACGGCCACCCCGCCGGAGAACGCCCTCGGTGCGCTGGTCGCCGGTGTCCAGGCCGAGCTCGCCGCGGTGCGGATGGCGGCTGGCCAGCTCCAGGCGCAGTACGACGCGGTCCGCGCGGCGTCCGGCGCCACCGACCTGGTCGAGGTGATCACCGGCGAGGAGCGGATCGTGCAGCGGTTCGGCCAGCTGATGAGCGGCGCGACCGATGAGGTGATGGCGTTCGTCGCCCCGCCGTTCCTGGCGCCGGGTGACTACGAGGAGGACGAGCGCGACCAGCTCGACTCGGGCGTGCGGTACCGGGTGATCTACGACCCGTCGGGTGTCGAGGCGCAGGGCGGTCCGGCCGAGCTGCTCGCCGCGGTCGAGGCGGGTGAGGAGGCCCGGGTCGCCCCGCGGATCCCGGTCAAGATGTTCGTGGTCGACCGCAGCAGCGCGCTGGTCCCGCTGAGTCTCGACATCGGCCCCGCCGCCGTCGTGGTGAGCCGGTTCGGGCTGGTCGATGCGCTGGTCGCGCTGTTCGACCTGGTCTGGGAGTCGGCGTGGCCGCTGGCCGACTACGCCGAAGGGGTCGCCGGTGACGTACTCACCGAGCGCGACCGTCGGCTGGTCGGTCTGATGCGGTCCGGGTACACCGACGAGGCCATCGCCCGCGCGCTCGGCGTCACGGCGCGTACGGTCGCGCGGCGACTCGCTGTGCTGATGGCGGCGACCGACGCGACCACTCGCTTCCAGCTGGGCTGGCGGCTGGCCGAGCTGGGGCCGGGCGCCTGCCGTCCGGTTAGCCGCCCTCGCGACGATGCGCGGCCAGGGTGGTCGGCGTTGCGCCGTCAGGGGCGGATCTCGAAGACTCGGTCGTCGGCGTCGGCGGGATCGCCGCGACCGTCGCGGTTGCTGGTCGTGAACCACAGCCCGCCGTCCGGCGTGGCCACGACCGTACGCAGCCGCCCGTACTCGCCGCTGAAGTGCGCCTTGGGCTCCCCGACCGAGCCGTCGGCCCGGACCGGCACCTGCCACAGCTGCTCACCGCGGAGGCCGGCGACCCACAGCGACCCGTCGACGAAAGCCACCCCGGACGGCGAGGCGGCCCCGGTCGACCATTGCGTGACCGGGTCGGTGAGGCCGTCGAGGTCTGCCTTGCCCTCGGCCGCCGGCCACCCGTAGTTGCGGCCCGGCTTGATCAGGTTCAGCTCGTCCCAGGTGTTGGAGCCGAACTCCGTCGCCCACAGCCGGCCGGCGTCGTCCCAGGCGAGCCCCTGCACGTTGCGGTGGCCGAGTGTCCAGACCGGGGACTTCGGGTCGGGGTTGTCGGAGGGTACGGAACCGTCCGGCTCGATCCGTAGGATCTTGCCGCCGAGCGAGTCGGGGTCCTGGGCGATCTGCTCGTCACCGGACTCACCCGTGGTGACGTAGAGCATGCCGTCCGGGCCGAACGCGATCCGTCCGCCGTCGTGGATGGCACCGGCCGGGATGCCGGTGAGGATCGGCTCGGCCCGCCCGAGCCGCCGGCCGTCGTAGGACATCGTCACGACGCGGTTGTCGTCGTCGGTCGTGAGGTACGCGAAGACGGTCCGGTCTTGCTCGTACGACGGGGATACGGCGAGCCCGAGCAGCCCGCCCTCGGACGTCGGCGCGACGCCGGGGACCGCGCCGACCTCGCGGACGCCGCCACCGGGATCGAGCCGCTGGATCGTGCCACTCTCGCGCTCGGCGACGATCGAGGAGCCGTCCGGCAGGAAGGCGATGCCCCACGGCACCTCGAACCCGCGCGCCACCGTCTCCGGTGTGAGGTCCGGCGGCTTCGGGCTGACCGAGGGAGTGCCGGCGGTGCTGGCGCCGGACGGCGTACCGCTCGCCGGCGGGCTGCTCGACGCGGCGGCGCCGGGCTCGGGGACGGACGGCTCGATGTCGTCGTCGCCGGAGCAGGTGGCGGTGGCGACGAGCAACGCCACGACCGCCGGGAGGGCCAGCTTCATGTCGCCATGCTGGCAGACCGCCCAAGGTCAGCCGGTCGGTCCGACTCGAGCGAGCAGGGCGTGCAGCTCGTCGTGCACCTCGGCGGGGAACTCCATCTGGACGAAGTGCGACCCGGGCAGCTCGCGCAGCTCGGCGCCGGGGATCCGCTCGCTCGCGGTCCGGATGTCATGCCGGCTTGCCAAAACGTCGTACTTACCGGCGACGAACGTGGTCGGGACGGCGATGCTCCGCAGGGAGACCCGGGCGTGCTGCGACGCCTCGACGGCCAGGTGGAAGTACCAGTCGACGTCGGTGCTGAGGAACTCGCGGACGGCCTCCTTGACGACCTCCCGGTCAGCGCGTGGGAACATGAAGCCGCTGTGTCGTAGGACGCTCGTGCCGAGTCGGCCGGTCGGCAGCCGGCGGGCGACCGGTGAGAGGACACGGCCGGTGCCCCGCAGCACCTTCGAGGCGCCGACGGTGATCGGGCGACGCAGGGGGCGCGGCACGTGCAGGGGACCGAGCATGCTCGCAAAGGTCCCGCCGGGCACGCCCGCGACCGCGAACAGCCCGGCGACCCGGTCGGGGTGGAGCACGGCCAGCTCGAAGGCGATGTTGACGCCGATCGACCAACCGGCGACGACGGGGCGGTCGATGCCGGCGTCGTCCAGGACCGCCAGCGCGTCCTCGACGTACGCCTCGATGCCCACTCGGTCGTGGTCAGTGGGGCGAGCGGAGCCGCCGACGCCCCGGTGGTTCCACGACACGACGTGCACCCCGCACTCGGGGTCGAGCAAGGCGGGCCAGGCGTACGCGTTCGTGCCGAGTCCGTTGCAGAGCAGAACGGTCGGTCCGTCGACGTCGTTGGTCCAGGCGCGGAGGACGGTGCCGTCCGCGCTCGTGACGTCGTAGAACCGCAGTGCCCGAGCGCCGGTCGTCGTGGTCATGGGAAGCGATTGTGCCGGGTGGCAACGCAACGGTGGGTGACTCGTGGCAAGCATCACCCCACCGTTGCGCCGCGCTAGGGTCGGCGCATGTCGCCGCCGTCCCGGCCGACCGTCGAGGAGTACGTGCATGAAGGGTGTCTGGCTGCCGTTCGACCCCGCTCATCTCGGTGAGGTACCCGAAGACCTGCATGTGGAGGTGTTCGACCGGAAGGGGGAAATGCCGTCGTCTGCCGCCGAGGTCGAGTTCTACGTGCCGGACTACACGTTCAGCCGGCGGGTGCTGGAAGTGATTCCGCGGCTGCCGAGGCTGCGCGTCGTGCAGAGCCTGACCGCCGGCGTCGAGCACATCACGCCCTACCTGCGCGACGGCGTGACGCTGTGCAACGCGCGCGGCGTGCACAACACCTCCACGGCCGAGCTCGCCCTGACCCTCACGTTGTCGTCGCTGCGGGGGATCCCGCAGTTCGTGCGTGCCCAGGACCGCGGCGAGTGGGCGTTCGCGATGTACCCGTCGTTGGCCGACCGCACCGTGCTGATCGTCGGGTACGGCGAGATCGGCGCTGCCATCGAGCGCCGCCTGGAGCCGTTCGAGTGCGACGTGCTCCGGGTGGCCCGGACCGCCCGCGACGGCGTGGCCGGGCTCGACGCGCTGCCCGAGCTGCTCGGCCGGGCCGACGTGGTGATCGTCGTCGTGCCGATGACCGACCAGACCCGCGGCATGGTCGACGCGACGTTCCTCGCGGCGCTGAAGGACGGTGCGCTGCTCGTCAACGTCTCGCGCGGGGCGGTCGTCGAGACCGACGCCCTGCTTGCCGAGCTGTCGAGCGGCCGGCTGCGGGCAGCCCTCGATGTCACCGATCCCGAACCCCCGCCTCCGGGGCATCCGCTGTGGTCGGCGCCGGGGTTGTTGCTGTCACCCCATGTCGGAGGCGGGTCGACGGCGTTCTGGCCACGTGCGTACGCACTGGTGCGCCGCCAGCTGACCAGCTTTGCTGCCGGGGAGCCGCTGGACAACGTGATGAGCGGTGACTACTGATCAGGCCCAGGCCTTCACTTCGTACTCTTAAGATATTAACCTTAATTCAAGAGTAGTCAGGATACAGCCTTAAGGAGTGAGTCTGATGGTCTACGTGCTGACCATCGACCAGCGAGGCAGCCAGGCCTCCGGCGACGGCATCCCCGACCTGCTGGTAGCCCTCAACCGCCGCACCCGCAAGGCGGGGCTGCTGCGCAGGTTCGAGCGCACCGCCGGCGACGAGGCGCAGGGGATGCTCTCCACGGCGGCGGCCACGGTCGAGGTCGTGGCCGAGCTGCTTCGTGCCGACTCCTGGAGCATCGGCCTCGGGCTCGGTGAGGTGGAGGAGCCGCTCCCACGCAGCACGCGAGCCGGCCGGGGTGCGGCGTTCGTGCATGCCCGAGACGCCGTGACCCGGGCGAAGTCGAGCCCGCACCATGTCAACGTCGTCGGTGCCGACGTCTATCGTGCCGACCAGCTGGAGACGGTCCTGTGGCTGCTCGCCTGGGTGCTCCGCCGGCGCACCGAGCGCGGCTGGGAGGTCGCCGACCTGCTGGCGGACGGGCTGTCCCGGCGAGATGTCGGCGTCAAGCTCGGCATCAGCCAGTCGGCGGTGACGCAGCGGGCCCAGGCCGCTGGGGTCGTCGAGGAGCAGCGCGCCCGTCTGCTGGCTGTCCAGCTGCTCGACGTGACCGACCAGGAAGGTGTGCAGTGACAGCGGTGGTGCTCGCGGGGACAGCGGTTGCGCTGGTGGCCGCCGTGGCGGCGTGGTTCGTCCATGGGCGGTTCGTGCCCCGGCTGGTGACCAGTGCGACGGCGCTCGCGCTGCTCCTGGTCGTGGGCGTGTTCGTGCTGACCGGCGGCCCGGGCGAGTGGTCCGGTGCAGCTCGCGACTGGCTGCTGGTGCTCGCGGCCGCGCTCGCTGTCACCGGTGGTGGGCCACTCGCGGCGACCGTGCTGGCGCTCGTGGACCGGGGCGCTCCCGGCGACGCGGTGCAGCGGGCCGGGCAGGTGCTCCGAGGCGGCGCGTGGATCGGGGCCCTGGAGCGGGCCGGCGTGTTCGCCAGCCTGGTCGCCGGATGGCCGGAGGGCCTCGCCGTCGTACTCGGCATCAAGGGGCTGGCGCGTTTTCCCGAGCTGCGCGGCCCCGACCAGGGCGGCTCGGTGACGCCGCATGGGGTGGCCGAGCGCTTCATCATCGGCACGTTCGTCAGCGTGTTGTGGGCGGCCGGCTGTGCCGCGCTGCTGTTGTCGGGGGGAGCCTGATGACCTGCATCTGCTCCCGGTTCGTGACACGCGACGGGCGGCCGGCCACTTGACTCACATCAGCGCGCGGCCTATTGCTAGTTTGAGGTATCACCTCGAGGAGGGAGCGTCGGATGGCTGACGCGATCGTGCTGGTCGGCACCCGCAAGGGGCTCTGGATCGGCAAGTCCGACGAGACGCGCGAGACCTGGACCTTCGACGGGCCGCACTTCTTGATGAACGAGATCGCGGCCTGCGCGCTCGACACCCGAGGCGATCGCACCCGGCTGCTCGTCGGAGCGATGAGCCAGCACTGGGGGCCAGGGGTGTCCTGGTCGGACGACCTCGGGGCGAGCTGGCAGGAGACACCGAACGGTGCGATCCGGTTCCCCGAGGACACCGACACGGCCCTTGAGCAGGTCTGGCAGCTACGACCGGCCCCGGCCGACCAGCCTGGGGTGGTCTACGCGGGGACGCAACCGTCCGCATTGTTCAAGTCCACCGACAGTGGGGCGACGTTCGAGATGGTCCGCGCGCTCTGGGACCACCCGCACCGCACCGAGTGGGGTGCCGGATTCGGGGGTCAGGCGATCCACACGGTGCTGCCACACCCCACCGCTGCCGACCAGGTGACGGTGGCGATGTCGACCGGCGGGGTCTACCGCACCTTCGACGGCGGTGCGTCGTGGGCGCCGGCGAACAACGGGATTCAGGTGGTCTTCGCGCCCGAACGGTTCCCCGAGTTCGGCCAGTGCGTGCACAAGGTCGACCGCCATCCCGACCACCCGGACCGGCTGTTCGCGCAGAACCACAACGGCGTCTACCGGTCCGACGACAGCGGCGACAGCTGGATCTCGATCGCCGAAGGCCTGCCGACCGACTTCGGGTTCGCGATGGTCGTGCA
>WHTB01000173.1 GCA_009379735.1 Propionibacteriales bacterium
ACCGCGATCGACAGACCGCCGGTCCCGAAGTTGAGGTCGCCCGGTGCGCCGACAGTCGCCGACGCACCGCCGCCCGGCAGCCGGAGCGCGTGCCCGCCGGGTGCTCCGTCGAGCGGTCCCGCTGTCGCACCGGCGATCAGGCTAAGCCGATGCCGAGCGAGGCCTGACGACGCCGGTACGACGCCGTCGCCCTCCACGTCGGTGAAGGTCCAGCGCGCGACCTCGTCCCGCACCGGGTCTCGGCGCTGCGCTGTGAAGTCGGGGAAGAACGCCTCGGCCGTGCCGTGGCTGTCCATCGCTTCGACGTGGTCGCCGACCACGAGTGCACGGATGTTGCGCCTGGTGTGACCGAGGTGGACGGTCCGCTCGTGGGTACGAATCCGTGCCGTCATCGCCCTTCCCGCGCGGACGGCACGGACCAGGATCGAGGTCGCCGCTTCGTCGACGTCCCAGTTGTGGGCGCCGTCGACCTGAATATCTGACACGTCCGCCCACTGAGGCAGCGCGATGCGCACATCCTCGGTTCGCTGCGGTCGCACTCTGATGTCGAGCCGGCCGTTCCGCTGTGCCACTTCCACGGTCGCGAGGTCGGACACATGCTCGACGGGCAGTCCGACGACGACCGTGCCGTCGTCGTCGCGACGCACGGCTGCCTTCTGGGCGAACACCAGCGACGACACGGCGCCGCCGACGATGTCGAGGTTGAACGAGACGCTCTTCCAGCCCTCGGGCAGATGCCCGTACGGAGCGGGAAACCCGAACGCCCCGCGCAGCCGCTCACCGACGTCGCGCTCCGAGTCGTCCCACGGGTCGCGTGGGCTGCGCATGAACGACGGGTCGCGCAGCTGGGCGGGCATCAGATGTCCTCGCAGGATCTGCGCCGCGTCGGCGTACCCGACGGTCTCGCCCATGTGCCCGAGCAACAACGCGGTCTCGAGGATGTCACCGGTGTTGTTGCACTCGCCCCGGTCCGAGGTGTCGCCGGTGTTCTCGATCGACCAGCCGAACTCGTCGCGGATGGTCGTCAGCCCGAGCCGGTAGAACGCCAACACCCGGGCGCGCACGTCGTCGTCGCCGGCCTCGTATGCGTAGTTGGCCAAGCCCGACAGGGTGCAGGTGATCGAGTGGGTGTGCGTGCCGAGGTCACCGTTGTTGATGCCTGACGCCGGGAACATCGGGAGCGTCTTCTCCACCACCCGGTCCAGCAACGCACGGGCCGCCGTGTGCTCCTCGCCGCGGCTGACCGACAGCCGCCAGAACCGGGTCAGCGGCCCGATCGCCCGGCCGATGCCGGTGATCTGTGGACTCCCCCATTCGATCACCTCGATGTCGGGCTGGCGGGACCGCAGCGCGTCGTGGGACCAGGTACCGGCCGGCGTCCAGAACTCCTCGATCGTCTCGACCGCCCGCCCGAACGACTGGCGTGCCTGCGCGGAGTACGTCGGCGCGTGCGCGTAGAGCGCGAACAGTCCGTGCAGGCCCTCGCGAATGTTGTGCGTGATGAGCCGACGCGGCTGCTCGTCGGTGATCGCGCCGCGGTTCTGGGGGAGCGGTACCTCGCGGCCGAGACTGAAGTAGAGCGCGTCGCGGTGCTTGCGGATGGCTGCCTCCGGCACCGCGACGCCGATCGACGAGGCTTCGAGCAGGGCCAGCAGATGGCGGCCCGGGACGTGCGACTCGTCGTGCGCGCCGGAGTAGCCGAACCGACTTCGCCCGTTGAGCTCAGGCTGGCTGTCATGGCCGAACCACGGGATGTCGTTGTCGTCGGCGTTGAACACCCGCTGCATGGGTTCGCAGCCGAGCTCGATGACCTCCCGCAAGCCGGACAGGAACTCCGCGGCACCCGAGCGTGGAGCGGCGACGGCACGTCCGAACGTGGCGGTCGGCAAGGCGGCGGCAGCGGCGCCGAGGCCTGCGACACGCAGGACGGAGCGCCGGGTCGGCTGAGCGATCGACATGTGTGTCTCCGATGCGTCTGCGACGTCGGCGACGATCGTCGGCGCGCTGACGGCAACGTATGAACCGTCCCTCGGAAGGTCAATGCACACAGGAGAAAACGCTAGTCCGGCCCTTACGTACGCCAGAACGGGGCTTGTCATCCAGGCTCAGCCGGACGGCAGGACGCGGATGGCGTCGATGCTCACCTCCCCCGTCCCGGTCAGCGGGTCGAGCCTTAACTGCCGCAGCGACGCACCGGTCGCCGGTATCGGGATGCGGTACGTCTGGGGATCGCCGGCCACCACGTCGAACCGGCCACTGCGCCCCTCGGAGAACCCGCCCTCGGTCGTCGCCCAGAACAGCTGCCCGCTGGCCGCCGTCGATGTCGCCATCACCACCTCCACGGTGACACCGCCGCTGAGCGGGATGTCGACCTGCGGTCCGACGATGTACGGGTCGCCCCCGGTCGCCTCGAAGGACAACCGGCCGCCGGCGGCCACCGGCGTACTGACCTGGTTGCCGCTCCCCCAACCCTCCGTGTCGCCGTCGATGTCGAACTCCCACGCAGCGAAGGCATTCGCCACCGTCACCTGCACCGTGTGCTCGACGCTCCGCCCGTCGTCCCCGGCGAACGTGACGGTCACGGGGTACGTCCCTTCCGCGGCGTCCGCCGGCGCAGCCACCTCGACCTGCTCGTGCACGGTGACCGGGTCGCCGTCGGACCGGGCAGCCAGCCGCAGCGACGACGGCACGGCCCATCCGTCGGGCACGGCTACCGTGACCTCTCCTCCGAGCTCGCCGGGAGCGACCCCCTCCAGCGTCGTCGTCAACGACGCCGAGGCGCCCGGCTGCACCGCAACGCGGTCAGGCGACACCGAGAACTCGTACGCGAAGACGTCCGCGTCCTCGGCGAGCGACAGCTCCAGCTCACGGGCCGTCGTCAGCCGGACCGGGCCGAGCAGACCCGACGCTCGCGCGTTGCCCTCGATCTCGTTGGTCTGCGTGTTGGTCACCGTGACCTCGACCGTGTTGGTCCCAGGCGTCAGCCGGTCGGTCACATCCAGGACGTACGGACTCCAGTCGAGATGCTCGGCCGGCTCGCCGTTGACGGACACCGCCGCCAGCTCGTTGACGTCTCCGAGGTCGAGCCGCACCCGCTGTCCATCCGCCAGTAGCGAGGCGGGCACCTCGAACGACTTCGTGTACGTCGCCAGACCCGAGTAACGGGGGTCGAGGTCCGTCCACGAGCCGAGGGGCCGTTGGGTCGTTTCCCCACCGTCGAAGGCGAAACCCCAGTCGCCGTCGAGGTCGACCGGGCCCGGCAGGCCGTCCACAGAGGTCTGTGCCCCGTACGAACGCCCATCGAACGCGCCGAGCGCATAGACGTCCCCGGGCTCGTCGACGGTCACCGTTGCCGTCAGTCCGTCACCGACCTCGCGTACCGACTCGACCGAGTCCGCGTTGGTGGCGGTCAGATGTGGCGTCTGGATGCCCGACCCGCTGGAGCGACGGAAGACCACCCACTGCACGCCGAACGGCTCGAGGTCCAGACCGACCTCGGTGTGCCGACCCCGCCGAGCCCACACCGGAGCCTTCCTGGTCTCACCGGTCTCGGGATCCCAGATCTCCGGTGCGCCCTGCCCGTCGAGTACGGCCCGCGTGCGGACCCGGTCGCCGCTCAGGTTCACCATCAGGTACGCATCGTCGGCGGCTCGCCGCACGTGCCGTACCCGCACGGACTGATTGTCCGGGGTCAGCGTGACACCCGGTTCGACCCGCTCGCGCAGCAACGGTGCCAGGTCGCCGCGGTCACCGAGGAACGCCGCAAGGCCGTCGCCGTGCTGCTTCCGACTTTCCGTCGGCGCTTCCGGGTCCGTCCCGAACAGGTCCCGCAACCGGCTCTCCAGCTCCGCGTCGCGACCCGACGCCTCCCGGGTTGCCAGCCCGTCGACGGCGACCACCGTGCCGCCCGACGCAGCGAGCCGTTCCATCGTGCGCACCGCAGCCAGCGACAGGACCGTCGTCCGAGGAAGCACCAGCGCTTCCCAGCGCTGCTTGCCGAGGGCAAGGTCCCCGTCGCTGACCTGCAGGTCGACGTCGAGGTCCTCGTCACCGGCGAGCGCGAGCTCGTCGAGGTAGTCGAAGTCCAGCTGTGCGCCGAGCAACGCGTTCGACGTCGCCTTCCATGACGTGTCCACCGGGCCGAGCGCCGAGCCGTTGCCGGCGAAGCCGCGCACGTCCCACGGCGTCCCGGTCGCCATCACGGAGCTGCTCGGGTACAGCACACCGACCGGGTTCACCGGCGTGGCTCCACGCGCCGGTTCCATCAGCCGACCGACCAGCTGCGCGTACTCGTCGAAACGCGGCCAGAACAGGTTCTGGAAGAACTCGCTTGGCTGGCTCTCGAACGCGCGGCCACCCTCGATCGAGTAGTAGAACGCGTGGTTATCGATCAGGTCGACACCACCGGCCGCCTCCCACGCGACCGTGCGCTTCATCTCCTCCATGGTCAGGTCCCAGCCGAACGCACCGAACGTCTCGGCCAGGTTGCGCGGCCGCTGGAAGAGGTGCGCCACCGAGGAGTTCAGCTTCGGCGTGATCGCACCTGTGTTGAGCCCGCTGATCAGATCCATTCCCGGCAGCTGGTAATGCTTGCTCATCTCGAACCAGCTGCCACCCTCGATCAGACGGTGGCTGCCGAGGTCCTCCTCGACCAGCGGGTTGGAGATCAGCGCGATGTCATGGTCTTCCGCCCAGTCGGCCAGCGGCTCGGTGTGCGCCTCGTTGTACCGGTCGGACAGCGCATCGTGATAGTCGACCCGGGTACGTGTGGTGTCCACTCCGGTGTCGTACCAAAGCGCCGCGAGGTCGACGGTGACGTCGTGACCGGCGTTGTCGGTCAGGTAGTCGCGGAAACCCGGAGTCCATGCAACCGACCCGCGCGAGTCCTGCCCACCGCGGTTGTCCGGGAAGTTGTTGTAGAACCCGGGCTCGTCGTTGAAGATGCCCTGGATCGTGCTGCCGAAGTGCTCACCGAACCTTCCGGCGTACGTCTCGTGCGTGATGTCGATGAACTTCTGCGTGACGTCGGGGTTGAGCATGTCGACGTACGGCTCGTCGGGCTCGAGGTCGGGATGGTAGTTGAGCAGCGGCCGCTGCACCATCTCCAGCAGGCACCAGTCGCCGCCAGGCGCCTCCCACCGCAGCCGACCGTCCTGCGATCTCACCTCCACCGCCGACGCGCCGTCCAGCGCGACGCCCCGCGCCTGGCCGTCGGTCACGCAGGAGTCGGTGCCGGTCTTCCGGTACGCCACGGCGGCGACCAGCTCGTCGTCGACCGGCCCGTCGCGGTCGACGGCCGACACCGGCGCGTCGTACGTCGTGCCGCCCGCGACGTCGTGCGCGACCGGCGTGAGGTACCACGGCACGAACGTCGGGTCGGCCCCGACCTGACGGCCGTCGACCACGCCGCCGCGCACCGTCCGCCCGCCCGCGAAGCCGCTCGGCCAGTTCAGGTCGTCGTACAGCCAGGCCTTCATGCCCTGGCGGCGGGCCTCCTCCAGCACGAAGCCGACCTTGTCGAAGTAGTCCGTCGACAGGTAGTAGTCGTTCTCCGTCTCACCGAACTCACCACCGAGCCCCTGACGTGGGTGGATGAAGAACTCCTCGACGCCGTTGCCCTGCATCTCGTCGAGCTGGCGCGACAGCTCGGCCTCGGTCAGCTCGCCGTTCCAGAACCAGAACGCGTGCGGACGGCTGGTGCTCGGCGGCTCGGCGAAGGCGCCGGCGTCGAGAGCCCCGGTTCGGTCGTCCCAGTCCGGATTCCCCTTGTCCAGTACGGCGTTCACGGGTGCCACGATCGCGGCTGCGACGACGCCCGCCGCCAGCACCGCCACGAGCCCGGGCCTCATCGGTCGCCCCGGACCGTGAAGCGGTAGCTGCCCGAACCGACGTCGAACACGGCCGCTTCGCCCTCCATCCCGACGACCTCGACGCCCTCCGCCTCCGTCGCGGGTTGGTCGCCTTCGCGGACGTCCTCGATCGCGTCTGCTGGCACGTGCACGGTCGCCGAGGTGTTGACCGGCACGGTCACGGTCAGCACCAGGTCCCCGTTGCCCAGCACCCGCCACGAGGTCGCGATCTCGCCGTACGGCGACTCATGCGTGCCCTCGGCGTGGGTGAGCCCGCCGCCGATCTTCGGCTTGATGATGCTGGTCTCGTAGCCGGGCGAGCCGGGGATGATGCCGGCGATGTTCTGGTACATCCAGTTCCCGACCGCGCCGTAGGCGTAGTGGTTGAACGAGTTCATGTTGACGTCGCCGAAGCTGCCGTCCGGCATGATCGAGTTCCACCGCTCCCAGATCGTGGTCGCACCCTTCTCGATCTCGTAGCCCCACGAGGGATACGTGCGGTTGTTGAGCAGCCGGTACGCCACGTCCTCGTGACCCGTCTTGGACAACACGGCGAGCAGGTCGGGCGTCCCGAGGAACCCGGTGGCGAGGTGCCAGTCGTGCCGTTCCAGGTTGGCCACCAGGTGGCCGGCGGCGTCGTCGACCAGGTCGTCCGGCAACAGGTCGAACGACAGCGCGAGCACGTAGCCGGCCTGCGCGTCGCCGGTGAGCGTGCCGTCGGCGCCGACGTACTCCGCGTTGAACGCCTCGGTCACGTCGGCCGCCAGGTCGGCGTACCGCTCGGCGTCCTCGGACCGGCCGATCGCCTCGGCCATCTCTGACAGCAGCCCGGAGACGTGTGCGAAGTAGGCCGTGCCGATGAGGTCGCGCGGCGTCGGGTCGTCGAGGTTCAGCCAGTCACCGTAGCCCGCGTCGGGTCGGAGGTAGCCGTCGCTGTTCGCCTCGAGGTAGCCGACCCAGGCCGCCATCGCCTCGTAGTTGTCCTCGATCACCGACGTGTCGCCGTAGCTCTGCCAGACCGTGTACGGCACCGTGACGGCGGCATCACCCCAGCCCGCGTTGCCGGCACCCACGACCGGCACGAACGGCACGACGTCGGTCACCGCGCCGTCCGACCGCTGGGCGTCGCGGAGATCCTGCATCCACTTGTCGCCGAGGAAACGCGAGACATCCATGTTGTACGCCGCGGTCGGCGCGAACACGTTGATGTCGCCGGTCCACCCCATCCGCTCATCGCGTTGGGGGCAGTCGGTCGGCACACTCAGGAAGTTGCCGCGCTGCGACCAGGTGATGTTGCTCTGCAGCTGGTTGAGCATCTCGCTCGAGGTCTCCAACGATCCGGTCACCGGTGTGTCGGTGTGGATCACCTTGCCGGTCACCGCGTCCTTCGCCGGCGTTCCCGGGTAGCCGGTGACCTCGACGTAGCGGAACCCGTGGAAGGTGAACGCCGGGTCGAAGGTCTCCTGCCTGTCACCCTTGGCGACGTAGTGGTCGGTGGCCTTCGCCGAGCGCAGGTTGGCGGTGTAGAGCGTGCCATCCGGGTTGAGCGCCTCGCCATAGCGCACCGTGATCTCCTGCCCCGCCGCGGCGTCCTCGATCTCCAGCTCCGCGGTGCCGACCATGTTCTGGCCGAGGTCGTAGATGAACGTGCCGGACTCGGGCTCCGTCCGCTTCTCGGCCGGCCGCTCCTCGGTCACCCGTACCGGCGGGTCGGCCTGCGCGACGAGGTCGGCGGTGACGTCGGACTTGGGTACGACCGGCTTCCATGCAGCGTCGTCGTAACCGGGCCGATCCCAGCCGGGCGTCTCCTCCTGGGCGTCGTAGACCTCGCCGTCGAGCATGTCGGACGACTGGATCGGGCCCTGGGTGCTGCGCCACGAGTCGTCGGTGCCGACCACCTCGCGGGACCCGTCGGTGTAAGTGATCTCGAGCTGGCCGAGCAACCCGGGCAGCTTGCCGTACAGCTGCGGCCCGAAGATCGCGATCCGGCCGGAGTACCACCCGGGTGCGACCCGGGCGCCGATCGCGTTGTCGCCGCGACGGACGAGCGACGTCACGTCGTACGTCTGGTACTGCACCCGCTTGTCGTAGTCCGTCCACCCCGGCGTGAACCGGTCGCGGCTCACCGCGCGGCCGTTGATCGACACGTCGTACACGCCGAGCGCAGTCGAGTAGAGCCGGGCCGACCGAACCGACTTGGCGACCCGGAAGTCCTTGCGCAGTTGAGAAACCTGCTCGTCGTCAGACTCGATGGTCGGGTGCCAGCGGACCGTTCGGTCCCCGGCGACTGGCTGACCGTCGGCGTACGCCTCGCCCTCCTCGTAGACGTTGCCGGTGTGGCTCCACCAGCCGGCCTTGCCCTCGACCTCAGACATCTCGAGGAAGTACGTGCCGGGGGCGGCGTCGGTGTCAAGACCGATCTCCGCCCACGAGTTGTCCGGATGGTCGACGAACCGCCGCGTCGCGACGACGGCGCCGGACGGTACGTCGGCCCGCAGCGTCAGCGTGAAGTCCGAGTCGGCCGTGTTCCAAGTCGGGAACGACCCGCCGGCACTGTCGAACGGCCGGTCGGTGGTGAAGGTCTGGCCGAGCGTCTTGCCGGCCAACAACTCGGCCGGAGTGTTCTGCTGGCTGTTCGATGTCGGCAGCGGCAGCACGGTGTCGTGCTGGATCCAGTCGGCCTGCCAGTCGTCACCGGACAGCAGGCCGGTCTCGAACCAGGCCGGCTCGCTCCAACGGCTCGGTGTCCCGTCGGCGTCCCACACCCGCACCATCCAGTGGTAGCGCGTGCGGGACTCCAGGTCGGGCCCCTCGTACCCCACCCCGATGGATCCCGCCGACTCCACCCGGCCGCTGTCCCAGACGTCACCGTTGCCGCGGTCGAGGTCCTGCGCGCTGCTCGCGACCAGCACCTGGTAGGCCGACTGCTTCTGCGCGCGTGTGTCCGACCGGAGTTTCCATGCGAGCGACGGTGCGTCCCCGCCGATGCCGAGCGGGTTGCGCTCACCGTCCGCGGTCAGTGTCGCGACGTCGATGTCCCCGCCACCGCCACCCGATGGTGCGGCCTGCGCGAGCGGCGGGACGGAGATCGCGGTGACGACGAGACCGGCGGCAAGGGCCGCGGCGGTGGCTCTGAAGGACTTCACGTGGCACTCCCGTGGGGCGACGGTGGCAGGGCAGGTCCTGAGTTGAATCGGTTCAGGCAACGTACGGCGCGACTTGCCGCCACCGCCACGGTTGTGTCCGCATCCGGTCGCCAAG
>WHTB01000036.1 GCA_009379735.1 Propionibacteriales bacterium
CCACCCTTCCTATCGACCTTAGCCCGCTTCGCACCCTTCTGGTGTTTCTCCTTCTTCACCTTGCCGGTGCTCTGCTTCTTCCGCTGTTCGGCATCTATTCGACCCTCACTCTCAGAAGTCAGACCCTCGCCGACAGTAGCAAGGCGCCGGCCTTGGCGCTGCCGGACGCCGACTCGCGCAATGGACGCAGCTGCTACTGCCGCGGACCTGGCGCGTATCCCTCCCTGTCGGGTGATGAGTCGACAAGGTCGTGGGGAGCCGGTCTCTAGCGCAACGAACGCGCCCCAGACACCGCACGACCTAGTAGACGAGACCCTTCGCCCTCGGGCAACCCAGGTCCACTTGCGAGCGAGGCCTCAGCCTCGACATTCCGTCGAAGGACCAAGATGTGTCGGTCGACGTCGATCTGGGCGGCGAGCAGTAGTCCACACCAGCGGAGAGGGCGGGATTCGAACCCGCGGCTGACATCACTGCCAGCGACCGCTTTCAAGGCGGTTCCGATTGGCCACTCCGGCACCTCTCCTCGGCGCCCACATCTCGCCGACGCCGCCGCCGATTCTTGCACCAGCGCCCACGTACCGTCGTACCCGACCTCGGGCCGTCGCAACGCAACCCCGGCCGCACGCCAGTTGTCAGACAGTTCCGACTCCCTACAGTCGAATCCGTCTGACAAGTCGACCACCCCCACCCCGGCCCCAGGCGATTTGAGCCTCACGGCGCACTGGCTGGCGGTGCCGACGAATCCACCTTGGCGGGTCGCAGCGTCAGCGGAGGACGGCAAGGATGTCGCCCTCCTGGACGACGTCACCGGTGGAGACCTTGACCGCATCGACGACGCCCGCCCGCTCGGTGAGCACCGGGATCTCCATCTTCATCGACTCGAGGACCACGATGGTGTCGCCCGGGACGACCTGGTCGCCGGGTGCGACGACGATCTGCATCACGTTGGCCACCATCTCGGCAACGATCTCGTGCGCCACTCGACGTCTCCCTTTCGACAGCCCACGCTGGCCGGGTCAAGGCGTCACGCTACACCGCGGCGCTCACACCAGCGGGCGCGTGCGCGACGGCTCGGGGCGTAGCGGTTTGGTGCGCTCGGCCCGTCGGGCTCGACGTCCACGTGGTCCGGTCAGCAACATGTCGAGACGCCAGATCGCGAAGCCGATCATGAGCCCGAGGACCGCCGAGTAGACGGTGCCGAGCACCGCGACGCCGACATCGACACCGGGCTCGGCGAGCGACGTGGCGATCCCCGCGGTGCCGAGTGCGCCGAACCCGCACAGCCACCAGCCCTGACGTAGCTGCGACCGAGTGGCGAGGCCCCACACCAGGGCGGGGAAGCCGACCAGCAGCTCAAGGGTCGGCGGCAGGGCCCCCAGTCTGTCCTCGGCGGTGCTCCGGGCGGCCGCGAGGCCGTCCACCAGTCCCGGGCTCCCCCAGGCACGGAGCGCCTCGCTGTAGGCCAGGCCGACGACGATCACCGCGACCGCCGCGACGATGGTCGCCCCGCCGCGCTTGCCGAGGCCGCTCACGCCGCCGCCGATCCGGCGGGCGAGCCACAGCATGGCCAGCATCGCGAGCAGCGAGACGATGTTGGTGAGCATGGTCGGGCGCACCGGTGCCTGGTACGCCGCTGCCGCCACGGCGCCGACCGAGGCCACCGTGATCGCGATGGCGTACTCCCTGACCATGGCGCCCGGACGGTGCGCGGGACGCGTGCCCGACACGGCGAGCACGGCGGCGGCGAAGCAGGTGAAGGCCACCATGCCCGACTCGAGCCACGGCCAGCCGCCGAGCACGGATGCGACGCCGGCCGTGGCGGCGAACACGGTCGACGTGACGATCCGGCCGCCCACCCGCAGCGCGGCCAGCGCCGTCAGGATGGTGGTGATGGCGACCGCGCCGGCCTGGGCCGTACGCGGCGGCAGAGTCACCGGCGGCTCCACGAAAGTGGTCAGCGCGGCGGCGACGGCAAGCACGGTGACACCGCCGAGCAGCAGCCAGCCCACGCTGGTGAAGAGCCGAGACAGCACCCCCGGTGTGGGGGTCCGGATCGGCGCGCTCATGACGTTCTGCTCGGTTCGCACCGGGGGATTATCGCAAGTCCGCTCACGAAACGGAGGGGGCGATCTCGAACCTGCGGTGCCGGAGGGCCGGGTTGCGCTCGCGGGCGGCCGCAACCTCTTCCACAGTGATCACTGTCGAGGCGACGCCCTCCTCGTCTCCCAGCCCCGCCCGCGTCACGCCCATCGGGTCGATGACGGCGCTGTGACCCGTGTAGGTGCGGCCGCATTGGGCCGCTGCCACGACGTGACAGGTGTTCTCGATCGCGCGCGCCGCGAGCAGGGTGCGCCAGTGGTCCACCTTGTACGGCCCGGCCACCCAGGCGGCGGGTACGAGGAGGACGTCCGCGCCGGCGTCGACCAGCACCCGGGACATCTCGGGGAACCGCAGGTCGTAACACGTCATCAGTCCGACGGTGAGGTCGGCGACCTTCGCCACCACCGGCGTCGGCTCACCAGCCACCAGGCGGTCGGACTCCCGGTAGCCGAACGCGTCGTACAGGTGCGCCTTCCGATAGCTGGCCCGCACGCCGCCGGAGTCGACGACGACCAGCGTGTTGAACACCCGGTCGGGCTCGTCGGTCTGCTCGAACATGCCAGCGGCAAGGGTCGTGCCGTGGGTGTCGGCGAGCCGTTGCAGCAGGCCGACGAACGGCCCGTCGAGCCGCTCCGCCGCCGGCGCAAGTGGGTCGTCCGGGCGCCCGAAGTCGTGCATCGCCGCCTCCGGCACGACGACCAGGTCGGGGTTCACGTCGCGGCAGGCGTCGGCGACGAGCCGCTCGATCGTCGCGGCGTTGCCGGCCTTGTCGGTCGTCGCACTCATCTGCACCACTGCCACCTGCATGTGGCCAGTGTGTCAACACCCCGCGGCCCTGACAGACTCGGTGTCGTGACGAGCTTCGACGCGATCGTGCTGACCGGCGGGCGGGCCGAACGGCTCGGCGGCACGCCGAAGGCCGACCTGGTGGTCGCGGGTACTTCACTGCGAGACCGTGCGCTCGCCGCCGTGGCAGGCGCGGAGCGCACCCAGGTGGTCGGCCCGGAGGTCCGCGGCGGACCGGTCGCGGCCCTCGCGAGCGCACTGCCTCGGGTGGGTGCGCCGCTGGTCGTCGTACTCGCGTGCGACATGCCGTTGCTCGGCACACCCGCGGTGGCCCGGCTGGTGGCAGCGGTGGGCGAGGTGGATGGGGCGATGCTGGTCGACGACAGTGGCCGTCGGCAGTTCCTGGCCGCGGCGTACCGGACGGCGTCGCTGCGCTCCGCGATCGGCGCTCTCGACGACCCGGACGGCGCGTCGATGCGTGCGCTGGTCGGGGGGTTGCGGGTGCACGAGGTGACCGCGCAGGCTGGTGAGGCGCTCGACTGCGACACGTGGAGCGACGTCCGACGGGCAACCGCGCTGCTGGAGGAACGATGAGTCTGCAGGAGTGGAACGACCGGCTGGCCGAGGCGCTCGGCGTCGAGGTCGAGGTCGATATCGCCGCCGTCCTCGACCTGGCCCGCGATGCCGCCCACCATGTCGAGCGCCCGGCGGCACCGCTCACCACCTTCCTCGTCGGGTATGCCGCGGCCATGCGGGGCGGGTCGGCCGAGGACCTCGCCGACTGCATCGACCTCGCGGCCGACCTGGCCACCGCCGAGGACTCCTGACCTTCCCGCAGCACGCGCCATGGTCGCGCACCACCACCGTCGCGCCGAGATTGCAGCTCTGCCCGCCCCGATCGCCGGTTGGGGGCCTCACTAGGGTGGTCGGCATGCGTGCTGTCGTGTGCTCAGAAGCAGGTGGCGTCGACGTCATGTCGGTGGCCGAGGTCGACGACCCGTCGGCGGCTGACGGGGAGGTCGTGCTCGACGTAGTCGCCAGCTCCGTCAACCGGGCCGACCTCTTGCAACGCCAGGGCGCCTACCCGCCGCCGGCCGGGGCGTCCGAGGTCTTGGGCCTGGAGTGTTCCGGTGTGGTGTCGTCGGTCGGACCCGGTGTCGAGGGATGGGCGGTTGGCGACGAGGCCTGCGCGCTGCTGGCCGGTGGCGGCTACGCGTCGAAGGCCGCCGTGCCCGCAGGCCAGCTGCTGCCGATCCCGAAGGGGGTCGACCTGGTGACCGCGGCCGGGCTGGCGGAGGTCACGTGCACGGTCTGGTCCAACGTGTTCATGGTGGCCGGCCTGCAGCAGGAGGAGTCGCTGCTCGTCCACGGCGGGGCCGGAGGCATCGGCACCACGGCGATCCAGCTGGCCAAGGCCCTCGGGGCACGCGTACTCACGACGGCCGGGACGGCCGAGAAGCTGGACCGCTGCCGCAAGCTCGGCGCCGACGTGGCGATCAACTACCGAGACGAGGACTTCGTCGAGGTCGTACGCCGGGAGACCGACGCGGGCGTCGACGTCATCCTCGACAACATGGGCGCGAAGTATCTCGAGCGCAACGTCAAGGCGCTCGCCCCCAATGGCCGGCTGGTGATCATCGGCATGCAGGGCGGCGTGAAGGGCGAGCTCAACATCGCGGCGCTGCTCAGCAAGCGCGGCGCGGTGATGGCGACGTCACTACGCAGACGCCCGGCCGAGGAGAAGGCCGCGATCGTAGCGAGCGTGCGCGAGCACGTGTGGCCGCTGGTCGAGTCCGGCGACGTACGCCCGATCGTGCACACCACCGTGCCGCTGGAGGACGTACGCGAAGCGCACCGGCTGATCGAGGCTGGCGAGCACACCGGCAAGGTTCTGCTGACTGTCTGATCCCTCCCGGGTGCCTCTGCCTAGAGTGGGCGTATGACCGACCAGCCACAGCAGCCCCCCGAGCAGACCGACGCCGAGGCGGAGGACCCGCGGGTCGTCATCGTCGGACCCGACGGCATGGCCGTCTCGGGTGGCCGCGATGACGACGCCGAGCGCTCCGTCACCGACCTGGTCGAGCAGCCGGCCAAGGTGATGCGGATCGGCAACATGATCCGCCAGCTGCTCGAGGAGGTGAAGTCCGCACCGCTCGACGATGCCAGCCGGCAGCGGCTCGCCGAGATCCACCGCGCGTCGATCAAGGAGCTCGAGCAGGGCCTGGCGCCGGAGCTGATCGACGAGCTGGAGCGGCTCAGCCTGCCCTTCACCGAGGACACCCCCTCGGACTCGGAGCTCCGCATCGCACAGGCCCAGCTGGTCGGCTGGCTGGAAGGGCTCTTCCACGGCATCCAGACCGCGATCTACGCCCAGCAGATGGCGGCCCGGGCCCAGCTCGAGCAGATGCGCCAGCTCCCACCGGGGCTGACCGCGCAGGGCGCCGAGCAGGGCGGCCCGCCCACCCGGCCAGGTCAGAACGCCGACCAGAAGTCCGACCAGGGCCCCGGCGGAGGCATGTACCTCTAGCTAGCGGTGTTCGGCGAGAGTGCGGAAAGTCCGGTTCCCGAGCACGTCGAAGCGACCCTTCCCGCCTTTCGATATCCGAAGTCACCACGTCCGACTCGTACGCCGGCCGTCGAACAGCTGCTCGAGTACCACCGCCACGCCGTCGGTCTCGTTGCTGCCGCAGACCTGGTCGGCGGCGGCCAGCGCTTCCGGGTGCGCCGTCTCGACGGCATACGACGTGCCGGCCCAGGTCAGCATCGGTACGTCGTTGGGCATGTCGCCGAACGCCACCACTTGGTCGGCGTCGACACCGCGTTCAGCACACACCGCCGCGAGCGTGCTGGCCTTGGTCACCCCCACCGCCATGATCTCGACCAGTGCGTCCGGGCTGGAGAACGTCGCCACGGCGGACTCGCCCACCACCTCGATGGCACGGCGTTTGAACGCGTCGGGCTCCATCTCCTCGTGCCGGGCCAGCAGCTTGGCCACCGGCTCGGCGAGCAACTCGTCGAGCTCGGCGCGCGGCGAGCCGTCGGGCACGGGCCAGCGCTCGGCGAAGATCGGCTCCCGCCCGAACTGCATCCGGCGCTCGATCGCGAACGTCACGCCGGGCAGCTCCATGCGCAGCGTGCGCGCGACCTGCAGCGCGACCTCACCCGGCAGGGCGTACTGCTCGACGATCCGGCGGGTCGTGACGTCGTACACGAGTGCGCCGTTGGCGCAGATCGCGAGACCACGCACGCCCAGCTCGTCGACGACGAGGTCCATCCAGCGCGGCGGCCGGCCGGTGACGATGATGACCGTGGCACCGGCCCGTTCGGCGAGCCGCAACGCAGCACGGGTGCGGGCGGACACCGAGCCGTCGTCACGCAGCAGGGTGCCGTCGAGGTCGCTCGCGACCACGCGCGGAGGTGACATGCGCGCAGTCTGCCAAAGGCCCTGAGTACGCCGTCCGGCTACCTAGTCTCAAATGAGTACCCGGCTGGGTGCGGTGAGGCCCCGTGGGAAGGTGTGATGGGCACGGCCCCCCGGTCCGGAAGAACCTTCTCGGCCCGGAACCGTCATAATCGCCCTGGGAATCCGTCCCACCGACGGACTTTCCACACCACGCACTGTGCATGGGGGACAGATGCCGGTCGACTACATCGCGGAAGCGAAGAACAAGTCGACACCCGAGCCTGCCGTGACGCCCTGCTCGGTGCAGATCGACCTCTACCTCGACCCGCTGCTCGAGGAGCCGCCGGTCCAGTCGACCGCGGACAAGTCGACCTGGCAGTCGTACCAGCGGCTCGTCGAGCAGGCCCGGACCGCGTGCGCCGGCTGCCCGCTGCTCGTGGACTGTCTCTACAAGGCAGTCGTGCAGACCGACATCTCCGGGTACGTCGGGTGCACCACGCCGAAGGAGCGGGCGAAGATCCGCCGCCGGCTCGGCATCAAGGTGGAGACCGAGGACCTCGACGCGGCAGCCGGTGCCCGCGGCACCCGCCGGCCGGTCGACCACGACGACGTGCTGCGTGCCCGGGCGGCGTACCCCGACGACAGCCTCGAGACGCTCGCCACCCGGCTCGGCTGCTCGCTGTCGACGGTCAAGCGGCACCTGCGGCGGGCCCGCAACGACGACGCGCCCAGCGCTCGCAAGACCTCCGCCCCGACCGTCGAGGACGTGCTGGACGCGTTCGGGCAAGTGGTCGACCGGCGCCGTACCCGCAGCGCCTGACCGCGCGAGAGCATCCCCGTTGAGTGTGACGTTTTCGACGCGACACGCTGGCGAGTCTGTCGAAAACGTCACACTCACCGGGAGGGGGCGGGGGTCAGAACCAGCGGGCCAGCTCGACCGCGACCCCGTCGTCGACCAGGGCGGCGGTCACGTCGTCGGCCGCCTCCTGCACCGACAGCGGGGACTGGCCCATCGCCACGCCGCGGCCCGCCCAGCGCAGCATCTCGATGTCGTTGCGCCCGTCGCCGATGGCGAGTACGTCGGCCTGCTCGACGCCGACCTGCTCGGCGATCCGGGCCAGCCCCGACGCCTTCGACACACCCTCCGGCGCCAGGTCGAGCCAGGCCGTGTACCCGACGAAGTAGTTGGTGCCGTGCAGGCCGAGGCGCTCGGCCAGCTCCACGAACTCCTCCGCCGACTGCGACGGGTCGCGGATGATGACACGCGTCACCGGCTCGGCCACCAGATCCTCGACCGACTCGATCCACATCTCGCCGGTGATCTCCCCCTCGGGGAACGGCCGGTTGACCCGGTAACCGCGGCCGATCACCTCCACCGCCACCAGCGCGTCCGGCACGTGCTCCATCAGCAGCTTGACCGTCTCGCGGGCCTCGAACGTCACCGCACCGTCGATCTCGACCGGCCAGTAGGAGAACGTCACGGCGCCGTTGCTCGCCACGACGTACCCGCCGGTGAGGTCGAGCGACTCCAGGATCCGGGTGATGCCGAACGTCGAACGGCCCGTGGACAGCACGACGTGCACACCGGTGGACCGGGCCACGGTGACGGCGTCCCGCACGGCCGGGGCGATGCGCTCCTGTGCGTCGAGCAGCGTGCCGTCGATGTCGAGCGCCACCAGCCGGGGGCGGAACCCCTTCGTCATGCGCTGACCGGCTCCAGCACCTCTCGGCCGCCGAGATGGGGCTGCAGCGCCTTCGGCACCCGGACCGAGCCGTCGGCCTGCTGGTGGGTCTCGAGAATCGCGACGATCGTGCGCGGAATCGCCACCAGCGTGCCGTTGAGCGTGGCGATCGGCTTGACGCCGTCGGCGAACCGGCCACGGGTGTCGAGCCGACGGGTCTGGAAGTCGAGGCAGTTCGACGTCGACGTGAGCTCGCGGTACTTGCCCTGGGTCGGGATCCACGCCTCACAGTCGAACTTGCGGCTCGCCGACAGCCCGAGGTCGCCGGCCGCGGTGTCGATCACCCGGTAGGCCAGGTCCATCTTGTCGAGCCACTCCTTCTCGATGCCGAGCAGCCGCTCGTGCTCCGCGTACGACTCCTCGACCGTGGTGTAGGAGAACATCTCGACCTTGTCGAACCAGTGCACGCGGAAGATGCCTCGGGTGTCCTTGCCGTACGAGCCGGCCTCCCGCCGAAAGCAGGGGCTGAACCCGGCGTAACGCAGCGGCAACGACGCGGCGTCGAGGATCTCGTCGGCGTGGTAGGCCGCGAGCGGCACCTCCGACGTACCCACGAGGTAGAGGTCGTCCTTCGGCAGGTGGTAGACGTCGTCGGCCGCCTGGCCGAGGAACCCGGTGCCGTCCATCGCCCGCGGCTTGACCAGCGCCGGCGGGATGACCGGGGTCAGCCCGTGCGCGTCGGCGTGCTCCATCGCGGCGTTGACCAGGGCGAGCTCGAGCTGGGCGCCGACGCCGGTGAGGAAGTAGAACCGAGCGCCGCTCACCTTGGCGCCGCGCTCGATGTCGATCGCGCCGAGCATCCGGCCGAGCTCCACATGGTCGCGCGGCTCGAACCCCTCGGCCGAGAAGTCGCGCGGCGTGCCGACGTGCTCCAGCACGACGAAGTCGTCCTCACCACCGGCCGGCGCCTCGTCCGCGGCGACGTTGGGCAATGCCGCCCACAGGGCCCGGAAAGCCGCGTCGGCCTCGCCCTGCGTCGCCTCCGCCGCCTTGACCGCGGTGGACAGCTCCTTGGTACGGGCGAGCAGCACCTGCTTGTCCTCCCCCTGGGCTTGGGGGATCTGCTTGCCCAGCGCCTTCTGCTCGGCGCGCAGCCGCTCGAAGTCCGCGATGGTCGACCGCCGCCGCTCGTCGGCCGACAGCAGCTGGTCGACTGCGTCGGGGGAGGCGCCGCGCTTGATCTGGGCGGCACGTACGCGGTCGGGGTCGTCACGGAGGATGCGCAGATCGATCACAAGTCGAGCCTATCGGGCATCCGCCGGTAGCCTGGGCGATCGTGCTGATCGATCGCCGTGCCGGAGTGCTCGCCATCGCCGCCGCAGCTCTCCTGGTGCTGCTGTCGGCGCTGGTCATCGTGCCCTGGCAGCCGTTGGTCGACTTCGACCTCGCCGTCCTCCGCTCGGTCGACGGCTGGATGCACGACCACGACGGTGTCGCCGCCGCCGCCCGTTGGGTGTCTCGCTGGCTGCAGCCGACGACGTGGCGGATCGCGCTGCCTTTGCTGGCGCTGTTCTTGTGGCGCAAGGAGTACCGGGGCACGGCGATCTGGATCGTCGCCGGCACGGCCCTCGAGGCGTCGACCGTCGCGGTGATCAAGCGCGCGGTCGGCCGCGACCGCAACGTGTTCGCCGACCCGATCGACACCACCAGCGGGTTCGCTTTCCCGTCCGGACACACGTCAGGCGCGGCGCTGGTTGCCGGAGTCACGATCGTGCTGGCGTCGATGTTCCTCCGCCGGCGCTCGACCCGCATCTCGGCGTACGTCGCGGCCGTGGCGTTCGCTGCGCTGCTCGGTCTCGACCGGATCCTGCTCGGCGTGCACTACCCGTCCGACGTGGTGGGCAGCTACCTGCTGGTGACGCTGATCCTGGCCGGCCTGGCGGCGGTCATCGAGGGCGCCGTACGACGTCCGCAGCCGACGGCGCTGGCGCGGCTGGCCGAACCCCGCAAGGCCCGCTTGGCCGTCGTACTCAATCCGATCAAGGTCGTCGACGCGCGCGCGTTCCGGGCGAGCGTCAACGCAGCGGCAGAGAACGCCGGATGGGACGCGCCGCTGTGGTTCGAGACGACGATCGACGACGCCGGTCGAGAGATGACCCACGCGGCCCTGACCGCCGGCGCCGACGTCGTGGTGGCGGCCGGCGGCGACGGGACCGTGCGCGTCGTCGCGTCCGAGCTGGCACGGACCGGCGTCGCACTGGGCATCCTGCCGGCCGGCACCGGCAACCTGCTGGCCCGCAACCTCGGCCTCCCGCTGCAGATGGACCCTGCCCTCTCGGTGATCCTCACCGGGCAGGACCGCGCGATCGACCTGGTGCGGATGACCGGCGACGGCATGGACCCCGAGCGGTTCGCCGTCATGGGCGGGCTCGGCCTCGATGCCGCGATCATGGCGGGCGCACCCGACGAGCTGAAGAAGAAGGTCGGCTGGCCGGCGTACTTCGTGTCCGGTGTGCGCCACCTGCGCGACCCCGCGGTCCGAGTCGAGATCACGGTCGACGACGGGCCGACCGTGAAGCATCGCGCGAAGACCGTGGTGATCGGCAATGTCGGCACGCTGACCGGTGGCATCCCGCTGCTCCCCGACGCCGCACCGGACGACGGTCTGCTCGATGTCGTGGTGATCGCGCCGCGCCGCTTCCTCGGCTGGTTCGGCCTGCTGTTCCGCGTGCTCACCCGCCGGCGGCGGATCGACGAGCGGCTCAACCGGATGACCGGGCGGCGGGTGGTCGTCAAGGCTGCGCACGACACGGCGCGGCAGATGGACGGCGACGCCTGCGGCTCCGGCACCGAGATCGAGGCCGAGGTCGAGCCCGGCGTACTCCTGGTCCGCGTCCCCCGCTGACCAGACCTCCCGCCGAGGTTGCACAACCGCTGGGTCGGGTCGCCAGAAGTCCGCACTGGTCGGCGTGAATTCGGGGCTGGCGCTCCTGTCCGGGGAAATGAGTGTGGGCACTCGCCGCCCTGTGCGTGATCGTGCGTCGTGGCGACCTTCCCGTCCCGAGTGCCCCGTCGATATCGGACATGTCCGGTTTGCGGGGGCGTCCGGGACGGGAAGGTCCGTTCAGGACGGGAGGTCGCGGACGCGTGAGCACTGTCGGCGCGAGGCGCTCCATTGGGCGGCTCCACTCCATTCCCTTTTCTGGTACGGGGGCGCCCCGTTCCACTAGGTCTGGAACGGGGCGCCCCCGTACCAGAAAAATGGGACGCGGCGCGGCGGGAGGGCGGGGTCAGGTGTCGCCGTGGGCCAGGTCGACGGCCTCGGTCTCCTCCGGCGACAGCTGCTGGTCACAGGACCAGCCGGCGATGTTCTTGGCGTACGTCCGGGAGTCGCTGCGGCCGTGGATGGAGGTCAGCACGATGCCGTTGCCGTTGTCGTCGAGGACGGCGACCGACCAGGACAGTTGCCCACCCATGTCACCGAACGCGTCGTACCGCACCACGGCGAGGTGCCGCAGCGCGTCGTTGACCTCGAGCCGGAGCGCCTCCACCTCGCTGCGCAGCGCACCGACGTCGACAGGTAGTGGCGCGGCCCTGCGGCTCCGTTGCCGGCGCTGCGGCCTGCGCCGGGACCGGGCTCGCCGCAGCGCGGCCACCCCGACCAGCAGGGCGAGCAGCGCGACGCCCAGCGCGACGAGGGCGACCCAGCCCGTGACCTCAGCAGACATCCCGGCGAGCCTAGCGGCTCGACGGACCCGGCCTCAGAGACCCCCGCGCAGCCGGGTGAGCCAGCTCGCCGCGTCCCGGAAGTCGGCGTCGGCCGTGCCCAGCCGCAGGTCGGTCTTGACCCCGTCGACGCGGGGGTACGACCCGAGGAAACGGACGTCGGCACACATCCGCCGCAACCCCATCAGCACCTCACCTACCCGCTGGTCGGCCACATGGCCCTCGGCGTCGATCCAGAAGCAGTAGCGGCCGAGACTCACCCCGGTCGGCCGGGACTCGATCCGGGTCAGGTTGACCCCGCGTACGGCGAACTGCTCGAGCACCTCCAGCAGGGCGCCGGGGTGGTCGTCACGGATGAACGCGACGACGGAGGTCTTGTCCGCACCGGTCGGCGTCGGCGGCGGCGCGGGCCGCGACACGAGAACGAACCGGGTGACGCCATCGGGGTTGTCGCCGATGCCGTGGGCCAGCACCGAGAGCCGGTACCGCTCGGCCGCGATCGGCGCCGCGATCGCCGCGTCGTACGGCGACCCGGGCTCGGCCACCATCGACGCGGCGAGCGCCGTGGATGTCGCCTGCACGACCTCCGCCTCGGGCAGATGCTTCGCCAGCCACCCGCGGCACTGCGCCGCCGCGTGCGGATGGGTGACCACGGTGCGCACCGAGAAACCGTCGGTGCCGGGTCGCCCGAGCAGCGCGAACTGCACCGGGACCGTCATCTCCCGCGTGATCACCAGCGGGTCGCCGACGGCCAGCTCGTCGAGCGTCACCGGGACGGCGCCCTCGACGGAGTTCTCCATCGGCACGACCGCGCCGTCGGCTTCGGACTGGCGGACGGCGTCGAGCGCACCGGGCACCGTCGGGAACGGCTGCAGCTGCGCGCGGGTCGCGGCGGGCAGGGTCCGCAGCGCCATCTCGGTGAACGTACCCTCGGGGCCGAGGTAGGCGTAGCGGGCGGGTGGGATTCCAGGCACGGGCCCCAGCGTAGAGGTCGGCGCCGCGCTCGCGTGTCATGCATCGGGCCCCACGCCGCGGGCCACGTGACACGCGACTCGGATCGACGAATACGCTCGGTCCATGACCGGCATCCCGGCCGACGGCGTCCGCGACCTCGGCTTCGCCCGCCTCGACACCGATCGGGTACGCCGCACCGGAGACCCCGAGGTCATCTACGGAGCCGGCAAGACCCCCGACCAGGTCGTGACGCTGCTGCGGACCCTGCGAGCGGCCCACCCGGAGCGCGCGGTCCTCGCTACCCGGGTCTCCGATGCCGCCCTCGACGCCGTCGGCACCGAGCTGGACGACGCCCGGGTCGATCGGACGGCGCGCACCGTGACGCTCGGCCCGCTGCCCACCCCGGTCGGTCTGGTCACGATCGTGTCCGCGGGTACGTCGGACGCGTCCGTCGCGCTGGAGGCCGCCGTGACCGCCGGCGTGCACGGTGCGGGGGTCGAGCTGCTCACCGACGTCGGCGTCGCCGGGCTGCACCGGCTGCTCGGGGTACGCGACCGGTTGACCGCCGCCGACTGCCTCATCGTGGTGGCCGGGATGGAGGGCGCACTGCCCAGCGTGGTCGGCGGACTCACCGGCGTACCCCTGGTCGCGGTGCCCACGAGCGTCGGGTACGGCGCCTCGTTCGACGGGCTCGCGGCGCTGCTCGCGATGCTCAACTCGTGCGCGCCCGGGGTGACCGTCGTCAACATCGACAACGGCTACGGCGCCGGGGTGTTCGCGGCCCGGGTGGCGCGGCAGTCGCACCCCGAGGGACCGCAGTGATCGGCTGGCTGGACTGCGGATCGGGGGCGTCCGGCGACCTGCTGCTCGGTGCGCTGCTCGACGCCGGCGTGCCGCTCGAGGTCGTGGCCGGCGCCGTCGAAGCGGTCGCGCCGGAGCCGGTGCGGATCGAGGCCGAGCTGGTCACCCGGTCCGGGTTCGCCGCCACCCGAGCCCACGTCGTGGTCGCCGACTCCGTGACCCGCCGCAGGTGGCGTGACGTACGCGCGCTGCTCGAGCCGCTCGACGGGAACCTGCGCGACCGCGCGGTCGGCGCGTTCACCCGGCTCGCCGAGGCCGAGGCGTCGGTGCACGGCACGGCCGTCGACGACGTGCACTTCCATGAGGTCGGTGCCCTCGACGCCATCGCGGACGTGGTCGGGGTGTGCGCCGGCTTCGTCCACCTCGGCCTCGAGTCGGTGTCCGGCTCACCGGTCGCCGTCGGCGGTGGCCGGGTCGACACCGCGCACGGCTCGCTCACCGTCCCTCCCCCGGCCGTCGCCACGCTGCTGCGCGGGATCCCGTCGTACGGCGGGCCGGTCGACCTGGAGCTCTGCACGCCGACCGGGGCCGCCCTGCTCGCCGAGTGGGTGACGGCCTGGGGACCGCAGCCCGCGATGACGTCGCGCACCATCGGGGTCGGCGCGGGCGGCCACGACCCGACCGGGCACGCGAACGTACTCCGGCTGCTGATCGGCGACTCCGCGTCGACGGACCCGGGGTCCGAGCTGTTGCTGGCGGCCAATGTCGACGACCTCGACCCGCGGCTGTGGCCCGCTGCACTGGCCGCGCTGCTGGACGCTGGTGCGAACGACGCCTGGCTGACCCCGATCCTGATGAAGAAGGGCCGCCCGGCGCACACCCTGTCCGTGCTCGTCACGGTGGAACACGCGGCCGAGGTGCGGTCGGTGATATTCCGGGAGACGTCGACGATCGGCCTGCGTGAGCAGGTCATCACCAAGGCGGCGCTGGAGCGCGCCGAGGCCACCGTCGAGATCCGCGGACACCCGGTCCGGGTGAAGCTCGCCCGGCACGACGGCCAGGTCGTCAACGCCCAGCCGGAGTACGAGGACGTGGCCGCTGTGGCCGCAGCCACCGGGCTGTCGGTGAAGTCGGTGCTCGCCCAGGCGACCGCAGCGGCGACGCGGCTGTGGTGAGCCTCGACCTCGACGTCGTCGCGTCGACATTCGGCCTGATCCTGCCGGTGGAGCTGCCGGACAAGACGTTCGTCGCCGCACTGATCCTGTCGTCGCGTTACCGGCCGCTGCCGGTCTGGCTCGGCGTCGCCGCGGCGTTCTTCGTGCAGACCCTGGTCGCGGTCACCGCCGGACACTTCGCGACCCTGCTCCCCCGTTGGGTGCTGCTCACGGTGACGCTGCTGATCTTCACGGCCGGCGCGATCATCCTGGTACGCACCGCCTCCGGAGCCGCCGAGGCGGAGCGGTCGCAGGAGCAGGAGTACGCCGACAAGGCCGCCGTCACCCGCACCGGGTGGCGGGCCGCCGGCGCGTCGTTCGTCGTGCTGTTCGCCGCCGAGTGGGGTGACCTGTCGCAGCTGCTGACGATAGGACAGGTCGCCCGGACCCACGAGCCGGTGTCGGTGTTCGTCGGCGCGTGGACGGCGCTGCTGCTCATCTCCGGTCTGGCGGTCTTCGTCGGCCGGATCCTGCTGCGCTACCTCCGGCTGGCGGTCCTCCACTATGTCGGCGCGGCGGTGTGCACGCTGTTCGCCGTACTCACGCTGGTGGAGCTCATCCGCGGCTAGCGCTGGCCACTCCCGGGAACGAGGCGTAACCGCGTGTTCCACGTACGCCCCGCGTCTTGCAAGGCTTGGGGCGTACGAGGAACAGTCGGTTACGCCTCGTTCTGGACGGCTATACGCTCCAGGCATGACCACCGAGACCCGTCCGCCGGGCCGCACAGTCGGCGCCGACAGTGAGGTCGGCAACCTCCGCACCGTGCTCCTGCACCGACCCGGTCCCGAGCTGAAGCGGCTCACCCCCCGCAACAACGACACGCTGCTGTTCGACGGCATCCCGTGGATCGGTCGGGCGCAGGCCGAGCACGACGCGTTCGCCCAGGCGCTGCGCGACCGCGGCGTCGAGGTGCTGTACCTCGTGCAGCTGCTCACCGAGACGCTCGACCTCCCTGCGGCCCGCGAACAGGCGATCGCCGAGGTGACCGACGGGCTGCGGCTCGGTGACACGCTGCAGGCCTACCTGCGCCAAGCGCTCGCCGCGCTCGACCCCGCTGGGCTGGCGGAGATCCTCACGGCGGGTCTCCGCAACGACGAGGTACGAGGTGGCCACGGGCTCGTCACCAGCCTGCTCGCGCACGACGACTTTCTGATCAACCCGTTGCCCAACCTGCTCTTCACCCGTGACTCGAGTGTCTGGATCGGTGACCACGTCGCGGTCACCAGCCTGGCGATGCCGGCCCGCGAGCGCGAGACGCAGCTGACCGACCTGATCTACACCCACCATCCGCGGTTCGCCGGCGTCCGCCGGGCGTACAGCTGGGAGCTCGAGCACGTCGAGGGTGGTGACGTACTCCTGATGGCTCCGGGCGTGTTGGCCGTCGGGGTCGGCGAACGCACGACGCCGGCCGGTGTCGAGCGGCTGTCGCGGCTGGTGTTCTCCGAGGGCCTGGCGCACACCGTGCTCGCCGTCCCGATCGCGCAGGAGCGGGCCACCATGCACCTCGACACGGTCTGCACGATGGTCGACGTGGACGCGATCGTGATGTATCCCATCGTCGCCGACACACTGTCCGCGCACACCGTCGCGGTGGCCGACCCCGGCGACGGCAGCGCGGCCGGGCTCACCTTGCTGGTCGGCGACGCCGAGCCGTTCCTGGTCTCCGCGGCCAAGGCGATGGGCATCGACACACTGCGGCAGATCGATACCGGGCTCGACCCGGTCACCGCGGAACGCGAGCAGTGGGACGACGGCAACAACACCCTGGCGGTCGCTCCTCGGGTGGCCGTGGCCTACGAGCGCAACACCGAGACCAACGCCCGGCTCGAGGAGCACGGCATCGAGGTCGTGGCGATCGCCGGGTCCGAGCTGGGCTCGGGCCGGGGCGGACCGCGCTGCATGTCCTGCCCCGTGCTGCGTGACCCGATCCCGGGCTGACGCAGCGTCACGCCGTCACCCCCGCATGCCCGGCCGCCGCCGGCAAAAACGGGGCCGAGAATTGGAGAAGCTCGGTCGCTGCCGACGGGGGATACGCCAACGACCGAGCTTGTGACTCAATAGTAGGTCCGCCTGGAGCACGTCAACAAGGTTTAGCGCTCAATATGTTTGAGATCACTCGGTAAAGAGTGTGGTCAGCGGATCGTGAGCTGCCGGTTCGCGAGGCCGGCCCGAGCCGACCGCTCCTCCGAGGTCAGTGCCGACTCGTCGGCGAGCGCGTCGTCGAGCCGGGTCGCGAACTCCGCGGCCGCCTCCTCGAGCGCGTCCGCGCCGGTGCCGACCTCGAGGTCCCAGACCGGGACCAGCAGACCGTGCGCACGGAACGAGCCGACCAGCCGGGAGCCGTCGACCAGAGTGTCGGCGCCACGGCGGTGGAGCCGGGCGAGCGCCGACAGCAGCCGCTCCTCGCCGTGCGGCAGCACCCAGCGGAGGTGCTCCTTGGTGCCGACGTCACACCAGTACGCCGCGTCCACCGAGGTCAGCCGCCGGGTCGGCGTCGCCGCTGCGTTGGCCTGCTCGACCGATGCCGCGACCTCGCCGGTCGGGTCGTCGACGTCGTCCACCCACCACGCGAAGCCGTCGTGCACGGTGATGTCGAGACCCTCCTGCGCGACGAGGTCCTGCATCCGGTCACCGGCGCCGGGCAGCTGGTTGACCGCGACGGTGTCGCCGGGCTCGCCGTCCAGCGCCTGCTGCAGCGCGTACGCCAGGTCGCGGCTGATGTCACCGGAGCTGTGCTGGACCTGCAGGCCGCCCCAGACGCTGCCGTCGGGGCGCACCAGAGCCGGCCACGCCATCGGGAGGAGGCTGCACAGCTGGACCTCGCGGTCCGTTCCTCGCACCGTCAGCGGCGCCGTAGCGGACGGGACGAACTCGCGCAGCGCCACCCAGTCGCACTCGTCGGGCAGGCCGTCGAAGGTGCGAACCACGAACGGGGTCGACCTGTCGCCCGCCCCGTGGCAGGCCTTGTACCGCTTGCCAGATCCGCACGGGCACGGCTGACGTGGCCCGACGGCGCCATCGCCGGCGGCCGACGACGTGCCCTTGGTGCGTGCGCGCTTGCCCATGCGCCGGTCCTTTTCGTTCGTACGACGGTGTGCCGACGAAACCCTACTCGGCGCGGCGGTGCGACCGGCTCAGTGAGACCGGGATCTCGGCGGTGACCGTCGACGAGTCAGCAGCGCGCTGGACCCACCAGCGGCGAGACAGGCTCTCGACGATCGCGAGCCCGCGCCCGCCCAGGGCCTCTTCGCCGTTATGGGCGACCCGCGGCGCGGACCGTCCACCGCCATCGGTCACGGCCACGACGACGGCTTCTGGCTCGATCCACCAGGAGACAAGCAGCCGACCGGAGGGCAGCGGCTGGGCATGCCGTACGGCGTTGCCGATCAGCTCGGACAAGACGGTGCGGGCATCGTCGACGACCGGGAGCGGAACCCGCGCGCGGCGCAGGTCGCCAGTGAGTCGTGCCCGCGCGTTCCGAGCACTGACGGCGCGAAACGGCAGCGTCACAACCACGGAGTTGTCGCGGTGCTGCACTGCCTGCACAAGCCTTCCCTTGCTTCTGTTCTGGTTCCTGCGGCAAGGATGCCCCCACAGCGGACGCCAAAACCCGGTTCAAGGTCACAGAGCGTCAAGTTGGGCACGGGTTTCGCCCGGTCGGTCGGTGATGATCGCCTCGATGCCGAGCTCGGCACACAGCGCGATGTCGGCAGGCTCGTTCACGGTCCAGACATGCACCTGGTGCCCGCTGGCGTGGACCTTCCGGACCCAGTCGGGATCGGCTCGTACCAGCTCGATCGAAGGCCCGACAATGTCGACGCCATACGGTAGCTCGCCGCCACGGAACGTAATCGGAATGCGGTCGTCCACCAGCACGACGACCGGGACGGCGGGGGCCAACCGTTGCATCCGGCGTACGGACATCCGCGAGAAGCTCATCACCCGCACCGGGCAGGGTCCCGCGGGCCGGCTCCAGCCGAAGCGGTGCAGCATCTCGACCAGGTAGTGCTCCACCAGGCCGGAGTAGCGGGTCGGGTGCTTGGTCTCGATCGCCAGCTGGATCGGGCGCTCCCAGTCACGGACCAGGCCGAGCAGGTCGTGCAGCGTCAGGATCCGCGACCCGGCGAGGTCGATCTCCGCCTCGTCGTCCAGGTCGGCCCACGGGTTCTTCCAGCTCGACCAGTCGAGCTCGACCAGCTCGCTCAGCCGCTTGGTGGAGAGCGCTCCGCGGCCGTTCGACGTGCGGTCGAGCCGCCGGTCGTGCACGCAGACCAGATGCCCGTCGCGGGTGAGGCGTACGTCGCACTCGAGCGCGTCGGCGCCCTCGTCGAGGGCCTGTTCGTACGCGGTCAGGGTGTGCTCAGGATGGCTCTCGCTCGCACCGCGGTGGGCAACCACCTGGGGCTTCGCGAGGGCGGGCCGCACGGCTCTGCTGGCCATGACCAAATCGTGACACGTGGAGCGCTACGGATGCTGCCAACCCGCGAAGCCGGCCGTCGGTGTTTCGACCGCCGGTGGCTTGGCGAAGACCGCGAGCAGCGCCGCGATCACACCGCCGGCGAGCAGCAAGAACCCGCCCCCGATGATGAGGTAACCGGTCGCCGCCGTGCCGGCCTCGTCTACGTCCGTGCCGGTCATCGAGGTCACGTACGCGCCGACGAGGGCGACCACGGAGCCGACGCCGAGCAACGCGATCGCGGTGAACCCGGACGTACCGAACGGCTTCTTGCGCAGCAGGTGGACGAGCAACCAGAGCACGACGGCCAGCACCAGCAGGATCACGGCGGTCCACAGCAGGATCGTGTCGAGACGGTCGTTGTCCTTGCCGGCCGACGGTGACAGCGAGGCGCTGTCGGCCAGGTCAGCGAAGATGCCACGGCGTGCGGTGACGGCCCACCCGGCGTACGTCAGCGCGCCGAGCGCCGCGATCGACAGCCCGATCGCCGCGAGGATCCGCAGCAGTCCGACCTTCTCCGGCTCCGGCTCGACCTCTTCGACGATCCGCTGCTTCGGCGTGTACCCGGGGTGCTGCCACTGCTGCGGTGTGTTCGGTCTGGTCGATCGGGTGGGCGCCGGCGCGGTCGGGTCCGGTCGACCTGCCGGCCGCCCCGGCGGTCCGGCCGGTGGTGCACCTGGCCCACCCGGCGCACCCGGTGATGCACCCGGTGATGCACCCGGTGCTGCACCCGGCGTCCCGGGTGGTGGGGGCCCGGCCGGCTCGGGCCGGCGAGGACCGGCCGGCCGGGGACGCTGGCGGGGCTGCTGGCCCTGACCACGCTCGTCGGGAGGCCGCTCGTCCGGTCGCTGCGGCTGGCCGGGCTGGCGCTGCTGCGAGGGTTGCCGCCGCTGCGGCGGGCTGTGTTCGGTGGCGGGCGGCTGGCCCGATGGCTGACCCGGCGGTGGGTTGCGACGATGCTGAGGGTTCCGGTGCTGCCACTGCGGCGGCAGCGGCCGCGTGGAGCCCTGGTCGGAGCCGCTCGAACCACCCCCTCCGTCGCTGGCGGGCGGGGTGAAGGGCTGCGCGCACCGCATGCACTGCGCGCTCCCCGGCGCGTTCTGCAGTCCACAACGGGGACATTGCACGGGCGACACCTCTTGGTCACAGCGTTGATCATTGGGGCCGTTGCTGAGCTCGCTAGCTACGCCCGCAGCGTACCCAACGGATGGTTCACGCCCGACAGGCCCAGAGGTATGTACCGACGTGCGGCACCGGCGGACCGATGACCAGGCCCGGCTCAGCGGCCGTACACGCTGATGTGACGGATGCTGTCGCCAGTGAACGGCTCACGGTGCCACCCGCTCCACCGGTCCAGCAGCCGGAGACCGGCGATGCGCGCCATCAGGTCCAGCTCGCTCGGATACGCGATGCGCTGGGAGATCGGTCCCAACCGCACGCCCAAGCTGCTCAGGTGGACGTGGTTCTCGTCGAGGATCTGGGTCACCGGGTCGTACCGGTTGACATCGAGGACCACCGCGTCGTTGCCGACGTACTCGGCGTCCACGAACTGGCGACCACGCAGCCACGCGCCTGGCACGCTGGCCTCGACCACGAAGACTCCGTCGTCGGCCAGGTGCCGAGCGGCGTTCTCGAAACAGCGCACCTGGGCGTCCTGGGTCAGCAGGTTGTGGATGGTGTTGAAGACGAGGTAGACGAGCCGGTAGCCGCTCCGCGGGGCGTCCGCAGCGGACATGTCGCCGATGA
>WHTB01000320.1 GCA_009379735.1 Propionibacteriales bacterium
AGAAGACCTCTTTGCCCGACATCCGCTGGAACCGGGCGATGGTGTCGGTGTGGGTGTACGAGAAGACGTGGCCGACGTGCAGTGAGCCGGACACCGTCGGCGGCGGCGTGTCGATCGCGTACACCTGGTCGCGGCTCGCGGCCGAGCGGTCGAAGCGGTACGTGCCCTGCTCCTCCCAGCTCTTGGTCCACTTGTCCTCCAGCCCCTCGAGGGCCGGCTTGGCGGGCACCCGCGTCTGGGGGGGCTGCGCGTCCACGGCCGGTGCCTGGTTGGCGGGTGCCTCGGCGTCGGGTGCCTCGTCGGCGGGTGGGGGCGGGTCGGAGGCCGGCGGCTCCTGGGCCTGCGTCTCCGTGACCCGCGTCTGGGGGACCTGCGGCTCCGGGGCGGAGGCGGTGTCGTCGGCGTCGCTCATGGCTCGGAATCCTACGGGGGTCGGCTGGCTCGCTCGCAATGAGATACTTCCGCACGATGTCTGACACTTCCCCTGAGGCGTACGCCGCCGTCGAGGCCGCGATGCTCTCCCGCTGGCCCGAGACCCGCATGACGCCGACCCTCGACCGAATCCGCGCCCTGTGCACGCTGCTCGGCGACCCCCAGCATGCGGCGCCCGTCATCCATCTGACCGGCACGAACGGGAAGACGTCGACGGCCCGGATGATCGACGCCTTGCTGCGGACCCGCGGGCTGCGCACCGGGCGTTTCACCAGCCCGCATGTGGAGTCGATGCGAGAGCGGATCTGCATCGACGGTGAGCCACTGACCGAGGACCGCTTCGTCGAGGTGTTCGGTGAGGTCGCGCCGTACGCCGAGGTGGTCGAGCGCACGGCGCAGCATCCGGTGTCGTTCTTCGAGCTGATCACCGCGATGGCTTTCGCGGCATTCGCCGACGCCCCGGTCGACGTGATCGTGCTCGAGGTCGGTCTCGGCGGGACCTGGGACGCCACCAACGTCGCCGACGCGCAGGTGGCCGTCGTGCTCCCGGTCGGCGTCGACCACGCGCACCTGCTCGGGGGGTCCGAGGAGGAGATCGCCGAGGAGAAGGCGGGGATCATCAAGCCAGGCACGTTCGCCGTACTCGCGCAGCAGCCGGTCGACGTCGCCGAGGTGCTGCTGCGGCGGGTGGTCGAGGTCGAGGCGACGGTGGCCCGCGAGGGGCTGGAGTTCGGCGTCGCCGAGCGCCACGTCGCCGTCGGGGGGCAACAGGTCAGCCTCAGGGGTCTGGCCGGACAGTACGACGAGATCTTCCTCCCGCTGCACGGCGCCCACCAGGCGCACAACGCCGCGGTCGCGGTCGCGGCCGTCGAGGCGTTCGCGGGCGGCGAGGCGATGGACGTCGACGTCGTGCGCGACGCGTTCGGGCAGTCGGACTCCCCGGCCCGGCTCGAGGTCGTACGGCGCAGTCCGACCGTCCTCGTCGACTCGGCCCACAACCCCCATGGCGCCCGGGCGACCGCGGAGGCGGTGCAGGAGTCGTTCGCGCTGAGCCCGCTGGTCGGCGTGCTCGGCATGATGGGCGACAAGGACGTCGAGGGCGTACTCGAGGCCTTCGAGCCGGTGCTCTCCGCCGTGGTGTGCACGCAGAACTCCACCACCCGGGCGATGCCGGCCGAGTCTCTCGCGGAGCTCGCCCGGGGTGTGTTCGGCGAGGAACGGGTCGAGGTGATGCCCCGGCTCGACGACGCGATCGAGCGGGCGATCGGGCTGGCCGAGGAGGGCGGTCGGCTCGGTGAGGCGATCGGGTCCGGTGGCGTGCTCATCACCGGGTCGGTGGTCACGGCGGGCGAGGCACGCTCGATGCTGCAGCGGCCGGGGCGCTGACATGCGGGTGATGGCGTCCAGCGTGCTCGCGCTCGAGTCCGTGGTGCTGATGCTGGTGACGATTCCGATGATCACGCTGTACGACGTCGCGTGGACGACGGCCGTACCCGTGTGCCTCGGCCTCGGTGTCGTGGCGATCGCGACCTGTGGCCTGCTGCGGTCGCGGATCGGGATCGTGAGCGGGTCCCTGGTGCAGGTCGCGGCGGTCGCGCTCGGCTTCGTCGTGCCGGTGATGTTCGTCCTCGGCGTGGTCTTCGGGGCACTGTGGGTGGCTGCGGTTGTGCTCGGCCGCCAGGTCGACGCGGCCAAGGCGGCGCGCGGTGAGTGACGCGCTCGCCGGGCCGCTACAGTGCGGGCCATGTCTCAGCGCACGCTCGTCCTGCTCAAGCCCGACACCGTCCGCCGGGGCCTGATCGGCGAGGTCCTCGGCCGGTTCGAGGCCAAGGGCCTGGCGCTGGTGGCGATGGACCTCCGCAGTATCGACGGGGCGCAGGCGGACCGGCACTACGCCGAGCATGTGGAGCGCGACTTCTACCCGCCGTTGCGGGAGTTCGTGACCAGCGGGCCGCTCGTCGCCGCCGTACTCGAGGGTGACGAGGCGGTCGAGGTGGTGCGGGCGATCAACGGCGCGACCGACGGACGCAAGGCGTCCCCCGGCACGATCCGCGGCGACCTGTCGTTGTCGAACCGCGAGAACCTCGTGCACGGCTCCGACTCGCCGGAGTCCGCGGAGCGGGAGATCGCCCTCTGGTTCCCCGACCTCGACTGACCAGCTGCTCAGACCGTCGACTGGGCGGGATTACTCCACACCTCTTTTGGCACGGGGGCGCCCCGTTCCAGACCTATTGGAACGGGGCGCCCCCGTACCAGAAAAAAACGGTGGGCGCCGAGGCGGGGCGGGGTGGATGAGGCCGGTGGGGCACGCGTGTCCTCCCGGGATCCCGGTCGGCGTCGACCTAACCTGAGCACTGCAGCCGTGGGCACAGGGAGTCGATTCAGTCGATGGCGAACAGTTTTCTCGGTCGGGACATGGCGGTCGACCTCGGCACCGCCAACACGCTGGTGTACGTCCGGGGCCGCGGCATCCTGCTCAACGAGCCCTCCGTGGTCGCGCTGAACTCCCAGACCCGCGAGATCCTGGCGGTCGGCTCCGAGGCCAAGCAGATGATCGGCCGGACGCCCGACACGATCACCGCGGTCCGCCCGCTGAAGGACGGCGTCATCGCCGACTTCGAGACCACCGAGCAGATGCTCCGGCTGTTCATCCAGCGGGTGCACCGGCGCCAGTTCTTCGTCAAGCCGCGGCTGGTCGTGTGCGTGCCGTCGGGCATCACCGCGGTGGAGCAGCGCGCGGTCAAGGAGGCCGGCTACCAGGCCGGCGCCCGCCGCGTCTACATCATCGAGGAGCCGATGGCCGCGGCGATCGGTGCCGGGCTGCCGGTCCACGAGCCCACCGGCAACATGATCGTCGACATCGGCGGGGGTACGACGGAGGTCGCCGTCATCTCGCTCGGCGGCATCGTGACCAGCCAGTCCATCCGGACCGCGGGCGACGACCTCGACCAGGCGATCATCTCGTGGATGAAGAAGGAGTACTCCCTGATGCTGGGGGAGCGGACCGCCGAGGAGATCAAGGTCGCGCTGGGTTCGGCGTTCCCGCTGCCCGACGAGCCGGAGGCCGAGATTCGCGGCCGCGACCTGATCTCCGGCCTGCCGAAGACCGTGACGATCTCCTCGACCGAGGTGCGCCAGGCCATCGAGGAGCCGCTGCACGCGGTCATCGACAGCGTCCGCACCACGTTGGACAAGACGCCCCCCGAGCTCGCCGGCGACATCATGGACCGCGGTCTCGTGATCACCGGCGGCGGTGCGCTGCTCCGTGGTCTCGACGAGCGGCTGCGGCACGAGACCGGCATGCCCGTCCACGTCGCGCCCGATCCGCTCGACTCGGTCGCCTTCGGGGCCGGCAAGTGCGTCGAGGAGTTCGAGGCACTGCAGCAGGTCCTCGTCTCCGAACCGCGCAGGTGACGCGATGGCATCCGAGCCTCGGCGGCCCTCGAACCGGCGCGCACGCACGGTGTTCGGGGTGCTGGTGCTGGCAGCGCTGACCGTCATCACCCTCGACGCCCGACCGTCCGGCGACTCGCCCGTCGACCCGTTGCGGGCCGGCGCCGGTGCGGTGTTCGGACCGCTGGAGAGCGGTGTCTCGGCGTTCGTCCGGCCGATCGTCGACCTGCCCGGGTACTTCGGCAGCGTCGACGCCCTCGAGCACGACAACGCCCGGCTCGAAAAGCAGAACGCCGCGCTGCGGGCCGAGCTCCGTACCAGCGCCCACGCCCGTCAGCGGGCCGGCGAGCTTGACCAGCTGCTCGGCGTCACCCAGGACACCGGTACGTCGGTCGTGCCGGCGCGCGTCGTCATGATGGGAGCAGCGCAGGCGTTCTCGCGTACGGTCATGATCGACGCCGGCCGACGAGACGGCGTCCTGCCCGACATGACGGTGCTCAACGGCGACGGCCTGGTCGGCAGGGTCATCAGTGCCACCCGGACCACTGCGACCGTGCTCTTGATCATCGACGCCAAGTCGGTCGTGGGTGGGCGGCTCGGCAGCAGCCTGGAGCTCGGTTTTCTCAACGGAGACGGCGATATCGGCTACGACGGCCGGCTGTCCCTCGAGCTGGTCGACGACGTGCGTGAGCCCGGCAAGGGCGACAC
>WHTB01000010.1 GCA_009379735.1 Propionibacteriales bacterium
GCACGTCGGCTGGGCTCCCGAGATCCCGATCTGGTTGTCGCTGCTGTTCATCGTCGGCACGCTGGCCATCACCGCGGTGGCGAGCCTGCTCTACTCGCGCAGCAAGTCGGTTCAGCAGCTCGACGATGCCACCGGGCCCCGCCGGGACTGGGAGAACGACTGACCCGCTCGTCCCGGGACCGCCAGCGATCCCCACGCCCGCCCAGGTAGAAAATTGCCCAGTTGGGGCTCCTGTGACCTTTGTGTGGGTGGGTTGAGCGCGTGAGGCAGCCTTGGTGTGCGGTTTCCAGGGTCGAGGAGACCGTGACCGTGGATGTCGAGTTCGACGATGACGAGGACGTCATCGTGGCGTCGGTGCGGCTGGTGTCGCGGCTCTAACCGGGGCCGCGGTGAGCGTCGTCGGTGGCGGGTCCTGGATCTGGGCACGGGTGCAGACCTGGACCTGCGACCAGTCGTTGACTGGCGCGTTGCGTAGGCCTGGCGTCCGGTTTGTCCCTACCGAACGCGCCAGTCGATGAGGTCAGGTGCCGGTCCGGTACCCAGGCCAGGTCGTCAACCGCCGTAACCGACGAAAGTGCGGTCACACGCGTCCGGAAACAGCAATCTCGTTGGTTACGACCATTACCGAGTGGCCGGACCGGCCCGGCCCGCGCGCCGCAGGCCCGGTCGGGTCAGGCTGGGGCGAAGCGGCCGACGGCCACCAGCAGGTCGCGACGGTCGGCAGTCAGCTCCTCCTCGGCCACCACCCGGCCGGTCTCGGAGGCGTGCAGCATCACACCCGGCTCCACGACGTACCCCACGTGGTGGACGGTCTTGCCCGGCCGGGCGAAGAAGTAGAGGTCGCCCGGCTGCTCATCGCCGAGCGGCACGGGTGTGGCGGCGTCCCGCTGGTCGTGGGCGTCGCGCGGCACCCGCAGGCCGAACCGGCGGCTCACCAGGTGCACCAGGCCCGAGCAGTCGACCCCGGCGTCGCAGGTGCCGGCCCACAGGTACTGCGACCCGACGAAGGGCCGCGCCGCGTCGAGCACGGCGAGGGGGGAGTACGGCGGGGCCGCGGCCTGCAGCCTCGCCCAGTCCGAGCCCGCCTGCGGCGTGCCGGTGAGATGGGCAATGGGTAGCCAGCCCGGGTAGCCGCGCCGGTCGAGACGGGACGGCTGCCACGGGGCGACCACCTCGGTCCACCCGTCCCGCTCGGACACCACCTCGGCCGGCTCGCCCGCCAGCAGCTGGGTCACGACCAGTCCGTGCAGCCCCAGCCGACCTGCGTGGTCGGGCTCGGCGTCCAGCCTGGCGAGCCAGGCGTCGATGTCCGGCTGTTCGGCCACCGCCGCGAGGTCGAGGGCGCGCGGTGCGTCGGGCCGGGTCCACAGTGTCGCGACCGGCACCTGCACGTACGACGTCACGGCCGGCTCCCGGTCAGGTCGGTGTACGCCGCCGCGGCGATCCGGGCGGTGAGCGCGTCGGCCGCGGACCGCTCGAGGTCGGTGGTGGTGAGCACGACCAGCACGAACGGCTCGGCATCGGCGGGCTGCACCAGGGCGGCGTCGTGGCAGACCCGGTTCTGCCAGCCGTTCTTGTGGGACACCCGGGTGCCGGCGGGCAGGCCGGCCGGGATGCCGTCGTTCCACTCGTTGGCGGCGCAGACGTCGAGGATCTCCTTGCAGGCCGCCGGGTCCGCGGCGCGTTCGGCGACCAGCGTGACCAGGACCGCCGCCAGTCCGGGCGCGGTGACCATGTTGTCGAGACCGTGGTCGCGGGCCTGGTAGTCCTCGATGCCGCGGGCGACCGTGGTCGCCGTACTCCCGCAGGCGTCGAGTGCCTCCGCGACGGCGGGCACGCCGACCTGGTCGAGCACCAGGTTGGTGGCGAGGTTGCTGGAACGGACGATCATCCGCTGCGTCAGCCAGCGCAGCGGGCGCGACGTCCCGATGGCGTCCCACACCTGGTCGTCGCTGTCCTCCGCGTGGTCGAGCGAGTACGCGGACCCGTCGTGCACGCTGGCGAACTCGTTGTGCACCGGCACGGCGGCGTCCAAGTCGAGCCCACCGGCGGCCGCGCGGCGGTGCGCCGCGACGAGCACCGGGAGCTTCATCGTGCTGGCCGCGTAGTGCTGCTGGTCCGGCAGCCGGGTCCAGACCGGGGTGCCGTCGGCGCGGCCGCACCAGACCGACACCTCCCCGCCGACCGCGTCCAGCTCGGGCGCGAGCAGGTCCAGGTGCGAGGCCGTCACTGGCCGATCCTGGCCGCCTCGAGCGCCGAGAGCCGCGCCGGTGCCAGGCTCGGCGCGCGGGGAGCCGCCGAGGCCGCCGGGGCGGGCGGTAGCTCGGGGCGGCGGCGGTGCCAGTCGGTGACGTCCTGGTATGCGGCGACGACCTCGAGCAGCCGGTCCTCGGCGTACGGCTGGCCGCCGAGGATCGTTCCGATCGGCAGCACCGGGGTGTCGGAGGTCGCGGCGCGCAAGCCGATCGGGAAGCCGATCTCGGGGAGCCCGATGATGTCGAAGGGCACGGGTTGGGCCTGCACGACGACATCGCACGCGTCGAAGACCTCGTCCATCACCCGCTCGAACATCACCACCTTGGCACGTTGGCCGGTGAGGTACTCGTCGCCGGACAGCAGCAGGCCGCCGAGCCAGTTCAGCACGGAGACACCGAACAGCTGCAGGTCCTGTCGGAGGTACTCACGGAACGGTTCGGTGCGCTCCGGGAGCCGCACGTTGTTGAAGGCCGTGCCGGTCAGCAGGTCCCACTCCGCCGGCAGCGGCACCTCCACCACGGTGGCGTGCCGGAGCCCGGCGAGCGCGTCGAGGTAGCTGCGCCGGGCCGCGGCCGTCTCGGGGTTGGAGCTCGCGAGGAAGTCGGGCGTGACCCCGATCCGGGTGCGGCGGCGCAGCACGGTCTGCCCGCCTTGTCGCACCGGCGTCGCCGCGCGGGTGAGGTCGGGCAGCTGCGGCAGCCCCAGGGTCCGGAAGTCGGCCGGGTCGGGACCGGCCATCGCGGTCAGCATGATCGCGCAGTCCATGGCGTCGCGCGCGATCGGTCCGGGGTGGTCACGGGTGAAGGTGAGCGGGATGATCCCGTGCAGCGATACCCGGCCCATGGTCGGCTTGAGCCCGGTCAGCCCCTGGGCGTTCGACGGCGCCGTGATCGACCCACCGGTCTGGGTGCCGACGCTCGACAGCGCCATGCCCGTCGCGGTCGCGGTCGCCGAGCCGGTCGACGAGCCACCGGGGTTGATGTTCGGATGATCTGGCGCCCAGGCGTTGACGGTGGTGATCACGCCCGCAGGGGTGGTGGCGCGGGTCGTGGCGAGCGGCCCCATCTGGGTCTTGCCGATCATCACACCGCCGGCGGCCTCGAGGCGGCTCAGCGCCGTGGCGTCGTACGGCGGCTCGAAGTCGGCGAAGATGAACGAGTTGGCCGTGGTGCGTACACCTCGGCTGAAGTAGTTGTCCTTGATCGCGAGTGGGATGCCGTGCAGGGCCGTACGCGGGCTGCTGCCGTCCAGCTGGCGAGCGCGGGCCAGCGCGGCGTCGGCGAGCACCAGGTTGAACGCTTGGAACAGCGAGTCGTAGCCCTCGATCCGTTCCAGGCACGCCCGGACGAGCTCCTCGCTGGTCAGCTTCCCGCGCCGGATCAGGGTCGCGGCCTCCGCCACTGTCAGCGAGGTGGGATCAGTGGTCGCGCCGTCCGGTGCGTCGACGTCCACCAGTGTCGGCGGCGCCGTCGTGGCGGCCGAGGCCACGCCGGGCAGCAGGGCGGAACCGGTGGCTCCGGCCGCGAGCGCGCTGAGCCGGGCAAGGAACAGTCGACGAGAGAGACCGTCGTCGATGCTCATGCCAGACCTCGCCCGGTCCAGGCGTCGGTGCTGGACGGGTAGAGCGCCGGCGGGGCGACCTGTTGGGCCAGAGCCGGGTCGTCGGGTGGGGGAGACCAGCCGCTGAGTGTCACCGCGGTGTTGCGCAAGACCGACCGCAGATAGGTCAGCGCCTCCTCGCGCGTCGGTGAGCCGGTGGTCGGGTCCTCTGTCGTGGGGAGCTGCGCGAGGTCGACACCGACCAGTCGCAGCCGTGCCTCGATCAGGGCGTCGAGCTCATCGTCGGTTGGTGCTGCCACGTCGGCCATGGGGGTCCTCCGTCACCCGTTTCCCGAGTCCGGACCGAGCCGAGCTGGCCCCACCGGTGCGATGACGCCGAGCCTTCCATGCGGACCGGTGCGGGGCAACCGTCAATGCAGGGGATTACCAGCCGCGCTCGCGCCACTCGGCGAGGTGCGGTCGCTCCGCCCCGACGGTGGTGTCATTGCCGTGGCCGGGGTAGACCCACGTCTCGTCCGGCAGCCGGTCGAACACCTTGGCCACCAGGTCGTCCATCAGCGAGGTGAACGCCTCCGGACTCTCCGTCCGGCCCGGCCCACCTGGGAACAGCGAGTCGCCGGTGAACAGGTGCGGCATGCCGTCGGGGTCGTCGTACAGGAGGGCGACGGACCCCGGCGTGTGGCCGACCAGCTGGATAACCTCCAGCCGACAGTGGCCGACCTCGACGGTGTCACCGTCGTCGACCCTGGTGGTCACCTCGACCGGGAGCTCGTCGGCGTCGGGCGCACCGGCCGCGGTCTGCGCGCCGGTCAGCTCGACGACCTCGGCCAGCGCCTGCCAATGGTCGCCGTGCCGGTGGGTGGTGACGACCGTGGTCAGCCCGCCGTCGCCGACCACCCGCAGCAGGGTGTCGGTGTCGTTGGCGGCGTCGACGAGCACCTGGTCGTCGGTGCGGCGGCAGCGCAGGAGGTAGGCGTTGTTGTCCATCGGGCCGACCGCGACCTTGGTGATGACCAGGTCCGCCAGCTCGCGGGTGTCCGGTGTCCCACCGACCTTGACCTTGCCGTGGTAGCTCATCGCCAGTCTCCGATCTCGGGGAGGGATCCCTCGGGTACGACGGCCAGGCCGGAGCCGTCGGCGCGCCCGGTCACCCAGGCCAGCAATGCGTTCTGCGGACCTTCAACGGTGCGGGTCGGCGACGCGCCGTACTCGAACGTCCCCCAGGTGTCGGTCGCGACCAGCCGGATGGGGCCGGACGCTCGCTCGTCCAGATTCTCAGCGGCGTAGGGGAGCGCTTGTTTGACCAGCTCGCAGGGCCACTCGACGAACGCGTGCCCGAGGCCGAGGTCGGTGTGGTGCAGCTCGACCTCGGTGACGCGCAGCGTCGGGACCTGGGCGGCCGGGCCGCCCCGGTCCTCGGCCCCCCACACGACCTGGTGCTGCCACGCGGCGTCGTCGAGCTCCTCGGCGGTCTGCAGGAACCGGGTGTGTGCGCGGGCGATGTCGTCGCGCTGCGCCGCGGCCGAGCGGCCGGCCCCGGCCTCGATGTCGGCGTTGCGGACGGCGCGGGACGGGTACATCGGTGTCCGGTCGCCGGTCCGCGCCCAGGTCAGCAGGTTGCCGAGCGCGTCGGCGTTGCGGGCGATGTGGGTGAGGACGTGGCCCCGGGTCCACCCGGGCAGCAGGGACGGCGCCGCGACGTCGGCGTCGGTGAGGTCGGACAGCGCTGCGAGCAGGGTTCGCGTCGAGCTGTCGACCTGGGCGAGCATCATGTCGGGAGTCACGTGTGCAATGTAGCCAGACCACCGGTCGGGCCGAGTGTCGGTACCGTCTGGCAGTGTGGTGTGCCGGGGTAGGATGGCGAACGTCTGTTCGAATGCGAGAGGTGACATGAGGGGTCAACGGTGGCCGACCAGCTGATCGTGCGCGGGGCGCGCGAGCACAACCTCAAGGACGTGTCGATCGACCTTCCCCGCGACTCGCTCATCGTGTTCACGGGACTGTCCGGGTCGGGCAAGTCGAGCCTGGCGTTCGACACGATCTTCGCCGAGGGGCAGCGCCGGTACGTCGAGAGCCTGTCGGCGTACGCGCGGCAGTTCCTCGGGCAGATGGACAAGCCCGACGTCGACTTCATCGAGGGCCTGTCGCCGGCGGTGTCGATCGACCAGAAGTCCACCTCCCGCAACCCCCGGTCCACGGTCGGCACCATCACCGAGGTGTACGACTACCTCCGGCTGCTGTTCGCCCGGGCCGGCCGCCCGCACTGCCCGGAGTGTGGCCGTCCGATCGCCCGGCAGACGCCGCAGCAGATCGTCGACCGCGTCCTCGAGCTCGAGCAGGGCACCCGGTTCCAGGTGCTCGCTCCGGTCATCCGTGGTCGAAAGGGTGAGTACGCCGAGCTGTTCCGGCAGCTGCAGGCCCAGGGCTTCTCCCGGGTCCGGGTCGACGGCGAGGCCCACCCGCTGACCGACCCGCCCAAGCTGGACAAGCAGAAGAAGCACACCATCGAGGTGGTGATCGACCGGCTCCAGGTCAAGGCGTCCGCGAAGCGGCGTCTCACCGACTCGGTCGAGACCGCGCTCGGGCTGTCCAGCGGTCTGGTGACGCTCGACTTCGTCGACCTGCCCGAGGACGACGCCGAGCGGGAGCGCACGTTCTCCGAGCATCTGGCCTGCCTGTACGACGACCTGTCGTTCGAAGAGCTCGAGCCGCGGTCGTTCTCGTTCAACTCTCCGTTCGGCGCGTGCACCGAGTGCCACGGCATCGGCACCCGGATGGAGGTCGATCCCGAGCTCGTCGTCCCCGACCCCGGCAAGTCGCTGGCCGAGGGTGCGCTGTCGCCGTGGGCCTCGGCACATGTCGCCGACTACTTCGGCCGGCTGGTCGACGCGCTCGCCGACGAGCTGGGCTTCTCGACGTCGACACCGTTCGGCGACCTGCCGGGCAAGGCCCAGAGCGCGCTGCTGCTCGGCCATCCGACCAAGGTGCACGTCCGCTACAAGAATCGCTACGGCCGGGAGCGGTCGTACTACTCGACGTTCGAGGGCGTGATCCCGTACATCGGGCGGCGGCACGCGGAGGCCGAGAGCGACACCAGCCGGGAGCGCTTCGAGGGCTTCATGCGGGAGGTGCCGTGTCATGCCTGCGACGGCAGCCGGCTGAAGCCGATCTCGCTCGCGGTGACCATGGGCGGCAAGAACATCGCCGAGGTGTGTGCACTGCCGGTCGGCGAGACAGCGGTCTTCCTGCGTGAGCTCGAGCTGAGTCCGCGCGAGCGGCAGATCGCCGAGCGGGTGCTGAAGGAGATCAACGAGCGGCTGCGCTTCCTGCTCGACGTCGGCCTGCACTACCTCACCCTCAACCGGCCGTCCGGCTCGCTGTCCGGCGGCGAGGCGCAGCGGATCCGGCTGGCCACCCAGATCGGCGCCGGCCTGGTCGGCGTGCTGTACGTCCTCGACGAGCCGTCGATCGGGCTGCACCAGCGAGACAACCACCGGCTGATAGAGACACTGCTGCGACTCCGCGACCTCGGCAACACGCTGATCGTGGTCGAGCACGACGAGGACACCATCCGGACGGCCGACTGGGTCGTGGACATCGGGCCGGGCGCGGGCGAGCACGGCGGCCAGATCGTGGTTTCCGGCACGGTCGAGGACCTGCTCACCCATGGTGACTCGATGACCGGCGCGTACCTGTCCGGCCGGAAGGAGATCCCGCTCCCTGCGGTGCGGCGTCCGCTGACGCCGGGGCGTGAGGTCGTCGTGCACGACGCTCGCGAGCACAACCTCCGCGAGCTCGACGTGACCTTCCCGCTCGGGGTGTTCATCGCGGTCACGGGTGTCTCCGGGTCCGGCAAGTCGACCCTGGTCAACGACATCCTCTACACCGCGCTGGCGCGGCGGATCTACAACGCCCGTGACATTCCCGGTCGGCACCGCACGATGACCGGCGCCGACCAGGTCGACAAGGTGATCCACGTCGACCAGTCACCGATCGGGCGTACTCCTCGGTCCAACCCCGCCACGTACACCGGTGTCTTCGACCATGTGCGCAAGCTGTTCGCGCAGACGCCCGAGGCCAAGATGCGGGGCTATCTGCAGGGCCGGTTCTCGTTCAACGTCAAGGGCGGGCGCTGCGAGGCCTGCGCCGGCGACGGCACGATCAAGATCGAGATGAACTTCCTGCCCGACGTCTACGTTCCGTGCGAGGTCTGCCACGGCGCGCGCTACAACCGCGAGACGCTGGAGGTGCACTACAAGGGCCGCACCATCGCGGAGATCCTCGACCAGTCGATCGAGGAGGCGGCGGACTTCTTCGCGGCCATCCCGGCGATCGCCCGGCATCTGCGCACGCTGGTCGACGTCGGCCTCGGCTACGTCCGGCTCGGTCAGCCCGCCCCCACGCTCTCGGGTGGTGAGGCGCAGCGGGTCAAGCTGGCCGCGGAGCTACAGAAGCGCTCGACGGGTCGCACGCTCTACGTCCTCGACGAGCCCACGACCGGCCTGCACTTCGAGGACATCCGCAAGCTGCTCGGCGTGCTCGGCCGGCTGGTCGACCAAGGCAACACGGTGATCGTGATCGAGCACAACCTCGACGTGATCAAGACCGCCGACTGGCTGATCGACCTCGGTCCCGAGGGTGGCAGCGGCGGCGGCCTGGTGATCGCCGAGGGCACGCCCGAGCAGGTCGCCGACGACCCGGCCAGCTACACCGGCGCGTTCCTCAAGCCGGTGCTGGCGGGGCGGGAGGCAATGGTCGCGGCAGCGCCGAAGCCGGTGGCGGCGAAGAAGACGGCCGCAGCGCGCAACGCGACCGGCGGGAAGGCTGCCGCGAAGACGGCGGCAAAGCGTGCCGCCACCAAGAAGACCGCCACCAAGACCGCCAAGACTGCCGCCAAGAAGACCGCGCGGACAACCGGCGCGCGGAAGGCGGCGACCGGCAATCGGGCGGCCCGCGCCGAGTAGTGTGCCCTTCAACCACCTTGTGCGAGGAGGCACCACCGATGTCCGACCTCAACCGCCGAACTGTGCTCCGAGGGGTAGCCGCGACGGGCGCGATCGGGGCCGTCGGCTCGCTGCTTGCCGGCTGCGGGTCAGAGGAGGAGCCCGGGTCGGGCGGCAGCACGGGGGACAGCACGGGGGGCAGCACGGCGGAAGAGCCGAGCGAGAGCCCGACCGAAGGGGGCGGTGGCGGTGAGGCGCTCGGCGCCACGTCGGACGTACCCGTCGGTGGCGGCGCGGTCTTCAAGGACCAGGAGATCGTGGTGACGCAGCCGACCGCGGGCGACTTCCTGGCGTTCAGCGCGATCTGCACCCACCAGGGCTGCGTCGTCGAGGAGGTCGCCGACGGCACCATCAACTGCGGCTGCCACGGCAGCAAGTACTCCATCGAGGATGGCAGCGTCGTCGGCGGCCCCGCGCCTGAGCCGCTGGCCGAGGAGAAAGTCACCGTCGAGGGCGACCAGATCACCCTGGGCTAGGCGCGAGCGATCAGCCTGGGGGAGTGCCCCGGTACGGTTGAGCCGTGGCAGATCCGGCGACCTATCGACCAGCAGCGGGGTCGATTCCGGAAGGTCCGGGCGTCTACCGGTTCCGCGACGAGTCCGGCCGGGTCGTCTACGTCGGCAAGGCCAAAGGTTTGCGCGCGCGGCTGTCGTCGTACTTCCAGGACCTGCACAACCTGCACCCCCGCACGCAGACCATGGTGACGACGGCGGCGTCGGTCGAGTGGACGGTCGTGGCGACCGAGGTGGAGGCGCTGCAGCTGGAGTACTCCTGGATCAAGGAGTACGACCCGCGGTTCAACGTGAAGTACCGCGACGACAAGTCGTACCCCTGGCTCGCCGTGACCCTCAACGAGGAGATCCCGCGGGTGATGGTCGGCCGGGGGCCGAAACGCAAGGGCGTCCGCTACTTCGGGCCGTACTCCCACGCCTGGGCGATCCGCGAGACCGTCGACCTGCTGCTGCGAGTGTTCCCGATGCGCTCGTGCTCCAACGGCGTGTTCACGCGCTCACGGCAGGTCGGGCGGCCCTGCCTGCTCGGCTACATCGGCAAGTGCGCGGCGCCCTGTGTCGGCCGGGTCAGCGCCGAGGAGCACCGCGCGATCGTCGACGACTTCTGCGCCTTCATGGGCGGTCAGACGAGCGTGCAGATCAAACGTCTCGAGCGGGAGATGCAGACCGCGTCGCAGCATCTGGAGTACGAACGGGCGGCCCGGCTGCGCGACGACATCGGCACACTGGAGCGGGCGCTGGAGAAGAACGCCGTCGTGCTCGGCGACGCCACCGACGCCGACGTGGTCGCGCTGGCCGAGGACCCGCTCGAGGTCGCGGTCCAGATCTTCCACGTGCGTGGCGGGCGGGTACGCGGCCAGCGCGGCTGGGTCGCCGACAAGGCCGACGGCATGGCCGAGGCCGGCGACCTGGTCGAGCGGTTCTGTCAGCAGCTCTACGCCGAGGGCAACGAGGTGCCGCGCGAGGTGCTGGTGCCCGCGCTGCCGGACGACGCCGACGCGCTCGCCGAGTGGCTCAGTACGCTGCGCGGCAGCCGGGTCGACCTTCGGGTGCCGCAGCGCGGCGACAAGCGGGCGCTGATGGAGACGGTCGGGCGCAACGCCGGCCAGGCGCTCACCCTGCACAAGACCCGGCGGGCCAGTGACCTGACCACCCGCAGCCGGGCGCTCGAGGAGCTGCAGGAGGCGCTCGGCCTGTCCGCGGCGCCGCTGCGGATCGAGTGCTACGACATCTCCAACCTGCAGGGCACCGAGATCGTCGCGTCGATGGTGGTGTTCGAGGACGGGCTGCCGCGCAAGGGCGAGTACCGCCGGTTCGTGATCCGCGGCATCGAGGGACAAAACGACGTTGCCGCGATGCACGAGACCGTCGCCCGCCGGTTCCGGCGCTACCTCGAGGAGCGTGCCGACAGTCCCGACATCGAGCTGGCGCAGGGTGAGGGCAGCCCCGGCCTGGTCGACCCCGACACCGGGCGTCCGCGCAAGTTCGCGTACGCACCCGGTCTCGTGGTGGTCGACGGTGGTCCGCCCCAGGTCGCCGCCGCGCAGCGCGCGCTCGACGAGCTCGGCATCGACGACGTACCCGTGGTCGGGCTGGCCAAGCGGCTCGAGGAGGTGTGGCTGCCGAGCGAGGACGACCCGGTGATCCTGCCGCGCACCAGCGAGGGGTTGTACCTTCTGCAGCGGGTGCGCGACGAGGCGCACCGGTTCGCGATCCGGCACCACCGGCAGCGCCGGTCCAAGTCGATGACCGAGAGCACGCTCGACGGCGTGACCGGGCTCGGCGAGGTCCGCCGCAAGGCGCTGCTCAAGCACTTCGGGTCGCTGAAGAAGCTGCGGGCGGCGACCGTCGACCAGGTCGCGGAGGTGCCTGGCCTCGGGCGGCGGACGGCCGAGAGCGTCGTCGCGGCCCTCGCCGCCGACCGGGCGGTCCCGCGCGAGCCGGCGGTCAACACCGCGACGGGTGAGATCCTCGACGACGAACCACCGGCAGAGGGGGAGTGATGGCGACAGCGAGCGACGACCTCGTGGTCGTGACCGGCATGTCCGGCGCCGGCCGCAGCACCGCCGCCAAGGTGCTCGAGGACCTCGGCTACTTCGTGATCGACAACATCCCGCCGCAGCTGGTGCCCGAGCTGGTCCGGCTGATCCGGGCCGAGGAGACCGGCAACTCGCGCATCGCGGTGGTGGTCGATGTCCGGTCCCGGTGGTTCTTCACCGCGCTGCGTGGCGCGCTCGAGGACCTCGTCGCTTCCGGTCAGCGGCTGCGGCTGCTCTTCCTCGAGGCATCCGACGACGTCCTCGTCCGTCGCCAGGAGGCCGTGCGGCGCCCGCACCCGCTGCAGGGGACCGGCCGGCTGCTCGACGGCATCCTGCGTGAGCGGGAGATGCTGGCCGACCTGCGCGGCGGTGCCGACGTCATCATCGACACCTCCGACCTCAACGTGCACCAGCTGGCGGAGCGGGTGCTCACCGCGTTCAGCGACGACGGCGAGGTCCGGCTCACCGCGACCGTGATGTCGTTCGGCTTCAAGTACGGCATCCCGGTCGACGCCGACCTGGTCGTCGACATGCGGTTCCTGCCCAACCCGTACTGGGACCCCGCCCTGCGCCCGCACTCCGGGCTCGACGACGACGTCCGCGAGTACGTCACCGGGCAGCCGGACGCCCAGGCCTTCCTCGACGGGTACGAGCGAGTGCTGCAGACGATGACGGCCGGCTACCTGCGCGAGGGGAAGCGGTTCGTCACCGTGGCGGTCGGCTGCACTGGTGGCAAGCACCGCAGCGTTGCGATGTCCGAGGCGCTGGCGCAGCGGCTCCGTGACGCCGGCGTACCCACCCTCGTCGTCCACCGCGACCTGGGGCGCGAGTGACCGAGCCGCTGGTCGCACCGAGCACTGAGCGGGTGGTCGCCCTTGGCGGCGGCCACGGACTCGCCGCGTCGCTGGGCGCCCTGCGCCGTGTGGTCGAGGACCTGACCGCCGTGGTCACGGTCGCCGACAACGGCGGGTCGTCGGGGCGGCTGCGCCGTGAGCTCGGCGTGCTCCCACCCGGCGACCTGCGCCAGGCCCTCGCCGCCCTGTGCGGTGACGACGACTGGGGGCGCACCTGGGCGCGGGTGTTGCAGCACCGGTTCGCCAGCAGCGGTGAGCTGCACAACCATGCGGTCGGCAACCTGCTGATCGTGGCGCTGTGGGAGCTGCTGCAAGACGACGGCGGTCCGGCAGCGGGGCTGGAGTGGGTGGCCCGGCTGCTGGGTGCGCAGGGCCGGGTCCTGCCGATGTCGGAGGTCCCGCTCGACATCACCGCGCAGGTCATCGGGCTCGACCCGGCCGACCCGCAGCGGGTCGAGGAGGTGCGGGGCCAGGTCGAGGTCGCGCGCACGGCCGGCCAGGTGGTCGGTGTCTCGATCGACCCCGAGGACGCGGCGGCGAGCCCGGCGGCCGTGGCTGCCATCAAGGACGCCTCGTGGGTGGTGCTCGGGCCGGGCTCGTGGTTCACCAGCGTGATCCCGCACCTGCTGGTGCGTGACCTCGGTCAGGCACTGCGGACGACCCCGGCGCGCCGGCTGCTCACCCTCAACCTGGCCCCGCAGCCAGGGGAGACCGAGGGCTTCTCGCCGGACAACCATCTCGAGGTGCTGGCCGCCCATGCACCCGACTTCGAGGTCGACGTCGTGCTGGCCGACAGCCGGTCGGTGAGCGACGTACATGGGCTGCGCACCACGGCTCACCACCTCGGCGCCGAGCTGGTGGTGGCCGACGTGTGCGTGGACGACGGTTCACCCCGTCACGATGCGGAGCGACTGGCCGCGGCGTACGCTTCGATCTTTGAGAGCACTGCACGGCCACGAGATTGAACGGGGATATTCGATGGCGATGACGGGGCAGGTCAAGTCCGAGTTGGCGAGTACGTCGGTGACAAAGTCCTGCTGCCGCAAGGCCGAGGTCTCCACCACACTGCGGTTCGCCGGCGGTCTGCACATCGTCAGTGGTCGCATCGTGGTCGAGGCCGAGCTCGACACCGGAGCGTCGGCCCGGCGTCTTCGCCGCGACATCGCCGAGGTCTACGGCCACCCCAGTGACGTCGTCGTGGTGTCCGGCAGCGGGCTGCGCAAGGGCACGCGGTACGTCGTCCGGGTGATCCGCGAGGGCGAGGCGCTGGCCCGCCAGACCGGGCTGCTCGACGGCCGCGGCCGCCCGGTGCGCGGGCTGCCGCCGCAGGTCGTCTCCGGTGCCGGCTGCGACTCCGTGGCGGCGTGGCGAGGTGCGTTCCTGGCGCACGGCTCGCTCACCGAGCCGGGCCGGTCGTCCGCGCTCGAGGTCACCTGCCCCGGCCCGGAGGCGGCGCTCGCGCTGGTGGGTGCGGCCCGCCGCCTCGGCATCCAGGCGAAGGCCCGAGAGGTACGTGGGGTCGACCGTGTCGTGATCCGTGACGGCGACGCGATCGGCGCGCTGCTCACCCGGCTCGGCGCGCACGAGTCGCTGCTCGCGTGGGAGGAGCGCCGGATGCGCCGCGAGGTGCGGGCGACGGCCAACCGGCTGGCCAACTTCGACGACGCCAACCTCCGGCGATCGGCCCGGGCCGCCGTCGCCGCCGGTGCACGGGTGGAGCGGGCACTGGAGATCCTGGGCGAGGACGTACCCGACCACCTCAAGCTGGCCGGCGCACTGCGGCTGGAGCACAAGCAGGCCAGTCTCGAGGAGCTCGGCACGCTGCACGACCCCCAGCTGACCAAGGACGCCATCGCCGGCCGGATCAGGCGACTGCTGGCGATGGCCGACAAGCGCGCCTCCGAGCTCGGCGTCCCCGACACCGAGGCAAGCCTGACCGCAGACATGCTCGCTGAGACTCCCTGATCCGGCCCGACCGGCAGAGGGTAGTGTCGGCTTGGCTCAGGACGGCACCAGATCGCATTCGAGGAGACTTCATCCGTGACTGTTCGCGTGGGTATCAACGGCTTCGGCCGCATCGGCCGCAACTTCTTCCGGGCCGCCCGTGCCGCGGGCGCCGACATCGAGGTCGTGGGTGTCAACGACCTCACCGACAACGCCTCGCTGGCGCACCTGCTGAAGTACGACTCGATCCTCGGTCGCATCGACGCCGAGGTCACCTCGACCGACACCGACATCACGGTGGGCGACCAGACGTTCAAGGCGTTCGCCGAGCGTGATCCGGCGGCGCTGAAGTGGGCCGACCTGGGTGCCGACATCGTGATCGAGTCGACCGGACTGTTCACCGACGCGACGAAGGCCAAGACGCACATTGACAACGGTGCCAAGAAGGTGATCATCTCGGCGCCGGCCAAGAACGAGGACATCACGCTGGTGATGGGCGTCAACCACCAGGCGTACGACCCCGCGGCCCACACGATCATCTCCAACGCGTCGTGCACGACGAACTGTCTCGGCCCGATGGCGAAGGTCCTCAACGACGAGTTCGGCATCGTCAAGGGCCTGATGACGACCGTGCACGCGTACACCCAGGACCAGAACCTCCAGGACGGCCCGCACAGCGACCTGCGCCGGGCCCGGGCCGCGGCCATCAACGTCGTCCCGACGTCCACGGGTGCCGCCAAGGCGATCGGCCTGGTGCTGCCCGAGCTGAAGGGCAAGCTGGACGGGTACGCGCTGCGGGTGCCGGTGCCGACCGGCTCGGCGACCGACCTGACGGTCGAGCTGGGCCGCGACAGCACGGTCGAGGAGGTCAACGCGGCCTTCAAGACCGCCGCCGACGGTGCACTGAAGGGCTTCCTGCGCTACACCGAGGACCCGATCGTCTCCAGCGACATCGTCACCGACCCGGCGTCGTGCATCCTCGACGCCGGCCTGACCAAGGTGATCGGCAACCAGGCCAAGCTGGTCGGCTGGTACGACAACGAGTGGGGCTACTCCAACCGGCTGGTCGACCTGGTGACGTACGTCGGCGCCACGCTTTGACGCTCGCGCCGTGAAGACGATCGACGACCTCGGAGAGCTCCGAGGCAAGCGGGTGTTGGTCCGTTCCGACCTCAACGTCCCGCTCGACGGCACGACGATCACCGACGACGGCCGGATCCGGGCCAGCGTCCCGACGGTCCAGGAGCTGCGGGACCGCGGCGCCCGGGTCGTCGTGACCGCGCATCTGGGCCGGCCTGAGGGCGCACCCGACCCGGCGTACTCGCTGCAGCCGGTCGCGCAGCGGCTCAGTGAGCTGCTGTCGGCGCCGGTGGCGTTCGCGACCGACACCGTGGGCGACAGTGCGGGTGAGACGGTGGCGGGCCTCTCCGACGGCGAGGTCGCGGTGCTGGAGAACGTCCGGTTCAACGCCGGCGAGACCAGCAAGGACGACGGCGAGCGTGGCGCGTTCGCCGACCGGCTGGCGGCGCTGGCCGATGCCTTCGTGAGCGACGGGTTCGGTGTCGTGCACCGTAAGCAGGCCAGCGTCTACGACGTCGCGTCGCGGCTGCCGGCCGCCGCAGGTGGTCTGGTGCTGGCCGAGATCGAGGTGCTGCAGCGGCTGACGGAGTCGCCCGAGCGCCCGTACGCCGTCGTGCTCGGCGGGTCGAAGGTGTCCGACAAGCTCGGCGTGATCGACAGCCTGCTGGGCAAGGCCGACCAGCTGCTGATCGGTGGCGGCATGGTGTTCACCTTCCTGCGCGCCCAGGGCTACGAGGTGGGCAGGAGCCTGCTCGAGGAGGACCAGGTCGACACGGTCAGGGGCTACCTGAAGGAGGCACCGGCGAAGATCGTGCTCCCGACCGACGTGGTCGTTGCCGCCGAGGTCTCCGCATCGGCGACGTCCTCGGTCGTACCCGCTGACGGCATCCCGGCCGACCAGATCGGGCTCGACATCGGTCCCTCGTCGGGTGCCGCGTTCGCGGCCGCGCTCGCCGGTGCGCGGACGGTGTTCTGGAACGGCCCGATGGGGGTGTTCGAGATCGACGCGTTCGCCGCGGGTACGCGCGCCGTCGCGGCCGCCCTGACGTCGATCGACGGGCTGTCGGTCGTCGGCGGGGGCGACTCGGCCGCCGCTGTTCGGCAGCTCGGTTTCGAGGAGTCCGCGTTCGGTCACATCTCGACCGGTGGCGGCGCGAGCCTGGAGTACCTCGAGGGCAAGGAGCTGCCCGGCATCGAGATCCTGAAGGACTGAGGAATGACAACCACACGGGTCCCGCTGATGGCGGGCAACTGGAAGATGAACCTCAACCACCAGGAAGCGGTGCTGCTGGTCCAGAAGCTGGCCTGGACGCTGTCGGACAAGAAGCACGACTTCGACAAGGCCGAGGTCGTGGTGCTGCCGCCGTTCACGGACCTGCGTTCGGTGCAGACGATGGTCGACGGCGACCGGCTGAAGATCAAGTACGGCGCCCAGGACGTGTCACCGCACGACAACGGCGCGTTCACCGGTGACATCTCGGTGGCGTTGCTCGCCAAGCTGGGCTGCAGCTATGTCGTCGTCGGGCACTCCGAGCGCCGCGAGATCCACGGCGAGGACGACGCACTGGTCAACGCGAAGGCGCATAAGGCGGTCGCCGCGGGGATCACGCCGATCGTCTGCGTCGGCGAGGGGCTCGACGTGCGCCAGGAGGGTCGTCATGTCGAGCACACCCTCGCGCAGGTCGACGGGTCGCTGGCCGACTTCACCCCGGACCAGGTCGCGGATCTCGTGCTGGCGTACGAGCCGGTGTGGGCGATCGGCACCGGCGAGGTCGCGACCCCCGCGGACGCCCAGGAGGTGTGCGCGGCCATCCGTGGCCGGATCGCCGAGACGGCGTCGGCCGAGGCGGCCGCCGCTGTCCGCATCCTGTACGGCGGCTCGGTGAAGGCGGCCAACGTGGCAGCCATCATGACGGAGCCGGATGTCGACGGCGCGCTGGTCGGTGGGGCCAGCCTGCAGGCCGACGAGTTCGGCGGGATCTGCCGGTTCTATGATCTGCCAGTTATCTGATCGGCCAACGACGGGTTAGGCTTTCGCAGTGATTCTCGCCTTCCAGATTCTGCTCATCGCGTCCAGCCTGCTGCTGGTCGGGCTCGTGCTGCTGCACAAGGGACGCGGCGGCGGCCTCTCCGACATGTTCGGCGGCGGCATGTCCAGCGGGCTCGGCGGCTCGTCGGTGGCAGAGCGCAACCTCGACCGACTGACGATCGGCACCGGCATCATCTGGGCCTTGTGCATCGTCGCGCTCGGTCTGCTGATGAAGTGACCGACCCTGCGAGACACGACGGACACCGAGGAGTGAGCTAGTGGCTGGTGGTAGCGCCATCCGGGGCAGCCGAGTAGGCGCCGGACCGATGGGCGAGGCGGAGCGTGGTGACGCGGCACCGCGGGTGCAGGTGTCGTACTTCTGTGCCAACGCGCACGAGACGCAGCCGACCTTCGCCGTCGACGCACAGCTCCCCGATTCGTGGGACTGCCCACGCTGCGGCCTCCCCGCGAGCCGCGACGAGGAGAACCCGCCGCCGCCGCCGAAGATCGAGCCCTACAAGACGCACCTCGCCTACGTGAAGGAACGCCGCTCCGACAAGGAGGCGCAGGAGATCCTCCAAGAGGCCCTGCAAACCCTCCGCGACAAGCGCAAGTCCGGCGAGATCGTCTTCTGACCGCACTGCCCGCCGCCCCCTCTCGCCCGGGTTTTTCTGGTACGGGGGCGCCCCGTTCCAATAGGTCTGGAACGGGGCGCCCCCGTACCAATCACAATTGGACCGTGCTCACCCAGCGGGCCGGTGAATCAGCCAGTCGATTGTGCCGGCCGCCGGCGGACGATGATTTGAGGGACGGGCCGGGCAGCGCCCTGACGAAGTAACGCCTCGACCTCTCGGCAGAATTCGAGCGGTTCGGCGGCTATGTCGCCGGGTGCGATCTCGAGGATGAGGATGCCGTTTCGGTTGTAGCTGCGGTTGCGTCGCTGCGTCTTCTTGTACGGCTTCGGCGCCAAGTGGAACTCCATCGAGTCGATCTGGATCGCGACCGCGACGTCCTCGTAGTAGCCGTCGGGATCCCCGATGAACGCGCCGTCCTTCGTGTAGAGCGAAACGTTCCATTGGGGCTCGCGTACGCCATGCCTGCGTAGCGTGTCGCGTGCCCTCGCTTCGGCAACCGAGCGGATGCCGGCTTCGATCTCTGACATCACGATGCGCGAGAGTGCTGAGCGCTGTCGGGCAGTCTGTCGGATCTGTTCGGCGATCTCGCGGGGTGTGCAACGTCCGGATTGGACGACTTCGGCGACGATCGCCCGCACCCTGTCGAGGTTCTCCTCCCGGCGGCACGAATCGATGACCGCGCGAGGCAGGGGAGCGAGTGGCAGACCTCTGCTGAGTCGTGGTTCGGGGCGCAGGCGTGTCCGCTCGACCACGATGAAGCTGTGCGAGTTGCGCTGACAGTCATGCGGGACGAGCACATGTTCGCGGGCCGAGCCAGTCGCCGCCTTGACGCCGTACTCGGCGAGCGCGCTCATCCCCGTGAGCATGGCGCGATCGCCTGCGTAGCGCAGTGCGCCGATCCGTCGTTCACGCCGAGTCGGTGTGCCGCGGTGGGCAAGGACGACTCCGGGCAGTATGCGCTGCCACCTGCCGCTCGGCGCGATCCAGCTGCAGATGGTCGACTTGGCGAGGCCTAGGGCCGCTAGATCTGTATGCGTGGCGACGCGCTCACCTGAACGCAGCAATGCGTCGAGTGCGGCGAAGTCGGTGAACGTCCGTCGAGGCATTCGACGACTCTGGCCCGGTTCGCGCGACCTCGGTGCATCCAGTCCCGGCCCTGTGGACAGCACTGCTGACGCGGCCGGCTGTGGACAATTTCCGGGCCGGTTCGGGCGAGTCCCGTACCACTGGGTTTGGAACGGGGCGCCCCCGTACCAATAGGTCTGGAACGGGGCGCCCCCGTGCCAGAAAAACGGGGGTCAGGTTGAGGGCATCTGGGCGAGGGCGGTGGGGAGCTCGGCGGCGGCGTCGTGGTCGAGCAGCCACAGCGTTTGGCGGGTGCCGGTCACGCCGGCCGCGGGGACCTGCATCAGGCCGGCGCCGGACAAGGCGAGCCGGACCGCCTTGGCCTTGTCGGAGCCGGCGACCACGAACCACACCTCGCGCGCCTGGCGGAGCGTCGGCAGGGTCAGCGTGACCCGGGTCGGCGGCGGCTTGGGGGCGTGCCGGACGGCCGCGGCCGTCCGCTCGTCGTACAGCTCCGGCCGCTCCGGGAACAGCGACGCCACGTGGCCGTCCGGTCCCACGCCGAGGAGTACGACGTCGAAGACCGGCACCGGGCCGTGGTCCTCGGGCTGCGCCGCGGCCGCCAGCGCGTCGGCGTACGCGTCGGCGGCGGCATCCGGGCTCCCGGCGTACGGACCGCCGTCGGCGGGCATCGCGTGCACCCGCGCCGGGTCGAGGCGCAGCCGGTCGAGCAGCGCCGCCCGGGCCTGGGTCTCGTTGCGGTCGGCATGGCCGGGAGGCAGGAACCGCTCGTCGCCCCACCACAGCTCGACCCGTGACCAGTCGACGGCGTCGCGTGCCGGCATCGCCGCCAGCGCGGCGTACATCCGGGTCGCGATCGACCCGCCGGTCAACACCAGCGACGGCACCCGGCCGGTGCTCTGCACGTCCACCAGACGCGTGACCAGCCGGGCGGCCGCCGCCGCGGCCAGCAGGTCGGCGCCCCGGTGGGTCACCACGATCGGCGAGGTCACGGTCGTTGTCCCTTCGCGACCAGCGCGTCGAGCTTGCACAGCCGCTGGACGGTGTCCTCGTAGATGTCGTCGTTGTCGAGGCGGCGCAGCTCCTCGGCCAGCAGCTCGGCGACCGGACGGCGTTTCAGCGCCACCGGCCGGTCCGGCTGCTCCGGGCTCGACAGCATCGCGAGCCGACCGTCGGGCCGGGCGATGGTGATGTCGCCGGCCCGGGTGCCCAGCTGGACCGACGTGATCCCCGGGCCGCGGGAGACCTTGCGCTGCATCGGCACCCGCAGCCGGTCGGTCAGCCAGCCGCGCAGCAGCTCGGCGCTCGGTGAGACGCGCTCGGCGGTGATCTCGGCGGCCGTGACCTTGGTGTCGTACTCGTCCAGCGACGCCGCCAGCAGTGCCCGCCAGCCGGTGAGCCGGGTCCAGGCGAGGTCGGTGTTGCCCTTGGAGAACACCGCGCACTGCTGCTCCAGCGCCGCCTGCCTGCCCCGCGGCACCGACGCGCAGTCGGTGATCCGCCGCTGAGCGAGCGCCCCGAGCGGGTCGGCGGCAGGGTCGTCGGGAGCCCTGCGCGGCCACCAGATCACCACCGGGGAGTCCGGCAGCAGCAACGGGAGTACGACACTCTCGGCGTGCCGGGTGACCTCGCCGGTAAGCCGGATCAGGATCGACTCACCCGGTGCGTGATGGCCGATGTTGATCTCGGCGTCGACGCGGGACGTGCCGGTCGCGCGGCCGCGGATCACGCCCAGCACGCGCGCCGGGTGCTCGGTCGATGCCGCCCTGGCCGCGCCGAGCGCCTCCTCGGAGCCTTCCTCGTCGGTGTCGACGATCAGGGTCAGGACCATGCCCATCGCCGGGCTGCCGGCCTTCCGCCGCGCGGTCAGGAGCTCGGCCGCGATAGCCGCGGAGTTGGTGTCGGTGAGTTCGGTGCTCATCTCGCTCCGTTCGGGAGGGCTCAGGGACGGCGCCAGGCACGCCCGTCGCGGGCGAGCATCGCGTCGGCCGACGCGGGACCCCAGGTGCCGGATGGGTACGGCTCCGGCGAACCCTTCTTGGCCCAGTGCTCGATGATCGGGTCGAGGATCTGCCAGGACAGCTCGACCTCCTCGTGCTGGGGGAACAACGGCGGGTCGCCGAGCAGCACGTCGAGGATGAGCCGTTCGTACGCCTCCGGGCTGGACTCGACGAACGAGCCGCCGTAGGCGAAGTCCATGCTCACGTCGCGGATCTCCATCGCCGTACCCGGCACCTTGGAGCCGAACCGGACCGTGACGCCCTCGTCGGGCTGCACCCGGATCACCAGTGCGTTCTCGCCGAGGGCCTCGGTCACCGTCTCGTTGAACGGCAGGTGCGGTGCCCGCTTGAAGACCACCGCGACCTCGGTGACCCGCCGCCCGAGCCGCTTGCCGGCCCGTAGGTAGAACGGCACGCCGGCCCACCGGGCGCTGCCGATCTCCAGCTTGATCGCGGCGAACGTCTCGGTGCGGCTGTCGGCCGGGATGTCCTCCTCGGCGGTGTACCCGGGGACCTTGACGCCGCCTGACCACCCCTCGGCGTACTGTCCGCGGGCGGTGTGCAGGTCGAGCCGCCGCGGCAGCCGGACCCCCTCCAGCACCTTCTGCTTCTCGATCCGCAGGCTGCGCGCGTCGAACGAGATCGGCTCTTCCATCGCGATCAGCGCCATCAGCTGCAGCAGGTGGTTCTGGATCACGTCGCGGGCGGCGCCGATCGCGTCGTAGTAACCCGCCCGGCCACCGATACCGATGTCTTCGGCCATGGTGATCTGGACATGGTCGACGTAGTGGGTGTTCCAGATCGGCTCGAACAGCGCGTTCGCGAAGCGCATCGCCAGGATGTTCTGGACGGTCTCCTTGCCGAGGTAGTGGTCGATCCGGAAGACCGACTCGGCCGGGAACACCTCGGACACGACGGTGTTGAGCTCGCGTGCCGTCTGCAGATCCGAGCCGAACGGCTTCTCGACGACCACCCGGCGCCAGGAGTCGTCGTGTGCGGCGAGGCTGTGCTCCTTGAGCTGACCGACGACGTCGGGGAAGAACCGCGGCGGGATCGACAGGTAGAACGCGTGGTTGCCGCCGGTGCCGCGCTCCTTGTCGAGGTCCTCGATGGTCTGCCGCAGCCGGTCGAACGCCACGTCGTCGGCGAAGTCGCCGGGGACGAACCGGAAGCCCTCGGACAGCTGCCGCCAGACCTCCTCGCGGAACGGCGTCCGGGCGTGCTCGGCGACGGCGTCGTGCACGATCTTGGCGAAGTCCTGGTTGGCCCAGTCGCGGCGGGCGAAACCGACCAGCGCGAAGCCCGGCGGCAGCAGGCCGCGGTTAGCGAGGTCATAGACGGCCGGCATCAGCTTCTTGCGGGCCAGGTCGCCGGTGACGCCGAAGATTACGAGGCCGCACGGACCGGCGATCCGGGGGAGCCGCCGGTCCTGCGGGTCACGGAGCGGGTTGTTCATACGGCGGCGTCGTTCATCGAAGGGTCTCCAACAGCTGGCGTACGCCGGCTTCGGGGTCGGTGAGGTGCAGCCGAAGCACGGGACGGCCGCGTTCGGCGAGTACGCGGGCGTCGCCGGTCGCCTGTGCCGCGATCAGGGTGCCGAACGTGAACGGCCGGTCGGGGATCTCGACGTCGACGAGCTCGGTGCTGGTGACCTGCAGGAACACCCCCTGCTCGGGGCCGCCCTTGTGGTACTGCCCGGTGGAGTGCAGGAACCGAGGCCCCCAGCCGAACGTCGTCGGGCGCTCGGTACGACGGCACAGCGTCGACCGGACCCCGGCCAGGTCGGCGTCGCGCTCGGAGTCGAGGTAGGCCATCACGGCGAGGTAGCCGTCGTCGGCCAGCCGCGACAGCAGCGCCTCGACCGCACTGGCCAGCGTGTCCACGCCGTCGAGCAGGCCGGCCGACCCGCGCACCTCGACCGCGCCGTCGGTGAACGCCGCGTCCTCCGGCTCGGGCCGGTGGTCGAGCAGCCCGCGGGCCGCCTCCTTGGCGCTCTCGACGTCGGGCTGGTCGAACGGGTTGATGCCGAGCATCCGGCCGGCCACTGCGGTCGCGGTCTCCCACAACAGGAACTGCGCGCCGAGCGGCCCCGCGACGGTCGCGACCGGCGTGCCGTCGTCGGTGGTCGGGCGGTCGGCGCGCGGAGCGACCAACGCGACCGGCGTGACGTCGGCGGCGGGCCAGCGCACCTCGGCCGCCTGCACGCCCTCGACGGCCACCGGCAGGACCCCTTTGCCCTGCTTGCCAGTGCTCTCGGCGATCAGCTGCTCCGCCCAGCCGGCGAAGCCGGTCAGCCCGGACCCGTGCTCGGCGATCGCCAGCTTGTCACGGGCCGGGTCACTGGCCGGGTCGCCGGCGAGCACGGCGGCGAGCAGCAGGGCCGGGTTGTCCGGGTCGTCGGCGCGCAGCGCGGCCGCCACCTCGTCGGCCTCGTCCAGCAGCTCGGCCACGTCGACACCGGCCAGCGCCGACGGCACCAGCCCGAACGCGGTGAGCGCGCTGTAGCGGCCGCCCACCTGCGGGTCGGCCAGGAAGATCTTGCGATAGCCCTCGTCGACGGCGAGCTGCTCGAACGGCGAGCCCGGGTCGGTCACGACAACAATCCGCGACGCCGCGTCGATGCCGGCGTCGGTGAACGCCTGGACGAAGGCACGCCGCTGACTGTCGGTCTCGACGGTGCCCCCGGACTTGCTGGAGACCACCACGACGGTGCTCTCCAGGTCGCCGGCGAGCGCTCGGGCGATCACCGACGGGTTGGTCGAGTCCAGCACCACGAGCTCGGCGCCGTAGCTCGTGGTGATGACCTCGGGCGCCAGCGACGAGCCGCCCATGCCGCACAGCACGACCCGGGTGACGCCCTCGCCCCACAGCTCGGCGCGCAGCGCGTCGACCTCGGCGAGCAGCGGCCGCGAGGTCTCGTGCAGGTCGACCCACCCCAGCCGGATCGACGCCTCGGACTCCGCGTCCGGGCCCCACAAGGTGGCGTCCTTGGCGGCCAGCCGGGAGGCGACCTTGTCGGTGACGAGGGTGCTGAGCGTGTCTTCCCGGGTGGCACCGTCGGCGACGACGGTGAGCGGGTCCCTCACGCCTCGGCCCCCGTCGGAGCCGCGTCCTTCAGGGCCGTCGTGACGGTCTCGAGCAGCTCGGTCCAGGAGGCCTCGAACTTCTGCACGCCCTCCTCCTCGAGCACCTGGACGACGTCGTCGTACTCCACGCCCAGCGCGGCGAGCCGGTCGAACACGTCCTGTGCGTCGGCGTACTGCGTGCTCACGAGGTCGCCCTTCAGCTCGCCGTGGTCGGCGAACGCCTCGATGGTGCCTTCCGGCATCGTGTTGACGACATCAGCGACTACCAGCTCGGTGACGTACCTCGTGTCCGGCAGGTTGGGGTCCTTCACGGACGTCGACGCCCACAGCGGGCGCTGCTTGTGCGCACCCGCGGACTCGAGCGCCGCCCAGCGCGCACCGGTGAAGACCTTCTCGAAGCGCTGGTACGCGAGCCGCGCGTTTGCGATGGCCGCCTTGCTACGCAGCGCCGCCGCCTCGTCGGAGCCGACCTTGTCGAGCCGCTTGTCGACTTCGGTGTCGACCCGGCTGACGAAGAACGACGCCACTGAGTGGATCGTCGCGATGTCGTGGCCGTTCTCCTTGGCCTGCTCGAGCCCGCTCAGGAATGCCTCCATCACCTCGGAGTAGCGGTCGAGGGAGAAGATCAGCGTGACGTTGACGCTGATGCCCTCGGCCAGCGTCGCGGTGATCGCCGGCAGGCCGGCCTTGGTGGCCGGGATCTTCACGTACAGGTTGGGCCGGTCGATCATCCACGACAGGCCCTTGGCCTCGGCGATGGTCGCCTCGGTGTCGTGCGCCAGCCGCGGGTCGACCTCGATCGAGACGCGGCCGTCGACACCGTCGCTCGCGTCATAGGCCGGTCGCATCACCTCGCAGCCCCAGCGCACGTCGAACGTCGTGATCATCCGCACCGCCTCGTCGACGCTGAGGTCACGGACCGCGAGGTCGTGGATTTGCTCGGCGTAGTCGTCGGCGTCGGTGACCGCCTTGGCGAAGATCGTCGGGTTGGAGGTGACCCCGACGACGTGCTTGTCTTCGAGCAGCTGCTGGAGCTGGCCCGTGCGCAGCCGCTCGCGGGAGATGTCGTCGAGCCAGATGGACACGCCCGCTTCGGACAGCGCCTTCAGCCGATCGTTCATTGCTACGACCCTTCTCTGCGTGGACTACGTACGGCGTACTCAGCCCTCGTCGGCCGGACCGACAGGACCGTGGGCGGAGGTGAAGACGGAGGCGGCCTTGCCGCCCAGCTCGGCGGCGGCGGCGATGCTGTCGCGAGCAGCCTGGGCCACCGCCTCGGCGGTCACCCCGAACTCGCGGTACACCGTCGCGAAGTCCGCGGATGCCCCGTAGTGGTCGATGCTGACGATCCGGCCGGCGTCGCCGACCACCTCGCGCCAGCCCTCGGCCACCCCGGCCTCGACGGACACCCGCGCCTTGACGGTCGGTGGGATCACCGCGTCGCGGTAGTCGGCGTCCTGCTCGTCGAACCACTCCTTGCACGGCATCGAGACGACCCGAGCCTGCACTCCGTCGGCGGCCAGGGCGGTCCGCGCCGCGACGGCGAGCTGCACCTCCGACCCCGTGCCCACGAGGACGACGTCGGGGTCGCCGTCCTCGGTGTCGAGGAGTACGTAGGCGCCCTTGGCGACTCCCTCGACGTCGGCGTACCCCTCCCTGCCGCGGGGGAACGTCGGGACGTTCTGCCGGGTGAGCGCCAGGCCGGCGGGCCGGTCGGTGTGCCCGAGCACGGTGCGCCAGGCGACGGTGGTCTCGTTGGCGTCGGCGGGCCGGACCACGTCGAGACCCGGGATCGCGCGCAGCGCAGCCAGGTGCTCGATCGGCTGGTGGGTCGGGCCGTCCTCGCCGAGGCCGATCGAGTCGTGCGTCCAGACGTACGTCACCGGCAGCTTCATCAGCGCCGCCAGCCGGACGGACGGGCGCATGTAGTCGCTGAACACCAGGAACGTGCCGCCGTACGGCCTGGTCCCGCCGTGCAGCGCGATGCCGTTGAGGATCGAGCCCATGCCGTGCTCGCGGATGCCGAAGTGCAGGACCCGGCCGTACCAGTCGCCTGGCCACATCTTGGTGGCGTGCTCAGGCGGGACGAACGACGGCTCGCCCTTCGGCGTCGTGTTGTTGGACTCGGCCAGGTCGGCCGAGCCGCCCCACAGCTCGGGCAGCCCGGCGGCGATCGCGGACAGCACCTCGCCGCTCGCCTTGCGGGTCGCGATGCCCTTCTCGTCCGCGTCGAAGCTCGGCAGCGTCTCGGTCCAGCCGTCCGGGAGCCGGCGCTCACGCATCCGGTCGAACAAGTCGGCGCGGTCGCCGGCCGACGCCCGCCAGGAGTCGTACCGGCCCTGCCACTCCTGCTGCTCCGCGGCACCGCGCTCGCGCAGCCCACGGGTGTGCGCGAGTACGTCGTCGGCGACCACGAAGCTCTGGTCCGGGTCGAAGCCGAGCACCTTCTTGGTGGCGGCGACCTCCTCGGCGCCGAGTGCCGATCCGTGCGCCTTGCCGGTGTTCTGCGCGTTGGGGGCGGGCCAGGCGATGATCGTCCGCAGCTGGATGAAGCTGGGCCGGCCGGTCTCGGCCCGGGCCGCCTGCAGCGCGTCCCAGAGGCCCTGCACGTCCTCCTCGTAGCCGTCGCCGTCGTTGGTCCAGTCGACCACCTGCACGTGCCAGCCGTACGCCGCGTAGCGCGCCGCGACGTCCTCGGTGAACGCGATCGTCGTGTCGTCCTCGATCGAGATCTTGTTGTCGTCGTAGAGCAGGGTGAGATTGCCGAGCCGCTGGTGGCCGGCGAGCGACGACGCCTCCGACGCCACGCCTTCTTGCAGGTCGCCGTCGCTGGCGATGCAGTAGATCTGGTGGTCGAACGGGCTGTCGCCCTCGGCGGCGTCCGGGTCGAGCAGGCCGCGCTCACGGCGGGCCGCCATCGCCATGCCGACGGCGTTGCCGACGCCCTGGCCCAGCGGACCGGTCGTCGTCTCGATGCCCTTGGTGTGGCCGTGCTCGGGGTGACCGGGGGTCTGGCTGTTCCAGGTGCGCAGCGACTGCAGGTCGTCGAGCTCGAGCCCCCAACCGCCCAGGTAGAGCTGGATGTACTGGGTGAGACTCGAGTGTCCGGCGGACAGCACGAACCGGTCGCGGCCAGCCCAGTCGGGGTCGTCCGGGTTGTGCCGCATGAGCTTCTGGAAGAGCAGGTACGCGGCCGGCGCGAGGCTCATCGCCGTACCCGGGTGGCCGTTGCCGACCTGCTCGACGGAATCCATCGCGAGCACCCGGATCGTGTCGACCGCACGCTGGTCGAGGTCGGTCCACGGCAGCGGAGTCGTGGCGGCTGGCTCGGCGATGCCCACGGCGGTGAGCCCTTCTGTCAGGTCACGGGTCGGACAGGCACGACGCTACCGCCGCCACCCCAGCCGCTGCACCCTCGGGGCGGGTCGGACGACGCGGCTGTGCGGCACTAGACTCGGGGCGATCCGCCGGGCGGAAGCTCCGGCAACTCTCGCTGAGCAGACCGAGGTTTTCGTGACGGCCATCGAACCGCAGGTGCCGGTGCTTGCGCACGGCACGGTCCGGCCCGATGCGTCGTCGTGGCGGGACGTGGTCGGGGCCTACGTCGGCCTGACCAAGCCACGCATCATCGAGCTGCTGCTCGTCACCACGGTCCCGGTGATGTTCCTGGCCGAGCGCGGGATCCCCGGGCTGTGGCTGGTCGTCGCGACCATGGTCGGCGGCACCCTGTCGGCCGGGTCGGCCAACGCGCTCAACTGCGTACTCGACCGCGACATCGACGAGCGGATGCGCCGCACCCGGCGCCGTCCGCTGCCGCGGCACGCGGTCACCCCCACCGCCGCACTGGTCTTCGGCCTGGTGCTCGGCGTCGTGTCCACGCTCTGGCTCGGCCTGCTGGTCAACTGGCTGTCGTCGATGCTGGCGCTGACCGCGAACCTGTTCTACGTCCTCGGCTACACCCTGCTGCTGAAGCGGCGGACGGCGCACAACGTCGTCTGGGGCGGGGCGGCCGGCTGCTTCCCGGCCCTGATCGGCTGGACCGCGGTCACCGGGTCGCTCGCGTGGACTCCCGTCGTGCTGTTCGTGGTGGTGTTCTTCTGGACGCCGCCGCACACCTGGGCGCTGGCGTTCCGCTACCGCGACGACTACGCCGCCGCCGACGTGCCGATGCTGCCGGTCGTCGCGACGCCACGCCGGGTGGCGGCCGAGATCACCGCGTACTCCTACCTGACCGTGGCGACCAGCCTCGTGCTGTGGCCGGTCGCGGGCACCGGCTGGTTCTATCCCGTCGTCGCCGGGCTGCTCGGCGGGTGGCTGCTGGTCGAGGCGCACCTGCTGCAGTGGCGTGCTCGGCGCGGTGCGGAGGGTGCCGGGCTCCGGCCGATGCGGCTGTTCCACTGGTCGAACATGTATCTCGCCATCCTGTTCGTGGCGGTCGCGGTCGACCCAATCCTGCTCGGCTGAGCCACCCGCTGACTCACCTGCTGGGGCATACCCGTTGTCATCTGTCGGCGGCGAGGCGCAGACTGGGGCAAAGTGTTCGTGTCCCTTGTGGGGTGAGCTCGTGGCTGTCAGTACCGACCATCTGGACCTGCTCCCATTGCTCGCGCGGGGCAAGCACCGCAACCCGCGTCGCGGTGCCTGCTTCATGGAGCTCGCGTCCTTCCTCGCCGGCGAGCGATGGAGCGACCATCCGTCCTGCACCCATCCGCTGCTGTCCTCGCTGGCGCGGTTGGTCAACGACCACACGTCCGATGCGACACGGCCGCGGCTGGCGCCGTTGATCCCGTCGGTCATCGGGTTGACCAGCGAGGAGGTGCGCTGGGACGCCGAGATCGCCCTGCGGACTGCGACCAGCGCGCTGCCGATCGCGCCCGCGGAGCGTCAGCAGGCGCTCGCGGTGGGCGTGTTCGCCTGCGAGCGGATGCTGGCCGACCTCGACGGCCGCGAGCCGGGCTCGTTGCGGGACTCCAGCCGGCAGGCGCTGGGCTCGGCCCCGCACGCCGAGCGGTGGGCGCGCAAGTTCTCCCGCTACACGCAGGTGTCGGTCCGCCGCTTCCGCCGCGACTCGGCACCGACGATCGTGCGCTGCGGCGTCCAGGGCATCGCGACGGCGTGCGTGTCCGACGCGGACGAGCGGATGTACGACCTGCTGGTGGCCGTCATCGACGACTGCGTGCTGTGGTCGGGCCGCGACCGGTCGGCCGCACCGCTCGAGCCGGCCGTCTGGGCCGATGTGTGCCGCCCGGCGGAGACCGCCGCCCACTGACGCCGTACCGTCGGGGAGCATGACGGAGCGGTTGGACGCGTTCCAGCGGCGCCATCGGTGGGCCGGCTTCCCGCTTGCGGTTGTTTACAAGTACTTCGACGACCAGGGCCACTACCTGGCCGCGCTGATCACGTTCTACGCGTTCTTGTCCATCGTCCCGTTGCTGCTGCTCGGCTCGTCGGTCCTCGGCATCTTGCTGCAGGGCAACCCGGACCTCCGTGACTGGATCCTCGACTCGGCGCTCAGCCAGTTCCCGGTGATCGGTGACCAGCTCGGCCGGCCGGAGGGTCTGCCGGGCAGCGGCGCCGGGGTGCTGGTCGGTGCCCTCGGCCTGGTGTACGGCGCGCTCGGCATCGCCCAGGCGACGCAGAACGCGATGAACGTCGCCTGGGCGGTCCCACGCAACCGGCGCCCCAACCCGTTCCTGTCGAGGCTGCGCAGCATGGTCCTGCTCATCACCGCCGGATTCGCCATCCTCGGCACGACCTTGCTGTCGGCGCTCGGCAGCCGGGTCGATGTGTTCGGGGTCGACCTGGGTGGCTGGCCCAAGCTGCTGGTCACGCTGGCCACCATCACGCTCAACGCCGCCATCTTCGTCGTGCTGCTGCGGATGGCGACGGCGCACCGCCAGTCGCTGCGGGCGGCCGCGCCGGGCGCGGTTCTCGCTGCGGTGGTCTGGCACCTGCTGCAGCTGTCCGGCGCGGCGTTCGTCGACGGGGTCGTCCGCGAGGCGAGCATCACCAACAGCGTGTTCGCGCTGGTGCTCGGCCTGGTCGCCTGGATCTACCTCGGCGCGGTGACCGTGGTGATCGCGGCCGAGGTCAACGTCGTCCACGACCAGCGGCTCTACCCTCGAGCCCTGCTCACGCCGTTCACCGACAACGTCGACCTGACACCGGCCGACCGGCGCGCCTACGCCGGGTACGCCAACGCGCAGCGCACCAAGGGCTTCCAGTCCGTCGACGTCAGGTTCGCCAACAAAGGCCAGAACCGCGACAAGTCCTAGCCCCGGCGCCCCGACTCGCGCCGAGGTTGCGCGTATGCACTGGCGGCGGCCACCGGTGTGCGGCCCGTGAACGAGGCGTAACCGCGTGTTCCACGTACACCCCGAGCCTTGCAAGGCGCGGGGCGTACGAACTTCGGGTGGGGCGGAACCGTATGCCAGCCGCGAAACACACCTGCGCGTCGAAGATTGCCCAGTTGGGCAAATTTCTACGTCACCCCGAGCGTGCGCGGACCGTCAGCAGCAGGTGGGTGACCGTGGCCGTGAGCAGGGCGGCACCCAGCAGGTGGAGGCCGACCAGCAGGGCGGGCAGGTCGAGGTAGTACTGGGTGAAGCCGACGACGCCCTGGCCGGCCTCGACGGCGAGCAGCGCGTACGCCGGCCGGACCGCCGCGGCCGGACCGGAGCGCCGCAGCAGCACGACCGTGAGCACGGTCAGCCCGACCAGCAGATACACCCCGGCGGCGTGGACGTGGCTCCACAGCTGCGGGTCGAGCCCGTTGCGCGGTGCGTCGACGTCTCCCGCGTGCGGGCCGGAGCCGGTGACCACGGTCCCGAGGTACAGCACCACGAACGCGACGCCGGCCAGCGCCGGCGCGACCCGCTGCACCGCCGAGTCGCGGACGAGCGGGGGCGCTCCGGCCGGCCGGAGCAGGTGCAGCAGCATCACCGACCACGCGATCAGCACCATCGACAGCATCAGGTGCAGGCCGACGACCCACGGGTTGAGGTCGGTCAGCACCGTGACACCACCGAGCAGGGCCTGTCCCGGGATGCCGAGGGCCAAGACGGTGGCTAGGCGCACCAGGTCCGGACGCCGGCGGCTCAGGTTGACGGCGGCGACCCAGGTCGCGATGGCGATCGCCGCCAGGACGAACGTCATCATCCGGTTGCCGAACTCGATCGCGCCGTTGATGCCGAGCGCGCCGTGCGGCACGAACGACTCCTCGGTGCACCGAGGCCACGAGGGGCAGCCCAGGCCTGAACCGGTCAGCCGCACGGCGCCGCCCGTGACGACGATGCCGATGTTGCCGGCCATCGTTGCGACCGCCAGTGGCCGCATCCAGCGGTCCGCCCAGGGTTGCAGCCGCGGCCGCCGGACCGGCCCAGCCGTCGCCGTCACTCCCATCGGAACGTCCGTGCGGTGAGTGCCGACCCGAGCGCCGCCCACACCACGAGCACGCCGCAGGCGCCCCAGGCGATCGACCCGTCGCCGAGAGCGGAGGCGATTGCCTCGTGCAGCGCACCGGACGGCAGCAGCCGGAGTACGTCGCCCACCTCTCCGTACTCCCGCGGCGACACCACCACCCCGCCGCCGATCGCGAGCAGCACGAAAACCAGGTTGGCCGCGGCCAGCGTCGCCTCGGCGCGCAGCGTCCCGGCCATCAGCAGGCCGAGCGACGCGAACGCCAGCGTGCCGAGTCCGACCGCGAGCACTAGGCCCAGGGCTCCGGCGGCGCCGGGTGTGGGCCGCCAGCCGAGGGCGTACGCGGCGGCGGCGATGCAGCCGATCTGCCCGACCTCGACCAGCAGCAGGGCGGACGTCTTGCCGAGCAGCAGGCCGGCCCGGGGGAGGGGCGAGCTGCCCAGCCACTTGAGCACGCCGTACCTCCGCTCGAAACCGGTGGCGATGGCCAACGACGTGAAGGCGGTCGACATCACCGCGAGCGCGACGACACCCGGTGTGAGGTGGCCGACGGCGTCTCCCTCAACAAGGTCGAACCGCTCCGCGGCCAGCACGCCCGCGACCAGCACGACGAGCGGGATCACCAGCGCGAGCACGAGCTGCTCGCCGTTGCGCAGCAGCAGCCGGGCCTCCATCACGGTCTGGGCCCGCACCATGCGGTGCAGCGGTGCGGCCGACGCGGCCGGTGCGAACGTGCCGTTCATCAGCGCAGGTCCCGTCCGGTCAGCTCCAGGAACACGTCCTCGAGGGTCCGTCGGCCGATCTGCAGGCCCTCCGGGAGTACGTCGTGGTCCGAGCACCAGGTGGTCACCCGCGCCAGCGTGCCGGGCGCCACCGGGCCGAGCACGGCGTACTCGCCGGCCGGCTGCTCCAGGACCTGGAACCCGGACGGCAGGGTGGCCTCCAGCGACGCGATGTCGAGACCGGGTCGGGCCCGGAAGCTCAGGCTGGCCTGCTGCGGCCCCACGGTCGACGCCGCGGTCAGCGCCGCGGGCGTGCCGGCCGCGACCACCCGACCGTGGTCGACGACGTAGACCTGGTCGGCCAGCCGCTCCGCCTCGTCCATGAAGTGCGTGGTGAGCACCACCGTGACGCCGCCGGAGCGCAGCTCGCGGAGCAGGTCCCAGACCGTGTGCCGCGCCTGCGGGTCGAGGCCGGCGGTCGGCTCGTCGACGAACAGCAGCTCGGGCCGTCCGACCAGCGACATCGCCAGGCCGAGCCGCTGCTGCTGGCCGCCCGACAGCCGCCGGTAGGGCGTGCGGCCGCACTCGCGCAGCCCGAGCCGCTCAACGAGTACGTCGACCGGCAGCGGGTCGGCGTGGAGTGCGGCGACATGGCGCAGCATCTCGTGCGCGCGGACGCCCGACCAGGCTCCGCCGCTCTGCAACATCACGCCGATCCGGGGCAGCAGCGCCCGCCGGTCGGCGACCGGGTCGAGGCCGAGCACCCGCACCCGGCCCGACTGCGGGCGGCGGTAGCCCTCGCAGGTCTCCAGCGTGGTGGTCTTGCCGGCGCCGTTCGGCCCGAGGACGGCCGCGATGACCCCGCCGGGCACGCTGAGGCTGAGCCCGTCCACGGCGACCGTGTCGCCGTAGCGCATCACCAGGTCGGCGATGACGACCGCGGGCTCACCGGACGGGGGCTGGGGCACGGCGTCGAGTGTAGGTACGCGCTGCCGGCCACGTCCCGGAAGGGGGCAGATTGAGGCTGGGCCAGGCAATGTTAGGGGACCCTTGCTTGAATGCGCTCGGGGTAATAAGACAACATGGGTGTTGTGAAAAAGGCAGGAGCCACGGAGGCGCGCCGAGCCGGCGTCGCAGCCGTCGACGAGACGCCCACGCGGGAGCGTGTGGCGCAGTCGATCCTGCAGCAAGGCCCGTCGACCACGGCCGACCTGGCCGCTCGCCTCGACCTCACCACCGCGGCCGTCCGCCGGCACCTCGACCACCTGGTCGAGGAGGGCCTGATCGAGTCCCGCGAGCAGCGGGTCTACGGCCACCGGGGGCGCGGCCGCCCGGCCAAGGTGTTCGCGCTGACCGACTCGGGTCGCGACGAGTTCCGCCAGGACTACGACGACCTCGCGGCGAGTGCCCTCCGGTTCCTGGCCGAGCAGGGCGGCGACGGTGCGGTCGAGGCATTTGCCCGGCGCCGCGTCGCCGACCTCGAGGAGCGTTACGCAGCTCTCGTCGAGGCCGCCGGTCCGGAACATCGGGCCGACGCCCTCGCGGAGGCGCTCACCCAGGACGGCTACGCCGCGTCCGTACGCGACGTCCAGTCCGGTCAGCAGCTGTGCCAACACCACTGCCCGGTGGCACACGTCGCCACCGAGTTCCCCCAGCTGTGCGAGGCCGAGACGGAGGTGTTCGCCCGGCTGCTCGGGCGGCACGTCCAGCGGCTGGCCACCATCGCCCACGGCGACGGGGTGTGCACGACTCACATCCCCAACGCCGTACGCGCCCTGTCCCACCCGTCTGACAACCCAGCAGACCCCTCCGAAGAAATCGCAATAGAGAGGACCCGTCTTTCATGACGACCACTGCGCATCCCGAGCTCGACGGTCTAGGCCGCTACGAGTACGGCTGGTCTGACTCCGACGCCGCCGGCGCCACCGCGAAGCGTGGCCTGTCCGAGGCCGTCGTCCGCGACATCTCTGGTCGCAAGGGCGAGCCCGAGTGGATGCTCGACCTGCGTCTGAAGGGTCTGAAGCTGTTCCACCGCAAGCCACTGCCGACCTGGGGCGGCGAGGTCGGCGCCATCGACTTCGACAACATCAAGTACTTCGTCAAGTCGACCGAGAAGCAGGCGACCTCGTGGGAGGAGCTCCCCGAGGACATCAAGAACACCTACGACCGGCTGGGCATCCCCGAGGCGGAGAAGCAGCGGCTGGTCGCCGGCGTCGCCGCGCAGTACGAGTCCGAGGTCGTCTACCACCAGATCCGTGAGGACCTGGAGGAGCAGGGCGTGCTGTTCCTCGACACCGACACGGCGCTGCGTGAGCAGCCCGAGCTGTTCAAGGAGTACTTCGCCACGGTGATCCCGGTCGGCGACAACAAGTTCGCGTCGCTCAACACCTCGGTGTGGTCCGGCGGCTCGTTCATCTACGTGCCGAAGGGTGTGCACGTCGACATCCCGCTGCAGGCCTACTTCCGGATCAACACCGAGAACATGGGCCAGTTCGAGCGCACGCTGATCATCGTCGACGAGGACGCCTACGTGCACTACGTCGAAGGCTGCACGGCGCCGATCTACTCGTCCGACTCGCTGCACTCGGCGGTCGTCGAGATCATCGTGAAGAAGGGCGCACGCTGCCGCTACACGACGATCCAGAACTGGTCCAACAACGTCTACAACCTGGTCACCAAGCGGGCGACCTGCGAGGCCGGCGCGACGATGGAGTGGGTCGACGGCAACATCGGCTCGAAGGTGACGATGAAGTACTCCGCCGTCTACCTGATGGGTGAGCACTCCAAGGGCGAGACCCTGTCGGTCGCGTTCGCGGGTGAGGGCCAGCACCAGGATGCCGGCGCCAAGATGGTGCACTGCGCCCCGCATACGTCGAGCTCGATCATCTCGAAGTCGGTGGCCCGCGCCGGCGGCCGCACGTCGTACCGCGGCCTGGTCCAGGTCGACGAGGGCGCCCACCACTCCGCGAGCATCGTCAAGTGCGACGCGCTGCTGGTCGACCAGATCAGCCGCTCCGACACCTACCCGTACGTCGACGTCCGCGAGGACGACGTGTCGATGGCGCACGAGGCGACGGTGTCCAAGGTCAGTGAGGACCAGCTGTTCTACCTGATGAGC
>WHTB01000287.1 GCA_009379735.1 Propionibacteriales bacterium
CCCGACGTCATCGCCGCGCTCGACGGTGCCGATGTCGTGCAGGCCCGAAGCGGTGACGACGTCGTCTGCGGCGGTGACGGCGACGACGTCCTCGTCGGCGACCGCGGTGACGACGCGCTGTACGGCGAGGCCGGGACTGACGTGCTCGTCGGCGGCCCCGGTCAGGACGCGACGCAGCAGGACTGACCGACGCGCCCGGCCAGCAGGTCCCCAGCTGGGGTCGGCTCGCGTGTCAGCCTCGCGGGCCGACCCCGTCCTCCAGCAACTCTCTACGCGGACGGATGGTAGGCGGATGTCCAAACCCCGATGGTTCCTCCTTACCGTTGTCGCACTGCTCCTCGCCACCTTGTGGGTGCCGCAGGCGACAGCACAGTCAGACGCACCGATCGACGACCCGATCCCGACCGACCCGGTGGATGCCGGCCTTGCCCTCACGGTCGAGGAGTTCGCCTCGTTCCCCAAGTCCGAACCGGTGCCGGCACCGGTCGACCCACGCCTGATGCGCCAGGCCCGGATCAACTACCTCGGTGAGGTGCCGGACGGCTCCGGACGAATGTACGTGCCGGATCTCAACGGCAAGCTCTACCTCGTCGAGGACGGCACGCCGACCCCGTACCTCGACGTCGGTGCTCGGTTCGCGCCCGACTTCTGGTCCGGCCGTGGCCTAGGCAGCGGCTTCGGGTTCACCGCATTCCACCCGGAGTTCGCCGACACCGGGACGTTCTACACGGTGCACACCGAGGCGAATGACGCGCTCACGACGAAGACCCCGGACCTGACCCCGCAACCGAACACGGCCGTGCACGGCGTCATCACGGAGTGGACCGCAGACGACCCGGCCGCGGACACCTTCAGCGGGACCCAGCGCGAGGTTATTCGGCTCGGGTTCGCGAGCAACGTCCACGGCATCCAGCAGATCGCGTTCAACCCCAACGCGGAGCCGGGAGACGAGGACTACGGGCTGCTCTATGTTGCCGCCGGCGATGGTGGCCGTGGCACGTCGACCGACGTCCCCCAGGACCGCGCCATGCCCCACGGCAAGATCTTGCGCATCGACCCCTTCGGGACGAACGGCGACAACGGGGAGTACGGCATCCCGCCGTCGAACCCGTTCGTCGGCGAGCCCGGCACGCTCGGCGAGATCTACGCGATCGGCATGCGTGACCCGCACCGGTTCAGCTGGGACACCGGCGGCAGCGGGCGGATGTTCCTCGGCCACATCGGCGAGCACGCCATCGAGGCGGTCTATGACGTCCAGGCGGGGGACAACTTCGGCTGGAGCGAGCGGGAGGGCCGGTTCGTCTTCAACAGGGCGGACCGCTGCAACCTCTACCCACTTCCGGAGGACGACGAGCAGTTCGGCTACACGTACCCCGTGGCTGCGTTCGACCATGACCCGCCGGACGGCTGGCCGTGCACGCTCGACAGTGGGCACGCGATCAGCGGTGGGTTCGTCTACCGCGGTGACGACATCCCTGAGTTGAAGGGGAAGTACGTGTTCGGTGACCTGGTCGACGGCCGGGTGTTCTACACCAACGCGGGCGAGATGCGCCGAGGCAAGGAACAGCTCGCGACCCTCTACCAGCTGAGAATCCTCGACGACGCCGGCAAGCGCGTATCGATGCAGGACCTGGCGGGAGACGCGCGCGTCGATCTGCGCTTCGGCACCGACGGCGAGGGTGAGCTCTACCTGCTGGCCAAGGCGAACGGGAAGATCTGGAAGGTGACCGGCGCACGCCCGGTGCCCGTCACTCCGGACGTCCACCCCAGCCTCGTCCGCAGCCTGGCCGCCTACTACGACTTCGAGCACGCATTCCCACCGAACGCCGCGATGGAACTGGACCAGGGCTTCTCCGACACCATCCTCAACCTTGTCAACGGCGGCAAGGCGATGCGAGTGCCGGATGGCGCCCACCGAGGAAGCAACACCTCGGCCCAGTTCCAGCAGGTCAACCCGACGACCGCCGGCAACGACGACTGGAAGGCTGGCATCTTCTCCGAGACCGGAGTGCCGAGCCTGAACGCCTTCAACAAGGTGCAGGGCACGACCGTGATGGGCTGGTTCAAGATGACCGGCCAGAACCCGAGCCCGAACTCCAACACGGCGAACCCGAGCGACTTCTTCGGCGCGGTCGGGTTGGCCGGGATCCTCAGCGGCGACTCGGACGGTCATGCGGTGCGGGCGCTGATCGAGTTGATCAACGTCAACGGGGAGCTGCGCCTGGTGGCGTTGGGCCGCCGGATCGACGGTTCGAGCTCCCAGACCTTCGCCGCGACCGAGGACTGGCAGAGCCTGCTCCCGCAGGACGAGTGGGTGTTCCTCGCCGCCACCTTCGACTTCGACGACGGGACGATGGCGCTGTACAAGGACGGTGAACCTCTCGATGGCTTCTACACCGTGCCGGGCGATCCCTGGGGTGTCGGCGGTGAGGGACCGTTCTTCACGTCGCCGACCGACCCGCGCGGCATCAAGGTCGGCGGGAGCTTCCCGCAGAACAACCGGGAGAACAACCCGTGCAACTGCCGGATGGACAGTCTGATGTTCCTCGACCGGGTCGCGACGGCCGACGAGGTCATGGCGCAGTACCGGCGGGTGACACAACTTCCCTGACGAACATCGCACCCACGGCAAGGGTGGTGGGCCACGACTGTGGCCCACCACCCTTTGCTGATCTTGGTCGGAGTCAGTCCCCGATCGAGGACCGGGCTGCCGCACTGATGATCGCAGCGCGTTCCTGGCTGCTGATGACTCCCCGCGTCGTGAGCCTCGCCGAGACATCCTGCACGTGGACCATGAAGGGGCCCTTGCTGTTCCAGCTGTCCTCGTCCCTGATCAGGTCGTCGACGGTGCATCCTGCCTCTGCGTGCCGGTTCGGCACGTCACTGTCGACGTCGCCCATCACGACCGTCGGGTTGGCGTCCGGAGGATCGCACGGGTCGTCGAACATCGAGACCGGCCGTGCGACGTCCTCATCCATCTGGTCGGGGAGCCGCCAGTAACGGTCGCCCGTGCTGTCGCCGAAGTAGAGCCGGGACGGGCTGAACTCCGTCGGGTCGCCGTCCGCCCAGAACACGTAGAACGGATCGTTGACGTCAAGCGGACGACGCGCGTACGTGTGGTTGTAGTCGCTGTTGTCGGTGACCTGTGCAGCGCGTGTCCATGTGACGCCGTCGTCGGTGCTCTTCCACTGCACCATCTCGCCACCGGTCTGGTACGGCTGTGGGCCCGGGTCGGTGGGAGCGACGACGGTCCACTCGTCACCGTCGACATAGAGGCTGCCCGAGTCGTAGTTGTGGTCCGACGAGGTGATGTCGTGGACCTGCCAGCCCGAGTCGCCCCAGTGCGCGACGTGCCAAGTCCGCGGGTCACCGGCCGGCCCCGGTCGGTGGTCACCGCTCGTCACGTACAAGATCACTGGGCTCCCGTGCTGGTCGAAGGTGACCTCCTTCAGGTACACGAGTCGCCCCTGCGCCGCGTAGTCGACGACCATGGCCGGGTTGTCGACCGTGCTCAGCGGTGTCTCGACGACGGCGCCGTCCGCCGTCCGCCAGGTCTCGCCTCCGTCCGCGGACTGAAGGAAGTAGAGGTTGGTGCGGCGGTCGACGTTGCCACCGGGGTGGTAGTTGAACACCGTGGCGACAAGCCCGTTCCGTTCCGCACTGGACTGGTAGTGACCACCAAAGCCGACCAGCTTCTGGTCCTCGGACCAGTTCCTGCCCGTCGCGTCGCTGGTCTCCCAGTAGAGCTCACGACCCTGGGTGTACTTGGTGAACAGGTGGATGAACCCCTGCCCCTCGAGATAGGTCGGTTGTGGGTAGGTCATCTCCTCCGTGGTCACCTGCTCGAACTCGTCGACGCTGTACGGCTCGACGCTGCGGTACTTGAACCCGGGCCGCGCCCGCGCCCGTCCGCTGACGAAGATCCAGAGGTGGCCGTCGTCTGCGATCTGGATGCTCGCGTTGTCGTGCGGGTCGATGACCCCGTCCTTGCCCTTGTCGTGGACCACGGTGGGCCGCGGGACGGTGTGCGTTGCGTGGTCGTAGTACGACGCCATGTTCAGGAGGTGCTTGCTGTCGGCAGCCAGGGTGCCGCCGTAGGTGAAGAACGTCTTGTTGACCTCGGGTGCGTACACCGCAAGGGGTGTGTGCTTCATGGTGTACGTGCCCAGTCCACCGGAGTACTTGTCGCCGTACTCGGAGAACTGTCCGAGCGTGAACCAGATCCCGCGGTACCCGTCGAGCTTGGTGTTCTCGAGCGGCTCGGGCGGCACGAAAACTGGCAGCGGCGCGGTGGTGAGGTCTTCCGGAAGGTCGTTGGTGGAAGCGAAGTAGCGGTACGAGTCCACCACGACCACGCCGTTCGAGTCCTCGACCGAGAAGGACACCGTCTGGTCTCCCGCCGGCAGTGTGAACCAGTACAGGGTGTTCGGGCGGTGGGTGGAGTCGGCGCGCGGCCAGGAGAGGCCGTACGTCTCGTCGTCGGTCACAACCCGGAGCTCGGCGCCCTGGATCGACGCCGCCGCGATGTGCATGCCGACTACGACCTCGTCGGAGTAGTCAGTGGTGATCGTGAGTGGCTCATGCAGGACCCCACGTGACGTGCCGTAGAGGCGACTGCTCAACTTGTCCGCGGCGGCCGCCGCCTGCTCGCGGTTGAGGTCACGGATGTCCAGGTCCCACGTCTCGGGCACCGCAGAGTTCTCGGTGACTCCCGGTCGAAGGAGGAGCGGCTCGGTCAGGTCCGGCGCCGCTTGCGCCGGCAGCGCGTTGAGCGCGATGCCGGCCACGAGCGTCAGGAAGGTCGCCCCGGCGGCCAGCCGGAGGGGTCGGTTGCGCGACATGGCAGCCATCTCACGGCACCTGCACGGTGACCGCGAACGACGTCGTCACAGTCTCCTGGCCATCCGAGACGCTGACCGTGAACGGGATCGGCTCGTCGCTGGGTGGCGTAGCAGCGCGCCACCTGATTGCGCCCGACTCCGCCTCGATCGTGGCGCCCTTCGGCGCTTCCGTCAGCGCCAACATGAGTGGGTCGCCGTCCGCGTCCTCTGCCGCAGCCGTCACCTCGAGCAGGCGGCCCACCGGGACGACCTGGTTCTCGATCGGCTTGACCACCGGGGAACGGTTGATCGCGGAGCCCGTCACGGTGAGATCACGCATCCGGCCGATGTTGTCGAACGATCCGAAGCCGACGCGGCCGGACGAGAACGTCGTGTCCGTCGCGGTCATCAGCGGCGTCGATGCTCCGTCCATGTACACCGCGATCTCCCCGGTCCCGGCACAGTGCCGTACGCGCACCCGGTGATACTCCTCGTCAGTGACCGCCGGAGGTGCCCCGACCGTGCCGTTCCACTGGTCCTCGATCCGTACCCGGTCGGCGTTGTTGACCACGAAGATCCCGTTGTGCGGGTACGTCGTGTTGTCCTGCGACAGGTGGGCGTAGTAGAACTCCGTCGGCGACTGGTACCCGAAGACGATGATCACGTCGCGGTTGCTGATCGAGACCGGCGTGTCGAGGCGGACCTCGGCGTCGACCTGCACCGAC
>WHTB01000297.1 GCA_009379735.1 Propionibacteriales bacterium
GAGGGCGAAGTCGGCCAGCGGCATTGTGGGGCGCTTGGAGTCGAGCTTGAACGGGCGAGCGCCGTCGGCGGCGCTCGGGTGGTAGCGGTACAGCGGCCAGTAGCCGCTGGCCGCCGCGGCCTTCTGGTGGGTCATCGAGGTCGCCATGTCGATGCCGTGGGCGATGCAGGTCGAGTAGGCGATGACCAGGGACGGCCCTGGCCACGCCTCGGCCTCCAGCAGCGCGCGAACCGTCTGCATGTCGCTGGCGCCGAGCGCCACCTGGGCGACGTACACGTCGCCGTAGGCGCGGGCGATCGCGCCGAGGTCCTTCTTCGCGGTCGGCTTGACGGAGGTGGCGAACCTGGCCGCCGCCCCGCGCGGGGTGGCCTTGGACGCTTGGCCGCCGGTGTTGGAGTACACCTCGGTGTCCAGCACCAGCAGGTTGACGTTGCGTCCGGAGCTGAGCACGTGGTCCAGGCCGCCGAACCCGATGTCGTAGGCCCAGCCGTCGCCGCCGACGATCCAGAAGCTCCTGCGCACCAGCTCGTCGGCCAGGGTGAGCAGCCGCTGCGCCGGCTCGCCCAGCCCGGGGCGGCGCCCTGCCAGCCGGGACTTGAGGTCGGCGACCCGCCGGCGCTGCGCCGCGATGCCCGCCTCGTCGGACTGGTCGGCGTCCAGGATCGTGCGCGCGAGGTCCTCCCCGACGGCGGGGGCGAGTGCGGTGAGCAGCCGCCGCGCGTCGGCCAGCTGCCGCTCGTGGCCGAGCCGCAGCCCCAGCCCGAACTCGGCGTTGTCCTCGAACAGCGAGTTCGACCAGGCCGGGCCGCGGCCCTCCGGGTTCTGTGCCCAGGGTGCGGTGGGCAGGTTGCCGCCGTAGATGGACGAGCAGCCGGTGGCGTTGGCGACCACCAGCCGATCCCCGAACAGCTGGGTGAGCAGCATGAGGTAGGGGGTCTCGCCGCAGCCGGCGCAGGCGCCGGAGAACTCCAGCAGCGGCTGCAGCAGCTGGGAGCCCTTCACGGTGTCCCGCCGCACCGCGGTCCGGTCCACCTCGGGGATGCGCTCGAAGAATGCCCACCGTGGTCGCTCCAGGTCACGGTGATCAATGGCCGGGGCGAGGTTGAGCGCCTTGTGGGTGCGGTTGTCCTTGCTGCGGACCGGGCACACGTCCACGCAGATGCCGCAGCCGGTGCAGTCGTCCGGCGCCACCTGCACGGTCAGCTTCTGGCCGGGCAGCTCCCGGCCCCCGTAGTCCTTGGACGCGAAGCCATCCGGTGCGTGGGCGAGCGCCGCCGGGTCGTACACCTTCATCCGGATCGCCGCGTGCGGGCACACGATCGTGCACTTGCCGCAGTCGATGCAGATGCTGGGGTCCCAGACCGGGAGCTCCTGGGCGAGCGCGCGCTTCTCCCAGCGGGCGGTGCCGGTGGGGAAGGTGCCATCGACCGGCAGCGCGCTCACCGGTAGCAGATCTCCCTCCCCGTCGAGCATCCGCTTGGTGACCCGTTTGACGAACTCCGGCGCGTCATCCGGCAGCGGCGGCATCCGGTGCTGGTCTCCCTCGACGGTGTCGGGGACCTTGAGCGGGGTGAGCTCGGCCTGGGCCCGGTCGATCGCGGCCTGGTTGCGCGCCACCACCGCCGGGCCGCGCCTGCCGTATGTCTCGGCGACCGCCCGCTTGAGGGTTGCGGTGGCCTCCGTGACCGGCAGCACCCCGGAGAGCGTGAAGAAGCACGCCTGCATGACCGTGTTGATCCGGCCGCCCAGCCCGAGCTCGTGGGCGATCCGGTGGGCGTTGATGACGTGACAGCGCAGGTCCTTGGCCAGGATCTGCCGCTGCACCTCGACGGGCAGGTGCGACCACACCTCCTCGGCGGGGTGGGGACTGTTGAGCAGGACGGTCGCCCCCTGCCGGGCCAGGTCCAGCACCTTCATCCGCTCCAGCAGCCCGAACTGGTGGCAGGCCACGAAGTCGGCCTCCTCCACCAGGTAGGTGGAGCGGATCGGGTCCGGTCCGAACCGCAGGTGTGAGACGGTGACCGAGCCGGCCTTGCGGGAGTCGTAGACGAAGTAGCCCTGCGCGTATTGGCCGCTGTGCTCACCGATGATCTTGATGCTGGTCTTGCTGGCGCCCACGGTGCCGTCGCTGCCCAGGCCGAAGAAGACCGCCTGCATCGCGCGGGTCGGCACCCGGAACCCCTCGTCAGGCTGGACGCTGGTGCCTGTGACGTCGTCGACGATGCCGATCGTGACGTGCCGCCGAGGCGCGGGCCGGGCCAGCTCCTCGAAGACTCCCTTGACCATGGCCGGGGTGAACTCCTTGCTGGACAGCCCGTACCGGCCGCCGATGACCGCGACGTCGCCGCGCCCCTGTTCGGCCAGCGCGGCCACCACGTCCTGGTACAGCGGCTCACCCGGCGCGCCCGGCTCCTTCGTCCGGTCGAGCACGGCCATCCGGCGGACGCTGGCCGGCAGGGCGGCGACCAGCGCCTCACCGGGGAACGGCCGGTACAGCCGCACCGTCACCATGCCGACCGGCACTCCGCGACCGACCAGCTCGTCGACCGTCTCCGCCAGCGCGCCCGCCCCCGAACCCATGACCACCGCGACATGTTCCGCGTCCGGCGCGCCGGAGTAGTCGACCAGCCCGTAGCGCCGCCCGGTCAGCCCGGCCAGCTCCTCCATCACCTGCCCAACGACACCCGGTACCGCGTCGTAGAACGGGTTGGCCGCCTCCCGGGCCTGGAAGAACACGTCCGGGTTCTGCGCCGAGCCGCGCAGCACCGGCCGGTCCGGAGACAGCCGCCGCAGCCGGTGCGCGAGCACGTCGTCCTCGCCGACCAGCGCCCGCAGGTCGGCCTCGCCGAGCAGGCGGATCTTGTCGATCTCATGCGAGGTGCGGAACCCGTCGAAGAAGTGCAGGAACGGCAGCCGGGTCCGCAGCGACGCGGCGTGCGCGACCAGGGCGAAATCCTGCGCCTCCTGCACCGAGCTGGCCGCCAGCATCGCCCACCCGGCTGTCCGGACTGCCATCACGTCACTGTGATCACCAAAGATCGACAGCGCGTGGGTGGCAACCGACCGGGCCGCCACGTGAATCACCGCCGGGGTGAGTTCCCCTGCGATCTTGAACATATTCGGCAGCATCAGCAGCAGCCCCTGCGAGGCGGTGAACGACGTCCCCAGCGCTCCCTTCTGCACCACCCCATGCAACGTGCCGGCAGCCCCGCCCTCGGACTGCAGCTGCACGACCTCGGGCACCGAGTCCCACAGGTTCACCCGCCCCGCCGTACTCCACTCGTCGGCCAGCTCACCCATCGGCGACGCCGGCGTGATCGGATAGACCGCAATCACCTCCGACAGCGCGTACGCCACCCGCGCCGCTGCCTCGTTGCCGTCTATCGTCGCCCAGGTCACGCAGCTGCCACCCCTCCCTCCAGCACCACCCACGCTAGGGACGAGCCCCCCGTGGAACCCAGGGTCAATTGACCCTGCCGACCGGGACCTTGGTCCATCCGAACCACGGTGCATCGGTCAGCCGACCACAACCGTTCGGGCGAACCACCAGGCCCGCCAGGCCGTGTGGACGTCTGGGACTGGGCTGCTACTCGTAGGCTTTCTCGTCGGCGGCCCGGGCGTTGACCGGGTCTGCCTCGAGGTCGCGGCGGTGGGCCTTCGCTGCCCGGCGTTCGGCGAGGTGTTCGGCGTATTCGGTGTACCACTCGTGGGCGATGATCGTGCTCATCACCTCGTTGGTGCCGGTCCAGATGGACGCGAGGCGCAGGTCGCGGTGGTGGCGCTCAACCGGGTAGACGTCGGTGTAGCCGATGCCGCCCATGACCTGCATGGCGTTGTGGACCACCCGCTGGCACGATTCGGTGACGAACTTCTTGGTCTCGCTGATGTACCGCCGGGTCGCTGCGGGGTCCTCGCCCGCGTCGACCGCTCGGGCCGTCGTGTACACGAGGGACCTGGAGGCGTCGAGAAGCATGGCGGCCTCGGCGACCTGGAAGCTCACGCCCTGGAAACGGTTGATGGGTTGCCCGAAGGCCTTGCGCCGCGTGGTGTAGCCGCCAGCGACCTCGAGGGCCGCCGCGGCGGGCCCGATGGTCATGGCCGCGGTCCCGAGGCGCTCGGGGATCATCATGCTGTTGAACACCTCCGCACCGCCGTTCACCCGGCCGACGACGTTGTCCTTCGGGACCTTGACATCTGTGAACCTCAGGCGGCCCGTGCCGCCGCCGCGGGAACCCATCAGGCCATAGAGGTACTCGACGGTGACGCCGGGGCCGCGGTCGACGATGAACGCGGTGATCGTCTCGTGGGGCTTCGCGTCCGGGTTGCTGCGCGCGTAGACGAGGAAGAAGTCCGCGCCCTCGGCACCGACGATGAACCGCTTCTGGCCGTTGAGGACGAAGTGGTCGTCCTTGTCCTCGGCCGTCGTCGTGGCGCCGAAGAAGTCCGAACCGCCTCGAGGCTGGGTGAGGGCCTCGGCGGCGAAGAGGTCGCCGCGCAGCAGCGGCCGGACGTATTTCTCCTTCTGGGCTTCGGTGCCATGCTGGACGATGGCGTCGCAGACGAGTTCGGCGCCTATCCCGAACGTGCAGGCGAAGGCGTAGCCGAGGGTTCCGATCTCCTCCATGACCATGCAGGTCGACACCCAGTCGAGGCCCCGGCCGCCCAAGACCTTGGGGTAGCGGATCCCGAGGAGGTTGCGCTTTCCGGCCTCGCGAAGGAACTCGCGCGGGAAGCGGATCTCGTCCTTGTCCATCTTCACGATCATGTCGTGCGGGACCCAGCGTACCAGCTCGTGCGCCTCGTCCTTGAGCTTCTTCTGGTCGTCGGTAAGGAGGAAGTCGTCCATGCTGTCGTCTTCACTCACTCCGCGTCTGCCGCGAGCGACTCGCGAAGCGTGAACTTCGCCACCTTGCCGCTGGGGGTGTGGGGCAACTCGGGAACGATCGCGAAGGTGCGCGGGATCTTGTTCTTTGCGAGTTTGTCGGCGAGGAAGGCCGTGAGCTCGTTCGCGTCGATCTGCCTACCTTCTTCAGGGACCACGAAGGCGGCCACCGTTTCGCCCCACGCGGGGTCGGGCCGGCCGACCACTGCGGCCTCCACCACGGAGGGGTGCGCCGCGAGCGCGTCTTCGACCTCCTTCGAGTACACGTTCTCACCACCGGTGACGATCATGTCCGTCACCCGGTCGACGATGAACATATACCCGTCGTCGTCGA
>WHTB01000284.1 GCA_009379735.1 Propionibacteriales bacterium
CGCCGCGATCGGCTTCTACCGGGTGGACCGGTTCGAGGTCCGTGACGTCTCCATGCTCGGCGCGAGCAGCTTCAGCCTGGGCCTCTACACCACGCGGCACGGCCTGGTCGAAGGCACCCGCATCATCGCGTCCACCGAGGACGCCAACCCGGTCGGCGGCCACAACACCGACGGCATCAGTATCCAGAACTCCCAGCACATCCGAGCGACCGGCAACGTCGTACGCAGCGGCGACGACGGCATCTACGTGTGGGCGAGCTATCAGGACGAACGAGGAGGGGAGACGTCGTGGTGGTCGAGCGACGAGCCGCGGCCGTCGTACGACATCGAGATCGACCACAACGACATCGTCGTCGACCGCCGGAACGCCAGGCTCTGCTGCAGCGCCGTGGCGTTGATCGCCTGGGGCGGGGGAGGGGCGCCGACCGGCGGCAACGCCCCCGACCAGCGACAGGTGCAGATCTCCGATGTCTCCGTGCACGACAACCATCTGGAGGCGGGCTACCCGTTCCGCTGCTGGTGCGCCTCGCCGACCGACCAGTCGCCGCTGGCGAGGGTGACGCTCGAGGACAACGAGTACGTGTGGGGGTTCGCACCCGGCGGCAACCTGCGCGGCCAGATCACCGACTTCACCACCGACGCCGACGAGTGGTACGGCTACATGTCGCCGCGCGTGGTGAAGAACGGCGACTTCGAGGCCACTGCGGACGCCTGGTGGACCACGACCGGGCGGGCCGGAGCCACCCGAGCCGACGACCCCGCCTTCGACAGTGCGGAGCTCCGCGAACGGCTGGCCGAGGCCGACGGCTGGGTCGGCTACGTGCTGGCGCGACCGGAGCAGCCGTCCACGTTGCACCAGGCGATCCTGCCGACGTCGCCCCAGGACCTGCCACCGGTCGGCGTCGACTCGGTGCATCACGAGATCTCCGCCGACGTCGTCACGAACGGCACGCCGGCCCGGTTCGTGGCGCGCAGCCGGTGCGACGGCAGCGTCATCGACGAACAGGTCGTGGACGCCCGGCACTGGAGCCATGTCACGTTGGCATTCGACGTGACCTCGCGGGCCTGCGGCGGAATCCGGGTCGCACTCGAGGCAGAGCCCGGTCAGCCGGGCTGGGCGCTGGTCGACGACATCGCGCACCAGTCGTCGTACGACGGCTCCTGGATCGACAGCGCCGACCCGCGGGTGCAGCTGACCGGCCGCTGGTCGACGTACGCAGGGTCATCTGACGTCGGTGGTAACCACCTCGTCGGCCTCGCGGCGGGTGCCGACCTGCGGGTCCCGTTCACCGGCACGCGGGGCCAGCTGCTCGCGACCCGCGACGTCAACCTGGGCAAGGCGGACATCTACCTCGACGGGGTGCTGCACGGCACGGCGGACTTCTACGCGCCGACCCGCAGCGACGGCGTCGTCGTCTATGACACCGGGGCGCTGCCACCGGGCGACCACGTACTCGAGCTGAAGACGACCGGTACGAAGAACCCGGCGTCGACCAACATCTACACGGTCTTCGACGCTCTTCTGCTGCCCGACTAGCCTGCGGGCGCGCGGTTGCCGTTGACGATCGAGTCGACTGGGCGCCCCGCCAGGAAGTCGACCACGTTCCTGGCCGCATGGACCGGCAGGTCGGCGAGGGCCTCCGGCGAGTACCACGCCGCGTGCGGGGTCAGGATCACGTTGTCGAGCCCGCACAGCGGATGGTCCGGCGCGAGCGGCTCCGACTCGTACACGTCGAGGGCGGCACCCGAGAGCCGTCCGGACCGCAGTGCGTCCACCAGGGCGGCGTCGTCGACCAGGGGTCCACGGCAGGTGTTCACGATGACCGCGCCCGGCTTCACGGCGGCCAGCGTGCGCGCGTTGACGAGGTGCCGGGTCCGTGGGGTCAACGGGGCGTGGAGGGTCAGCGCGTCGGCGGACGAGAGGGCTTCGTCGAGGTCGACCGGCTGGCAGCCGGCGTGCCGGATGACGTCCGCGTCGACGTACGGGTCGTGCACGAGGACCCGGAACCCCAGCGCGCGACAGTGCTGAGCGGTGAGCGCGCCGATCCGGCCGTACCCGATCACCGCGACCGTGGTGGTGCTCGGCCGCACCGCCATCGGCCGGGCCTGGGTGGGCGCCCACTCGCCGGCCCGGACGGCGCGGTCATAGCCGACCAGGCCACGGGTGAGGGCGAGCAGCATCGCCACCGTGTGCGACGCGACCTCCTCGACGCAGTAGGTCGGTGTGTTGGCCACCGCGATCCCCCGCGCCGCGGCGGCCTCCACGTCGATCATGTCGTAGCCGATGCCGAGCCGGCTCACGAAGCGCAGCGAGCCCAGCTGGTCGAGCACCGCGGAGCTGACCGGCGCCCACTGCACGACCAAGGCGGTGGCACCGCGCGCCGCCTCGACGACGTCCTCCTCGGTGACGCAGCTGGCCCTCGTCACCGACAGCCCGGCCGACCGCAGCACGTCCTCCCCGGCCTGGCCGGGAAGGTCGCAGTCGGTGATCACCACCTCCGGCCTCGTCATGGGAAAACGCTATAGCATCTAGCAATGGTTCGCCAGGTGCTCTAGCGTTTCGGCCATGACGCGACGAGTGCTGGTGACCGGTGCGAGCTCGGGGATCGGAGCGGCGACGGCAGTGGCGCTGGCCCAGGAGGGGTACGCCGTGTGGGCGACGTACGCCACCGACGAGGCCGGCGCACGGGCGACCGCCGAGCGTTGCGCCGGTGCCGCCGAGCCGGTCGTGGTGTCCCGGCTCGACCTGCGTGACCCGGCGTCGATTTCGGTCCTGGTTGCGGACCTGACCGATCGCTGGGGATCCCTGCAGGTCCTGGTCAACAACGGCGGGGTCTGCCCGTACCACGGCTACGACGAGATCGACCTCGACGAGTGGGACGCCGTGCTCGAGACCAACGCGCGCGGCACGTTCCTGCTGACCCGGGCGTTGTTGCCCCTGCTCCGGGCGTCGACCGAGGACGAGGTTCGCGACCGGTCGGTGGTCAACCTCGCCTCGATCGCGGGCCAGGTGGGCGGGCTGACCACCGGGATGCACTACGCGGCGAGCAAGGGAGCCATCCTCGCCCTGACCCGCAGCTTCGCTCGGGTCCTCGCGGCCGAGGGCATCAGAGTCAACGCCGTGAGCCCCGGCCCGGTCACCAGCCGCATCACCGACCAGCTCAGCCCCGACGCGCGCGCGTCGCTGCAGGCGTCGATCCCGCTCGGCGACTTCGGCGCGGGCGACGACGTCGCGTGGGTCATCGCCGCGCTGGCTTCTCCCCGGGCCGGCTTCGTCACCGGTGCCACCTACGACGTCAACGGCGGCGTCCGGATCGACTGACCGCCCGCCCCAGTTCCTCGCGCCGAGGTTGCACTTCTGTCCCAGTTCCTCGCGCCGAGGTTGCGCGTCTGTCCCAGTTCTTGGCGCCGAGGTTGCACTTCTGTCCCAGTTCCTCGCGCCGAGGTTGCACATCTGTCCCCATTCCTCGCGCCTCGGCACGCCCCACTCGTTGTTCGTACGCCCCGCGCCCTGCAGGGGTCGGGCCGTACGTGGAACGCGCGGTTACGCCTCGTCCAGGCGCACCCTCGGCGGGGGGTCAGCCGCGGCCGTAGCGCTGGTCGAGCTCGGCGTCGGGTTGGGGCTGTCCGAACGCGGCCGACCAGCCACCGTCCACGCCGATCGACTGGCCGGTGAGGTACGAGGCGTCATCCGACAGCAGGAACGCCACGGTCGCGGCGATGTCGGCCGGCTCGGCGATGCGTCGCAGCGGCGGCCCGGTGGCAAGCGCCTGCTCGGCGGCCGCCGAGTCCGGCGCCGCTGCGAGGGAGGCTTCCAGAGCCGGCGTCCGGACGCCGCCCGGGGCGACTGCGTTGGCCCGGATCCCGTACGGCCCGTAGGTGACTGCCACGCCGCGGGTGAGTGCGTCGACCCCGCCCTTGGTGAACTCGTACACCGCCAAACCGGGGAAGCTGGCCCGGCCATGGATCGAGCTGATGTTGACGATCGCCCCCGCCGACGCCTGGTCGACGAACGAGCTGACGGCCTCCGCGCAGCCCCAGAGGTAGCCGAGTCCGTTGACCTCTACCACCGCCCGGGCGAGCTCCTCGTCCAGCGCGTGCAGGGGCAGCCGGCGGGTGATGCCGGCGTTGTTGACCCAGCCGCGGAGCGGGGCGAGGGCGCGGGCCCGCTCGGCCGCCTGCCGATGCGAGTCACGAACGGCGGTATCGCCGACGACGACATCGGCGCACCCAGCACCCGAGCCGGCCTCACGATCGAGGCCGACCACCGCCCAGCCGTCAGCGGTCAGGCGCTCGGCGATGGCGCGGCCGATGCCTTTGCTGCTGCCGGTGACGACGACGCTGGCCATGCTGCTCCTTCTCAGAACTCGAACCGCTCCGGGTCGAGGCGGAAGCCCAGCCCGGGCGCGCTCGGGGGTACGGCGTGCCCGTCCACGAACGTCGGCCCGCCGCGCACGAGCAACGGCGACGGGTCGTACGGGTTGCCCTGCGGCGACCGGTCGAACGTCTCGACCGCGACGCCCAGGTGGACGCTGATCTCAGGGTAGACATGACAGGAGATTGCGAGGCGCTCACGGCGCATCCGCTCGATCAGCCGCCGGGCCGGGGTGATGCCGCCGATGGCCACCACGTCGACCCGCCCGACGTCGAGGGCGCCGGCGCCGGTCAGCGCCTCGAAGACGGCCGGGTCGGTCACCTCGTCGCCGACGCCGACGCGTACACCGCCCTCGGACCGGATGCGTGCGCAACCCGCGGCGTCCTCGGGCAGCAACGGGTCCTCCAGCCAGGCGAGGTCGGTCGGCCCCCACGACCGTAGGTCGGCCAAGGCGCGGTCGGCATCCGGCCAACCGAAGGCCACGTCGACCACCAGGCCCTGGTCGGCGGGCAGCCGGTCGCCCACCCGGGCCAGCAGGTCGCGCATCAGCGCGTTGTCCGGCGACCGGGCGATCTTGAGCAGCGGCCAGCCCTGCCGAGCCAGCCGCAGTACGTCGTCGGCGAGCTCGTCGCAGCCCCGGTCGGCCGTCGGGTAGGCGGCGACGAGCATCGTCGGGCGAGGGTCAGCGCCGGTGCCGAGCAGCTGCCAGACCGGCTGACCGGCCCGCTGGCCGGCGATGTCCCACACTGCGATGTCGACCAGCCCGAGGGCGCGTCGCACCAGACCGACCCGGCCGACGATCGCGCTGCCGCGAAACGCAGCTTCCCAGACCGCCTCGACCTCGGCGGAGTCCGCGCCCAGGACGTGCGGGGCCAGCAGACGGTCGACGATCTCCACCATCGGAGCCTCGCGGGAGAGGCAGTACGACGTGCCGACGAGCCCGTCCGCGGTGCGCACCTGGACGCCGGTGTACTCCCTCCGGCGCACGGTCATCGCGCCGAGCTGCAGCGGTGCCGGCAGCGGGAGCGCGACGTTGACCGCAGTCACCTCGACGATGGCCGTGTCGACGGTCACGGCGCTGGCCGCGTCGCCAGCGGGATGCCGTAGTCGACGATGAACCCGCCGTCCACGTACAACGTCTGCCCGGTGATGTAGCCGGCCCGGTCGGAGACCAGGAAGCTGACCGCCTCGGCGATCTCGGTGGGCTGGGCGAGCCGCCGA
>WHTB01000285.1 GCA_009379735.1 Propionibacteriales bacterium
CTTCCCCGGACACCCTCCGGTGCCGGGGCAGAACGTGTACGTGGCCCGGGCCGTGATGACTGCGTAGGGCTGGAAGAATGCCCGCCATGACGAAGGTCGCGGTACTCGGTGCGCACGGCAAGATGGGCGCCCAGGCGTGCAGAGCGGTCGAGGCCGCGTCCGATCTCGAGCTGGTCGCCAAGGTCGACCAGGGCGACACCATCGACGCGCTGGCCGAGTGCTTCGCCGACGTCGCGGTCGACTTCACCCATCCCGATGTGGTGATGGGCAACCTCGAGTATTGCATCGCCAACGGCATCCACGCGGTCGTAGGAACGACCGGCTTCGACGCCGACCGGCTGGCCCAGCTGCGGGCCTGGGTCGACGCAGCTGACCAGCCGGTCGGCGTACTCGTGGCACCGAACTTCTCCATCGGTGCGGTGCTGATGATGCGCTTCGCCGCGCTGGCCGCCCCGCACTACGAGTCGGTCGAGATCGTCGAGCTGCATCACCCAACCAAGGCCGACGCACCGTCGGGCACGGCCCGCCGTACCGCGGAGCTCGTCGCCGAGGCCCGACGGGCGGCCGGCAGCGCGCCGATGCCGGACGCGACGTCGCAGCAGCTGGCCGGTGCCCGCGGCGCTGACATTGACGGGGTGCGCGTGCACGCTGTGCGTGCCCGCGGCCTGGTCGCCCACCAAGAGGTGCTGCTCGGCGGCGAGGGCGAGACGCTGACGCTGCGGCATGACTCGCTGGACCGGGTGTCGTTCATGCCGGGCGTGTTGCTGGGGGTGCGCAGCGTCGGTGGACACCCCGGAGTGACCGTCGGCCTCGAGCAGTTCCTCGGCCTCGACTGACGATGCGGGCGCGCGTCGTAGTCGCCGTCCTGGTAGCAGTCCTGGCGCTTTACCTCGTACTGGCCGCCTGGCGGGGGTGGCTGCTGGTCCGCGAGGGCGGCGTGGTCCCGGTGCTGCTGGGCGTCGGCATTCTGTTGCTTCCGCTGGTCGGCGCGTACGCCGGGTGGCGGGAGGTCCGGTTCGGCCTGGCCACCCAGCGGCTCGCCAAGGAGCTGGCCGATGCGGGCCGCTGGCCGACCGAGGAGCTGCCGCTCGCACCGTCCGGCCGCCCGCAGCGCGCCGCCGCGGATGCCCTCTTCGCCCTTCGTCGGCGCGAGGTCGAGGAGGCGTCGGAGGACTGGCAGGGATGGTTCCGGCTCGGCCTGGCGTACGAGGACTCCCGCGACCGCCGGCGGGCCCGCGAGTCGATGCGCCGCGCCATCGCCCTGCACGGGTGAGCGCACCCGCTGCGCCGTTGGCCCTAGATCAGGCGCACCAGCGCGGCCGTGACGGCGGCCACCGCGACGACGACCAGGAACGGCGCCCGCAGCAGCAAGGCGACGGCGCCGGCGGTGACACCGACGACGCGGGCGTCGACCACCAGCGACGGGCCGTCGGCGAACGTCTGCACGCCTACCAGCGCCGCGAGCATCGCCGCCGGCAGTAGACCGGCGACCCGCTGGGCGGTCGGGTGGGCCAGCACCGACTCCGGTACGGACAGGCCGGCCAGCTTGAGCAGGTAGCACCCGACGGCGGTGACCAGGATCGCGGTCCACATCAGCGCCGTCCCAAGGTCCCGGCTACGACCGCCACCCCGGCGGCGGCCAGCACCGGCACCCCGGCGGGGACGACCGGGACCAGCAGCACGGCAACGCCCACCGCACCGAGGGCGGTCACCCGGCTGCGCCGAGTGGTCAGCTGCGGCCACAGCAAGGCGAGGAACGCCGCGGCCACGGCGGCGTCGAACCCGAGGTCGCGGGGGTCGCCGAGGGCCTGCCCGCCGAGCGCCCCGGCGAGGGTGGCGAGGTTCCACAGCACGAACACCGCGAGCCCGGTGGTGAAGAAGCCCAGCCGTGCGTGGGACTCGTCTTGGCGGTTGACCGCCATCGCGGTCGACTCGTCGATCACCACCTGCGCACCGGCGAGCCGGCGGGCTCCGCGCAGGTTGAGCAGCGAGGTCAGGCGCAGACCGTACAGCGTGTTGCGGGACCCGAGCAGCAGCGCGGTCGCGGCACCGGCCAGCGGAGCACCGCCGGCGCCCACGACGCCGACGAACGCGAACTGCGATGCCCCGGTGAAGACGAGCACGGACAGCGTGCAGGTCTGCAGCACGCTGAGCCCGGTCGCCACCCCGATGGCGCCGAAGGAGATGCCGTACGCGCCAGTCGCGATGCCGACCGCCAGCGAGTCGCGCACGATCGCACGCCGTACTTCAGTCACGAATGCGACATTAACAAAGGTGAAGTTGGCTCCTGACTAATTGTCAGGGCGTGGACCGGTCCCGGTGGCGCTCCCGGGCGACCCGATGCGGGTCGTGCGGGTCGTAGACCAGCAGCAGCCCGGCGAGCAGGCCGAGGCACAGCCCGCCGACGACCGGGAGCAGGTTGACGGCCGGTGCGACGCAGACGCCGAGAAGCACGTCGGAGCAGGAGTACATGGACTGTGCCGAGGCGAGGGAGGAGACCCACGCTCCCACCGCGGCCCCGGCCAGGCCGCCGACGAGCACGACCACCCAGCGATGCAGCCTCGGCAACGGACCGAGCATCCCCGACCTCCCTCGAGCACCAGCCTGCTACAGAACAGACGTCCCGAGAGTCCCCAGCGTTGCATGCGAGTGGGCGATGGCAGGGATTCTTTACCAAGAATTGTCGCGGTCAGCCCGGACTCCACTGCGCCGCGGACGGGTCGATCTCGGGAATGCGGGTGACCTTGTCCGGAGCGAGTACGGCGTAGATATCCTGGATCCGCCCACCGCGGACGGCGAAGGCGTACACACCGATCGGCGGCTGCCGGTGCACCGGCTCCGGGACCCGCAAGATGAAGCCGGCGTCGCCGTTGACCAGCGCGGCGTAGAAGTGGCTCGTGGCGCCGTAGCGCTTGCTGAGCCCGAACAGGAAGCGCGCGATCTCCGCGCTCCCGAGCAGCGGGCGTCCGGCCGCCGACACCTGGCCGGCGCCGTCGGCGAGCATCACCGCGTCCGGAGCGAGCAGGTCGGTCAACGCGGAGATGTCGCCCGCGGCGAGCGCGTCGGCGAGCTTGCCGAGCACCGCGTTGATCTCGGCGGCCGGAGCGCGGGGGGTGGGGTCGGCCGCGTCGACCTTCCGCCGACCCCGGGTCGCGTGCTGCCGGGCAGCGGCCGGGCTGCACCCGAGCACCTCGGCGATCTCGACGAACGGCACCTCGAGGACGTCGTGCAGGACGACGGCGAGCCGCTGCTCCGGCGAGAGCGTGTCGAGGACGACCAGGAACGCCAGCCGTACCGACTCGTCCTGCACCGCGAGGTCGACCGGGTCGTCGGGCCGCGTGCCCGGCTGGCCGGGGATCTGCACCAGGGGCTCCGGCAGCCAGGGACCGGTGTAGACCTCGCGGCGGTGCTGCGCCGAGCGGAGCTGGTCGAGACACAGCCGGCTCACCACGGTGGTCAGCCAGGCACGGGGCTCGTCCACACTCCCGGCCCGGTCGGCCCACCGGGTCCACGCCATCGAGACGGCGTCCTCGGCGTCGGCCCAGCTGCTGGTCAGGCGGTACGCCACCGACAGGAGATAGCCGCGATGCCGTTCGAACTCGTCGGCGGCCTGGTCCTGCGTCCTGACGGTCATGGTGCTCAGTCCTCGCGCAGGTCGGTGTGGAGCCGGACCTGCTTGACGGTGACCGACCCGTCGCCGGTGAGGTCGAGCTCGCGGTGTGCACCGTCCGGCGCCCAGCCGGCCGCCTCGAGGAAGGTCCGCAGCGCGTCGTCGGTGCTGGTGAGCCAGCAGGTGGCGCGCTCGAACCTGTCCGCGCGCAACGTGTCGGCGCAGGCGGTGATGAGCCGTGACCCGTGGCCCTGGCCGAGCCGGTCGTGGTCGACCACGATCTCGGCGACCTGGCCGTCCTTGACCGGGTCGGCGTCCGGGTCGTCGGCGGGCGCCGTCAGCGCGAACCCGACGACGGTCGCGCGGTCCAGGGCGACCAGGGCCCGATGCCGGGCGTCGGCCGGCTTGGTGATCGCCTGCTCCCACTGCGCAGCGAACGCCTCCTCGTCGAGGCTGTCCAGCACCTCGGCCGGCAGCAGGTCGGCGTACCCGCGGCGCCAGCCGTGCACCTGCACCCGGGCGATCTCGACGGCATCGGCCGCCCAGGCGACGCGCACGCTGACGTCAGCAGTGGGTTGGCTCATGCCCGCCAGCGTAGGTGAGCCTCTCCCGACGTCAGTACGCTGACCTCGACTCGTTCCCCTGCGCGATTGGCCTCACTGGATGACCGTCAGCGTCGACCTGGACCGTAGCGTGGCTGACACCATCCACCTCGAAAGCCTGCCCGGCGTCGTGGACCGGCTGATCCAGCAGTGTCATGACATCGGCGCGCCCGCGATGACCGCGATCAAGCGGGTCGGCGACTCGGTGCTGATGGAGTACCACGGTCCGCTGCGCCTTGTTGCCGAGCTCAGGACGTACTCGGCATTGTCGGTGGTCCTGGGCGAGTACGAGCGGGACCGCGACGATGGTTACACGGGCGCGGTCGCCCGACTGCGTCGATCGGTCACCGCTGGCGTGCTCAGCGCGCTGACCGGCGTCGAGGATCGGCTGGGGTTCCGGATCGACCCGCTGCGGGACAGGTGGACGTTGCGCGACCGGGTCGTCGAGGGTCTGTCGTGGCAGAACGACCCCGGTGGCTGGCAGCTGAACCTCACCCGGTCCGGCGGCCTGCTGGTCGGTCAGGTCGGCCCGCTCCACCGCTCCAGCCGGTTCCCCGCGATGCGCCGCCTCCCGGCGTCCACCAACCCGCTGATCGCCGCGGTCCTCGCGCACCTCCTCCACGCGCGCCCTGGACACCTGGTCTACGACCCGTTCTGCGGCTCGGGCACGCTCCTGGTCGAGGTCCACGCGCTCGATGCCGAGCTGACGCTGGTGGGCAGCGACAGCTCCGCCGCTGCGCTCGTCGCGGCCGCCGCCAACCAGCACCTGTTCCCGTCCGGGCGGCTGCTGCGTGCCGACGCCGTCAGGCTGCCGGTCGCGACCGACACGGTGGATCGCGTCATCTCGAACATCCCGTTCGGCAAGCGGGTCGGTTCGCACGCCGGCAACCTCGAGCTGTACCCGGCGTTCCTGGCCGAGCTCAACCGGGTGCTGCGAGTCGATGGCCGCGCCGTGCTGCTCACCGAGGACAAGACCCTGTTCCGCCGGTCCGTGCAGGCCACGCCCGAGCTCCACGTCGTCCGGGAGGTGCAGCTCGCCTCCGGCGGCCTCCACCCCAGTGCGTACGTCCTGGAGCGCACCCGGGCCGCGGCCCGCCGGCTCAAGGCCAGGTCCGACCCACCCCGGTGAGTGTGACGTTTTCGACAGACACGCCAGCGTGTTGCGTCGAAAACGTCACACTCAGCGGGGAGGTGTTACGGGGTTTTGCTGGATCTGCAGTGGCGTGTAACACTGGGCGGAGTCAGCCAGGCATCCGGGAGGCGTCATGTACGGCAACGACTTCGGCACCCCCACCGAGCCGGAGCAGCCGGTCGCGGCAGCCACCGACGACGAGCTGCAGCA
>WHTB01000390.1 GCA_009379735.1 Propionibacteriales bacterium
AAACACCGGGGCCTCCCACAACTGTCGGATAGGCCGAGCAGGCGGCCCCTGCTCGGTAACCCACGAATCTTGTGAGTGAGGCCCCGGCCCGCAACCCCGCCACGCCGACCGGGTCACGCCATACCGTCTAGTGGAACGGGGGCGCCCCGTACCAGAAAAAAACTAGATGACCTCGATGAAGAAGTGGGAGACGGCGTAGCAGGCCGCCGCCACTGCGCCGGCCGCCGGGATCGTCACGATCCACGCGGTCACGATCGACTCGGCGACTCCCCAGCGGACCGCGGAGAACCGCTTGGTCGCGCCGACTCCCATCACCGCCGACGTGATGGTGTGCGTGGTGGAGATCGGGGCGCCGAAGCCCATCGCCATCACGTACAGCACGCTCGCCGCTGTCGTCTCCGCGGCGAAGCCACGCGGCGGATCGAGGTGGATGATCCGGCGGCCCAGCGTGCGCATGATGCGCCAGCCGCCGGCGTACGTGCCGAGCGAGATCGCGGTCGCGGCGGAGATGATCACCCAGACCGGGATGTTGTCGCCTTCGGCGGCGTAGCCACCGGTGACCAGCGCGAGGAAGATCACGCCCATCGTCTTCTGGGCGTCCTGCAGGCCGTGCCCCAGCGCCATCGCCGCCGCCGACACCGTCTGCGCCAGCCTGAAGCCGCGGTTCGTCGGACCCGGGTGCCGCTTGCGGAAGGTCCACACGATCGCGGTCATCAGCAGGAAGGCCAGGGTGAAGCCGACCAGCGGCGACACCACCATCGGGATGACGACCTTCTTCAAGATGCCGTCCCAGTGCACGATCCCGGCCGAGGCCAGCGCGGCGCCGACCAGACCGCCGATCAGCGCGTGCGAGGACGACGACGGCAGCCCGAAGTACCACGTGATGAGGTTCCAGGTGATGGCGCCAAGCAGCCCCGACATCACCACCACCAGGCCATGGGTGCCTGCATCGGCCTCGATGATCCCGCTGCCGACGGTCTGGGCGACCTCGGTGCCGAGGAAGGCACCGAGGAAGTTCATCACCGCGGCCAGCAGCAGGGCGATCCGGGGCGTGAGGGCGCGGGTGGAGACGGAGGTCGCGATGGCGTTCGCGGCGTCGTGGAAGCCGTTGGTGTAGTCGAAGACGAGAGCGACGCCGATGACCGCGATGATGATCGCGAGCTCCACGCTCAGGACTCCTTGACCGCGATCTGCTCGACGATGTTGGCAACGGTCTCGAAGGCGTCGATCGCCGCCTCGAGCGAGTCGACGACCTCCTTGAGCTTCATCACCTCGAGCGCCTCGTAGCTGCCGGAGAACAGCTTGGCCACGATGTGGCGGTACGAATTGTCGCCTTGGTTCTCGAGCCGGTTGATCTCGATCCAGTACTCCTCGAGATCCCGCATGGTGCGCAGCCGTGGCATCGCGTCCGCGGTCAGGTCAGCAGCCAGCTGCAGCACGTCGACCAGCTCGGCGAGCTCGTCCGGCAGCTGGTCGATCTCGTACAGCAAGACGAGGTCGACCGCCTCCTCCATGTAGTCCATGACGTCGTCGAGACCGGCCGCGAGGCGGTAGATGTCCTCGCGGTCGAACGGAGTCACGAACGTCTTGTTGACCCGCTTGACGATGTTGTGAGTGGTCTCGTCGCACTCGTGCTCGGCCACCTTCATGGCCGCGGCGGTGGCCTTCTGGTCGTTGCCGTCGCCGAGCATGTCGGCGAGCAGGCGGGCACCCCCCACGAGATGGTTGGCCGACTCGGCGAACAGGTCGTAGAACGTCGTGTCGCTCGGACGCAGACGCAACGGCACAGCAAACTCCCGTCGAACGCGGAAAGACGCAGCAATGTTAGGGGGGACCAGCCGAATACGCACCATCGGTGCGGTCACGACGTGAGCAGGGACACCTTCTGTACGTGCACCGCCGCGCGCGGAACTCCCAGCAGGGTGTGGGAGTCCGCGGTCGGCAGCCAGATTCACGGTACCGGCAACGCCGCCGGCGCGCTCAGGAATGCTGCGCGAGCCCCAGGATGTCGTCAATGCGCTGCTGCGGCAGCGGCCCGTCGGCCTCGGAGGCGGCGATCATCAGGTTGCTGGTCATCTCGATCTCGTCGAGAACCTCGGTGTCGTGCATCTGCACGTCAAGCATGTCGTTCAAATCGCGGCCTCCCCTCGAGTCCGTTCTGGCTGCGAATCTGGTGGAACCAAGCCTACGGTGCGGTGCGGCCGCAACGCATGGCCCACCTGGGCCATTCTCGTTTCCGCCCGCACACCCAATGTAGCCACTCGATGACATGGCCGTCCCTGTTTCGCCGAATCGGCTCGCTCCGTGGACTTCCCTGCATCGACAACCAGACAAGGTAAACCCGCGTCCAACGGGGCATCAGTCGATCTCACCCGAGGGGGGATGGGACATGTACGCAACCCTGCGTCGAACGGCGCTGGTCCTGTTGGCCAGCGTGTCATTGGGGGTCACACCCGTACTGGTGGCAGCACCCGCCACCGCCTTACCGTCGTACTCGACCAGTCCGGTCGTGCGATGGTCGCAGCCAGACCCGCACCCGACCGTCGTCAACCTCCGGTACGCCCGGCACGCCGGGTTCGACCGGGTGGTGGTCGACCTGGACGGCAAGGCCACCGGCTACCGCGTCCGCTACGTCGACACGCTGAGGTACGACGGGTCCGGCGACCGTGTGCCACTGCCGGGCACGCGGTTCATCGAGGTGCTGCTCCGACCGGCACAGGCACACGACGACGACGGCCGGAGCCGCTACCGCGGCCCCACGCTGAAGCGGCTGTGGTTCCCCTCCCTCAGGGGGGTCGCGCTGACCGGTGACTTCGAAGGTGTCGTGTCGTTCGGCCTCGCGACCGACCGCCGGGCGCCGTTCCGGGTGTTCCGCCTGTCTCAGCCGAACCGTCTGGTCATCGACATCGCGCACTGAGTGCCGAGAGGCGGGAAAGGCCGGTTCGGTGGCCGCTCGAACCGGCCTTTCCGCACGTTCGACCGAGCTGGCTTACCGGGCCGCGCCAAGAGGACGGACAAGTCTCACGCTCCGATGCGTCTCGGGCAGCGTCGCCGGGTAGAGGATCGCCGAGGGACAACGGAGGAAAGCACCCATGGACGCGACATCGGCCGCGAGCACCGCGCGCCAGACCGGCCGCGAGGCCAAGCACAGCACGACGCTCGGGCTGGCGATCCGGCTCGGCCTCATCTCGTACGGCGTCGTGCACGTGCTGGTTGCC
>WHTB01000398.1 GCA_009379735.1 Propionibacteriales bacterium
CTGATAACGGCGGCGATCGGGAGGGCGACGATGAACGCCCCCATGGTTGCGAGCATGCGTGTGCGACGTGACCTCATGGGCGTCCCTCTCACGACTGGGTGCGTGGACAGGACTATGCCACCAGTAGTCGGGGCGTGACTAGGCGTGCCTGACCCGTCACACCGACTTGATCAGGCCGCCGTCGATCACGAAGTCGGAGCCGGTGATGTTGGCGGCGCGGCCCGAGGCGAGGAACAGCACCAGGTCGGCGACCTCCTCCGGCTCGGAGATGCGGCCGGTGGCGATGCGCATCGTCTCGGGCAGGACGCGGTCCATGATGTCCTCGACCGTCGTGCCGCTGCCCGCCGCCATCATGGTGGCGAAACCGTCGTCGGGCGCCGTCCACAGTGGGGTGCGTACGGGTCCGGGTGAGACGGTGTTGACCCGTACCCCGTGCGGCGCGAGCTCCTCGGACAAGGATTTGGTGAGGTTGCTGAGGGCGGCCTTGGCGGCGCTATAGTGCACGATCATCGGCGCCGGCACCCGCGCGTTCCCCGAGCTGATGTTGACGATCGTGCCGCCGCTGGCGAGCAGGTGGGGGACCGCTGCCCGGCTGGCGCGGACGGCGCTGAAGAACGTGCTGTCGAAGATCCGCTGCCAGGTGTCGTCGTCGACCTCGGTGAAGCTCGGCGCCGGGCTGCTGGTGGCCACGTTGTTGACCAGGACGTCGAGGGCGCCGTACGTGTCGGCGGCCCGCTGGATCAGCTCGGCGGCACCGCGTCGCGCAGCGAGGTCGACCTGGTGCGGCGTGACGTCGTACTTGTCGGCGAGGCGGGCCAGGTCGTCGGTGACGGTGCGGCTGCCGGTGACGACGCGTGCGCCGTGCTCGGCCAACGCGCGGGTGACGGCCAGGCCGATCCCCTTGCTCGCTCCGGTGACGACGGCGACCTTGTCGGTGAGTTCGAGTTCCATGGCTCGATCCTCGGCGGGTGGCGAGCCGGCTGTCTGGCGGGATTCGGACCTGGAGTTCCGGTCCAGCTGGCCCCGCCCCCGCCGGAGGTTCGAGCGAGGTGAAGCGTGGTCTGGATGTCTCCCGCCCTCAGCGAGCGCCGAGCGAACGCCAGTAGTTGTTGAGTGCCCCGTTGGTCTTGACGAACCAGACGATCGGGCCGACGAGCAGGAAGATCCCCGGGAAGTACCACAGTCCGGTGGCACCTGAGACTGGCTTGGCCTCGCCGCGCCGCTCATACAGGCCGCCGATCTCGGCTGAAGCGATGTAGGGGGAGACGATGCCGACGAAGAAGGCCAGCAGCAGTGCGACTCCACCGCCGAGCCCTTGGCCGGTGTGCCGCTTCATCTCGTCGTGTACCTGGTAGAACCAGACCAGCGAGTAGATACCGAGTGTGAGGAACAGCAGCGCAACGCAGAATCCGGTTCCGCGGACCTTGCCGATCGGTCCGCTCGATGCGAGGCCTGTCGGCGCGTGACCGAACGGGGCGACGGCGTGAGGGGCGTAGCCCGCCGGGGCGACGCTCGCGAACTGGCCGGCTGGCGCCAGCGGCGTGGTCGGTTGTCCTTGGCTCGCGGGCACTTGCGGGTCGGTCATCTTGTTCTCCTTGGCGTCTGAGTGGCGACGCCAAGCTACGGCCGCGCCGATGCCGACAGGCCGAATCGGAGAAGTGCAGGACGAACGACCGATGCCATGAACGACATTCGTCCAGCGGGGGTAGTCAGATCGAGCTAGAGCCTCAGCGACTCCGGCCGAGGAAGCGTCGCCGCGACGCCTCCGACTCGGGTGCCTTGCGAGCCCACCCCCAGCCGTTGCGCTCGCGCACGTCGACGTACCCGGGATGGGTCCGCACCAGCAGGTCGAACACCTTGCGTACCTGCGGCGTGGTGCGCTCCTCCTCGCTGAGCTTCTTGACCCAGCCGGAGTCACGGGTGCTTGGGGAGCCGGCCAGCGTCCAGTTGAGGTCGTCGAACACCACCCAGCCGCCCGGCGCGAGGAGACGGTCGACCAGCATGAATGCGTACCCGGTGACGTCCCAGGTGTGCCCGCCGTCGATGTAGACGAAGTCGAACCGCGGCTGCGGGTCCTGCTCGAGGAGCTTCATCAGCTCCCAGGTGAACGACGTGTGGGCGAACACCGGCGTGACGTGCTCGGTCAGGCCACACTTCTTGAGCAGCTCGTGGATATTCGGTTTGCGGTCGAGGGCGTCCGTCCGGTCCATCGTGAGTACGTGGCCCTCGCCGAGCTCGTCAACCGCGGCGGCGAAGTAGCAGGACGACTTGCCGTACGCGAAACCCAGCTCGAGCACGCGGGGCAAGCTGTGCTTGACGATGAAGTCGTACATGGTCCGGCCCTGCTTCGATGACATGAAGCGGGTGCCGGCGACGGCAGCATCGACCTGGTCGAACTTCACGGAGCCTCCAGACGGTCGGCGATCAGGTTACTCGCGCACTCCTGCCCAATGCGGCCGGGTCTTATGCGAGTGGTACGTCACTCATCGGGTCAAAGTCCCTGATCGACAGCTGGAGCGAATCAACGCCAGCCGCGGCATGATGGCCAACGGAGACAGGAGGTGGTCGGTGATGGCATCCGATCGTGACGTGCTCTCGCACATCAAGGGACTCGTCGACGAGGAGCACGACCTGCGGACCCGGCATGGGCGGGACGACGCGACGGACGACGAGCAGCAGCGGCTGCGGCAGCTGGAGGTGGAGCTCGACCAGTGTTGGGACCTGCTGCGCCAGCGCCGAGCCCTGCGAGCGAGCGGGCAAGACCCTGACTCCGCCGCGGTGCGCCCACCTGATCAGGTCGAGGGCTACCTGGGATGAGCTGAGCCATGGCAGAGACCGAGCACCCGCCGGAGAGCCCCGAGGACGCGGGTACGCCGTGCACCAAGGGCGCCGCCAAGGAGTACGCCGGTGAGCAGATCACGGTGGTCTGGGACCCGACCCTCTGCATCCACACCGGGGCGTGCCTGCGTGCTGCTCCCGACGTGTTCGAGCTCGGGCGACGGCCGTGGGTACGACCCGACGCCGCCGACGCCGAAC
>WHTB01000253.1 GCA_009379735.1 Propionibacteriales bacterium
CCCCGTTCCAGAAAACAGTTGGCGCTGCGCCGTAACGAAACGAGCTCGGGTCAGGTGAGGGCGGCGGCCATCCGGGTCACGGCCTCGTCCAGGATCTCTTCGCTGGTGGCGAAGTTGAGTCGGACCCAGCCACTGCCCGGCGAACCGAACTTCGGCCCGGGCTCCAGGGCGACCCGGCCTTGCTCCAGGAACTGCTCGCACGGCTCCGACCCCGAGCCGATCGCGCGGCAGTCCAGCCAGGCCAGGAACGTCGCCTCCGGTGCCGTCCAGGACACCTGCGGCAGCCGTTCCGCCAGCAGGTCGCCGAGCTGACGGCGGCGTTGGTCGAGGGTCGCCACCAGCGCGTCCAGCCAGTCCCGGCCGTCGGTGAACGCCGCGATCGCCGCGAGTACGCCGAAGTGTCCGATCCGCCAGCGGGTGTCCGCCGGCAGCCCGCGAAGGACCTTTCCCATCTCGTCGGACCCGGTGACGATCGACGCGCACTTGAGCCCCGCGAGGGTTCCACGCCTTGCTGGCCGACACCAGGCTGACCCCGATCTCGGCCGCACCCGGCACGGTGAGGAACGGCGTCATCCGGGCCCCCGGCAGCACGAGCGGTGCATGGATCTCGTCGGCGACCACCCGCACTCCATGGTCGTGCGCCAGCCGCACCACCTCGGCGAGCTCCTCGGCCGAGTGCACCCGACCGACCGGGTTCTGCGGGTTGCAGAGCAGGAAGGCAACCGGCCGCCGGCGCGCGAAAACCTCCGCCAACGCATCCAGGTCGAGGCGCCACCCGGTCTCGTTGTGTTGCAGCGGTACCTCAAGGATGCGTACGCCGGCCTCCGGCAGCCAGTGGAAGAACGGCGAGTACACCGGCGGGTTGATCACGACCTCGTCGCCGGGCCGGCAGAGCAGTCGCAGCACCTCGACCGCGGCGACACCGACATCGGTGACTGCCGCGACGGAGCCCGGGTCGATGGTCCAGTCCAGGCGATCGCGGGCGAAGCCGACGAGCGCGTCGGACAGGTCCCCCGACCCCACGCCGTACCCGGTGTCGGAACGCGCGACGGCGTCGGCCAGCACCTGCTGGACCGCCGGGGCCAGCCCGAAGTCCATCTCGGCGACAGGCAGCGGGAGTACGTCGTCGGGGTAGGTGCTCCACTTGACGCTGCGGCGGCGCCGCAGCGTCGGCAGGTCGTCGACCGGCAACGGAACCGTGAACATGGCCCCACCTTCTCAGGTCGCGGCAACGACCGCAGGTCAGCTCTGGCCGAAGACCTGGGCGTCTCGACCGGCCAACTTGGCCCGGTACATCGCGTCGTCCGCACTCCGCAGCAGCCCGTCGAGGTCCTCGGCGTACGGCTTGATGATCGTCATGCCGATGCTCACCGTGACGCACATCTGCAGGTCGTCGACCGTGATCGGCTCGGAGACGGCAGCGCGCAGCCGGGCGGCCAGGGCGTCGATCTCCCCGTGGTCGACGTCGTCGGCGACCAGGACGAACTCGTCTCCGCCGAGTCGCGCCACGGTGTCCGACTCACGGCTCGCGGCCGACAGCCGCTGGGCCACCAGGGTCAGCACCCGGTCACCCACCACATGGCCGTGCAGGTCGTTGACGTCTTTGAAGCCGTCGAGGTCGATGAACAGGACCGCACCCTCACGGCCGCTGGTGGTCGCCGTGTGCGCCGCCGACTGCAACCGGGCCTGCAGCACCCGCCGGTTCGGCAGCCCGGTCAGGACGTCGTGGTTGGCGTGGTGGGCCAGCTCGACGCGGGCCGCCCGACGCGCGCTGATGTCCTCGACGTGGCTGATGGCGTACTGCGGGTACCCGTCGGCGTCGTAGATGACCGATGTCACGACCGACGTCCAGACCCAGGCGCCGCTGGCGTGCCGGTAGCGCTTCTCGGACCGGTGGACGCTGGACTCCCCGGTGTTGCGCTGCCGCAGCATGTGCAGCTCGGGCGGCTTGTCGTCCGGGTGCGTGATGTCGGTGAAGCGCATCCGCAGCAGCTGGTCCTCGGTGTAGCCCACGATGCGGCAGAACGCCGGGTTGACCCGCAGGTAGCGGCCCACATCTGGCTCGCGGATCGCGAGGACGGCCACGCCCGTGCCGGCTCCCTCGAACGCGAACCGGAACGCCTCCTCGCTCGCCCGCAGCTGCTCGGTCAACCGCGCGTTGTCGACCGCGACGCCGGCCTGCGCGGCGAGCATCTCCAACAGCTCGCGCTGGAACGGTCCGGGCCGTCGCCGGTCGACCGGAAGGTCGACCGACAGCATCCCGACCAGCGTGCCGGCGGGTGACCGCAGCGGCGCGAACAGTGCATCCTGTGGATGCCAGGCATCGGGTACGTCGAGGACCTCGATGTCGGGGACCCAGCCCTGACCACCGGACTCCGGCAGCCGCTCGTGCGGCACGAACCGCAACGCGCCCCAGGTGTCGGCGAGCGCGAACTCCCGGTCGAACGTGTCGGGTGGCATCCGCCTGCCGAGCAGCTGCTTGCGGGCATCCTCGTCGCCGGCGACCGCGACCATCTGGAACCAGCCGTCGGGGTTGACGATGCTGACGCCGGCGACCTCGAACCCCACCACCTCGACGACGCCCTCGACCACGGCGTTGAGGGTCTCGTCCAGCGTGCGGCAGCCGTTGACCCGGCCGATCAGCGCGTGCAGACGGCGCAGGTCAGCCAGGCCTACGGCACGTAACGGCACTGCGTCACCGCCCTGGTCCATATCGCCGACATTATCGCCGTTGCCGCCTGCGGCGTCGTCCGCCTGCTCATCACACCGAGGTGATGCACGGCCCCGCGCACACTACCGCCGAGCACCCTCCCGCCGATGGCGTGGACCTCCTTCAGGGATGCACATCTGCACCCGCCAACCCGCCGAAAGGGACAGATCTGCAACCTCGGCGCGAGGATCTGGGACATATCTGCAACCTCGGCGCGAGGATCTGGGGCCGAGGGTGGTGAGTGAGGTGGGCCCGGGGGTGCGGCGGGCGAGCAGGTTGGTTAGGCTTGCCTTACCTCGCACCCGGGCCCCCACCGGTGCGCACCCACATCGACCTGAGGTCCTGATGAGACTCTTCCGTACCCCCGCCATCGCGGTCGTCGCCGCCACCGTCCTGCTCAGCGCCTGTGGCACCACCGAGGAGCCGTCGGCCGGCTCGTCGAGCGCCTCGGGCTCCACCGCCGAGGGTCCGGTCAGCGTGACCGACGCCCGCGGCGAGAAGCTCGAGCTCGACCAACCCGCCGAGAAGGTCGTCGGTCTCGAGTGGTCCGACCTCGAGATGCTGGTGACCCTGGGCGTGATGCCGGTCGGTGCCGCCGACATCAATGGCTACTCGAACTGGGTCAAGGCCGCCCCGCTGGACGAGTCGGTCAAGGACGTCGGCACGCGGCAGGAGCCCAGCGTCGACTCGATCGTGGCGCTCGAGCCCGACCTGGTGATCGCCCACGCGGACCGCGACCAGAAGCTGATCGAGCAGCTGGATGAGTACGTCCCGGTCCTGGTCATGCAGGCCACCGACGCCAGCGACAACATCGGGCAGATGAAGCAGAACGTCGAGACGATCGCGACCACGGTCGGCAAGGAGGACAAGGCCGCGGACGTACTCGCCGACTTCGACGCCAACCTCGCCGAGGGCAGGGACGCGCTCGCCGAGGCCGGGGTCGCCGGCGAGCAGTTCGCGATGGCCGATGGCTGGCAGGACGGCAGCTCGATCGCGATCAGGATGTTCGGCAAGGGGTCACTGCTGTCGGACATCGCGGTCGAGATGGGGCTCGAGAACGCCTGGACCGGCAAGGTCGACGAGTGGGGTCTCGCCCAGACCGACGTCGAGGGGCTGGGCACGCTCGGCGACGTGCACTTCTTCTACAACGCCAACGAATCCGACGTCGACGTCTTCGGTGAGGGCCTGGCGAAGAACGCCATCTGGACGTCGAAGCCGTTCGTCAAGGACGGCAAGCTGTACGAGATCGACGAGGGCACCTGGACCTTCGGCGGCCCGCTGTCGTGCGAGCAGTTCATCGACTTCGTCGTGAAGACCCTCGCGTCTTGACCCAGGTCGACACACCTGCCCCGCCGGGGTTGACCGAGGCTCCGGCGGCAGTACGACGCACCCGGGTGGCGACGGTATTCACGTCGGCCACGGTCGCGATCGTCCTGCTCGCCGGGGTCCACCTCACCCAGGGCACGTCCGAGGTGGCGGCCCGGGACCTGCTGCGGCTGGCGACCGGCGACGTCGACGAGAACGCGTGGAACGTACTGGTCGCGTCCCGGCTGCCCCGGATGCTCGCGGGTCTTGTGGTCGGTGCCGCGCTCGGTGTCGCGGGGGCGACGCTGCAGTCGGTGGCGCGCAACCCGCTGGCGTCGCCGGACACGCTCGGCGTGAACGCGGGCGCACACCTGGCGATCACCACGGTCGCCGCGCTCGGCGTCACGCTGCCGACGCTCTTCTCCGGGCTGTTCGCGTTCGTCGGTGGCCTCGCCGCGGCGGCACTCGTGATGATGCTCTCGGCCGGTAATGCGTCGGGGCCGACCCGGCTGATCCTCGCCGGGTCCGCAACCGCGATGGCGCTGAACTCGCTCACCATGCTCCTCCTGCTGCTGTTCGAGCAGAACACGCTGGGCCTGTTCGCGTGGGGCAGCGGGTCGCTGGTGCAGAGCGACCTCGACGGCGTACGGCAGATGGCACCCGTCGTCCTGGTCGCGGTCGTGGCCTGCGTCGCGATCGGTCACCGGCTCGACATCCTCGTGCTCGGCGACGACACGGCGACCAGCCTGGGGCTCGACGTCCGACGTACCCGGCTGGTTGCCGTCCTGCTGGCCGTCCTGCTGTCGTCCGCAGCCGTCACACTGGCCGGACCGATCGGCTTCGTCGGGCTGTGCGCGCCGGTCATCGTCCGGCTCGTCGCACCGCTCGTGCCCGAGCTGCACCGGCATCACCTGCTGGTGCCGCTGTCGGGTATCACCGGCGTACTGATCGTGCTGGGTGCCGACGTCCTGCTGCGAGGCTCCCTCGGTGGCCAGGCCGGCGTCGAGGTCCCCACCGGCGTCGTCACGACGGTGCTGGGCGCCGGCATCTTGGTCTGGCTGGCCCGCCGGCATCGAGACTCCGGGCCGACCCGGCAGCCACCAGCGGCGCAGCCGGCGCGGGCGCGGTCGCGGGCTGTTTTTGTTGTGACGTTGACGATCTGCGGCATCCTCGTCGTCGGTGCGGTCGTCGCGGGCATGCTGCTCGGCGACACGCTGGTGCTCACCGGCGACGTGGCGAACTGGGTGCGCGGCGACGCCGGGCTGCGAATCGGCTTCGTGCTCGACCAACGACTGCCGCGCGTCACCGGCGCCCTGCTGGCCGGCACCGCGCTCGCCCTGGCCGGGGTGACCGTCCAGTCGGTCTGCCGCAACCCGCTGGCCGAGCCCGGCCTGCTGGGCATCTCGGCGGGTGCCGGGGTCGGCGCGGTCACGCTGATCACGTTCGTACCCCTGGCCAGCGGCTGGACGATGACCGCGGTCGCCTGCGCGGCGGCGCTGGTGACGTTCGGACTGGTGTACGGGCTGTCGTGGCGCGGTGGACTCGACTCCGACCGGCTGGTGCTGATCGGGATCGGGTTCTGGTCGGGGCTTACCGCGGTCTCGACCTTCGTGATCGTGTCCGTCGACCCGTGGAACACCGGCAAGGCCCTCACCTGGCTGTCCGGGTCGACGTACGGCCGGACGATGGACCAGGTGCTGCCAGTGCTGGTGGCGCTGGTCGCACTGACGCCGGTCGTCGCGCTGGCGCGACGCGAGCTGGACCTGCTGGCGCTCGACGACGACACGCCCCGGGTGCTCGGAGTGCCGCTGGAACGCACTCGGCTGGTCGCGCTGGGCGGCGCCGCCGTGCTGGCGTCGACGGCAGTGTCGGCCGTGGGTGTAGTCGGTTTCGTCGGCCTGGTGGCGCCGCATGCCGCCCGCGCCCTCGTCGGCAGCCGGCACCGCCGGGTGATCCCGGTGGCGATGCTGCTCGGCGCGATCCTGGTCAGCGTCGCCGACACCATCGGCCGCACGGTCATCGCCCCGGCGCAGGTCCCGGCCGGCCTGTTGACGGCGCTGATCGGCACGCCGTACTTCGTCTGGCTGCTCTGGCGCTCCCGCGCCTGACCCCGCCCCCACCAAGTTGAGTGTGACGTTCTCGACGCGACACGCCGGCGTGTCTGTCGAAAACGTCCCACTCATCGGAGGGCGGACGGTCAGAGGCCGTAGGTCTCCAGCAGGCGGAGCCAGACCTCGCTGGTGGTGGGATAGGCGGGTACGGCGTGCCAGAGCCGCGCCAACGGCACCTCACCGACGACGGCGACCGTCGCGGCATGGAGCAGCCCGTCGGCCTGCGGCCCGAGGAAGGTCGCGCCGACGAGCACCTCGCGATCGGTGTCGACGACTAGCTTGGCCCAGCCCGCCGCGTTGTCCGCCAGCAGGGACGCGCCCGCGATGTCGCCGAGCTCGAACTCGACTGACCGGACCGCGATCCCGGCTGCCCTGGCCTGCGCCTCGGTCAGCCCGACCGCCGCCACCTGCGGGTCGGTGAACGCCACCTGCGGCACGGCCCGGTGGTCGGCGGTCGCGGTGAAGCGGC
>WHTB01000015.1 GCA_009379735.1 Propionibacteriales bacterium
AAGTGCGACGCGCTGCTGGTCGACCAGATCAGCCGCTCCGACACCTACCCGTACGTCGACGTCCGCGAGGACGACGTGTCGATGGCGCACGAGGCGACGGTGTCCAAGGTCAGTGAGGACCAGCTGTTCTACCTGATGAGCCGGGGCATGGAGGAGGACGAGGCGATGGCGATGATCGTCCGCGGCTTCGTCGAGCCGATCGCCCGGGAGCTGCCGATGGAGTACGCCCTCGAGCTCAACCGGCTGATCGAGCTGCAGATGGAAGGCGCGGTCGGCTGATCCGCGCCGCCCGCCCTTCGTCCCCGACCAGAGAGAAAGCGAAGTTCGTTGACTGACACGCTCCCCGCGCAGGCTGTCCAGGACGCCGTCGAGACGGTTGCCAGCCACCTGCACCCCGTCGGGTCGTTCGACCTGGCCGACCACCCCGTGCCCACCGGCCGGGAGGAGATCTGGCGCTTCACCCCGCTGAAGCGGCTCCGCGGAGTGCACCAGGACGCCCCGCTCGACGGAGACCTGGTCAGCGTCAAGGTGCAGGCGGCCGATGGCGTCACCGTCGCCACGGTCGGCGCCGACAACCCGTTGAAGGGCACCAGCGGGTACGTCCCGTACGAGCGGGTCAGCACACGTGCCTGGCACGCCGCCGACAAGTCCCTCACCGTCACCGTCCCCCAGGACACTGAGGTCGCGGACTCCACCATCGTGACGGTGACCGGCACCGGCACCGAGACGGCGACGGCGGGTCACGCGGTGATCGTCGCCGAGCCGAACAGCAAGGCGACGGTCGTGCTGCAGTTCGAGGGGTCGGCGACGTTCGTCGACAACGTCGAGGTGGTCGTCGGCGACGGCGCGCAGCTCACCGTGGTCAGCGTCCAGGACTGGGCCGACGACGCGGTGCACCACACGCACCACCACACCCAGGTGGGCCGGGACGCCCGCTTCCGGCACGTCGCGGTGTCGTTCGGTGGCGACCTGGTCCGGATGAACACCACGGTCGAGTACGCCGGCCCGGGCGGCGAAGTCGAGCTGCTCGGCCTGTACTTCGCCGACGCCGGCCAGCACCTCGAGCACCGGCTGTTCGTCGACCACAACGCTCCCAAGACCAAGAGCAACGTCGACTACAAGGGTGCGCTGCAGGGCAAGGGCGCGCACTCGGTCTGGATCGGTGACGTGCTGATCCGCAAGGCGGCCGAGGGCATCGAGACCTACGAGTCCAACCGCAACCTCGTGCTCACCGACGGCTGCCAGGCCGACTCGGTCCCCAACCTGGAGATCGAGACCGGCGAGATCGTCGGCGCGGGCCACGCGTCCACGACCGGCCGGTTCGACGACGAGCAGCTGTTCTACCTGGAGAGCCGTGGCGTGCCGGAGCGCGAGGCGCGTCGCCTGGTCGTGCACGGCTTCTTCCGGGACCTCATCCGGCGCATCGGCGTACCCGAGCTCGAGGAGCGGCTGATGGCCGCCGTCGAGGCAGAGCTCGAGGCAACGGTCGGGCTGGTTCCTGCGGGAGCCGCCCAATGACTGAACGAGTGAGCGCGCCGGCGGCCGTGCTGTCCGACGTCCCCGAGGACGGCGCGCTGGCGGTCGAGGTCGACGGCGTCGAGGTCGCGCTGGTGCGGCAAGGCGAGGAGATCTTCGCGATCCAGGACGAGTGCTCGCACGCCGCCATCCCGCTGTCCGAGGGCGACATTGAGGGCGGCGAGATCGAGTGCTGGCTGCACGGGTCCCGCTTCGACCTGCGCACCGGCAAGGCCCTCGGGCTTCCCGCTACGGAGCCCGTCCCCGTCTATCCCTGCACCGTCGACGGCGACGCGATCTACGTCGACGTACACAACCCGCTGAGCAACGACAACACAAGCGATACGGAGTCCTGAACAGCTATGGCAACTCTCGAGATCCGCGATCTCCACGTGACCGTCGCCACCGATGACGGCGCCAAGGAGATCCTCAAGGGCGTCGACCTCACCGTGAAGTCCGGTGAGACGCACGCGATCATGGGGCCCAACGGCTCGGGCAAGTCCACACTCGCCTACTCGATCGCCGGCCACCCGAAGTACACCGTCAGCAGCGGCTCCGTGACGCTCGACGGCCTGAACGTGCTGGACATGAAGGTCGACGAGCGGGCGCGGGCGGGGCTCTTCCTCGCCATGCAGTACCCCGTCGAGGTGCCCGGAGTGTCGGTCGCCAACTTCCTCCGTACCGCGAAGACCGCCCTCGACGGCGAGGCGCCGAAGCTGCGCACGTGGGTCAAGGAGGTCAACACCGCGATGGAGAAGATGTCGATGGACACCGCCTTCGCGCAGCGCAACGTCAACGAGGGCTTCTCCGGCGGCGAGAAGAAGCGCAACGAGATCATGCAGCTGGAGCTGCTGAACCCGAAGTTCGCGGTGCTCGACGAGACCGACTCGGGCCTCGACATCGACGCGCTCAAGGTGGTCGCCGACGGCGTCAACAGGTTCCGGGCGCAAGGCGACCGCGGCGTCTTGCTGATCACGCACTACACCCGCATCCTGCGTTACATCAAGCCCGACTTCGTGCACGTCTTCGTCAACGGGCGGGTGGCGGAGGAGGGCGGCCCCGCGCTCGCCGAGCAGCTCGAGGCCGAGGGCTACGACAAGTACGTGAAGGCGGCGACCGCCTGATGACCGACCTGCTCGACGTCGAACGGATCCGGAAGGACTTCCCGATCCTGACGCGACGGCTGGCCGACGACCATCCGCTGGTCTACCTCGACAGCGCCAACACGTCGCAGAAGCCGCAGCAGGTGCTCGACGTGCTCGACACCCACTACCGGCTGCACAACGCGAACGTCGCACGTGCCGTGCACCAGCTCGGTGTGGAGTCGACGGAGGCGTTCGAGGCTGCCCGCGACACGGTCGCCAGCTTCATCGGTGCGCCGAGCCGCGACGAGGTGATCTTCACCAAGAACTCCTCCGAGGCGCTCAACCTGGTGGCCAACACGCTCGCCTGGGCCACCGGGCCGCTCGCGGTCGGCGCGGGCGACGAGGTCGTCATCACCGAGATGGAGCACCACTCCAACATCGTCCCGTGGCAGCTGCTGACCGAGCGCAAGGGCGCGACGCTGCGCTGGTTCGGGTTGACCGACGAGGGCCGACTCGACCTGACCGACATCGACTCCCTCGTCAACGAGCGCACCAAGGTGGTCTCGCTGGTCTGGGTGTCCAACATGCTCGGCACCGTCAACCCGGTCGCCGACATCGTGCGGCGGGCCCACGAGGTGGGTGCGATCGTGGTCGTCGACGCCTCCCAGGCGGTTCCGCAGCTGCCGGTCGACGTGGCGGCCCTCGGTGCCGACGTCGTCGCGTTCACCGGCCACAAGATGGTCGGCCCGACCGGCATCGGTGTGCTGTGGGGCAGGCGCGAGCTGCTGGAGCAGCTGCCACCGTTCCTCGGTGGCGGCGAGATGATCGAGACGGTGGCGATGGCGCGCTCGACGTACGCCGAGATCCCGCACAAGTTCGAGGCCGGCACGCCGCCGATCGCGCAGGCGATCGGGCTCGGCGCCGCCGTGGACTACCTGCAGAGTGTCGGCATGGAGGCCATCGCCGCCCATGAGCACGAGATCACCGCGTACGCGCTGGACCGGCTCACCGAGGTCGGCGGCATCACGGTGCTCGGCCCGACCGAGGCGGTCGACCGGGGCGGCGCGATCAGCTTCGAGCTGGACGGCGTGCACCCGCACGACGTCAGCCAGGTGCTCGACTCGCGCGGAGTCGCCGTACGCGCCGGGCACCACTGCGCCAAGCCGGCGCACGCACGGTTCGGTGTGCAGAGCTCGACTCGGGCGTCGTTCTACCTCTACACGACGCCGCCGGAGGTCGACGCGCTGATCGACGGCCTGCACTACGTGAAGAAGTACTTCCGGGTGGGCTGATGGATCTCAACGCGCTGTACCAGGAGATCATCCTCGACCACTACAAGAACCCGCTCCACGCGGGTCTCCGGGAGCCGTACGGGGCCGAGGTGCGCCACGTCAACCCGACCTGTGGCGACGAGGTGACGTTGCGTGTCCAGCTGGCCGAGTCGGCCGACGGCCCGGTCGTGCACGACGTGTCGTACGACGCGGTCGGCTGCTCGATCTCGCAGGCCTCGGCGTCGGTGATGGCCGACCTGCTGATCGGCAAGCCGGTGGCCGAGGCCATGTCCGTACACGAAGACTTCCTAGCCCTCATGCAGGGCAAGGGACAGGTCGTACCCGACGAGGAGCGGCTCGAGGACGGCGTAGCCTTTGCTGGTGTCGCGAAGTTCCCGGCCCGCGTCAAGTGCGCACTGCTCGCGTGGATGGCCTGGAAGGACGCGACCGCGCAGGTCACCACCCCGCTGACCGAGGAGGAAGTACGATGACCGACCTTCCTGACGTCGACCTGTCCGGCGCGAAGCCGGTCGACATCGACGACGTGACGGAGGCGATGAAGGACGTCGTCGACCCCGAGCTCGGCATCAACGTCGTGGACCTCGGCCTGGTCTACGGCGTGCATGTCGACGACGCGAACAGCGCCGTGATCGACATGACGCTGACCTCGGCCGCGTGCCCGCTGACCGACGTGATCGAGGACCAGACCCGGCAGGCCCTCGAGGGCCTCGTCAACGACTTCAGCATCAACTGGGTGTGGATGCCGCCGTGGGGCCCCGACAAGATCACCGACGAGGGCCGCGAGATGCTGCGAGCTCTGGGCTTCAACGTCTGAGTACGTAACCCTGTGTGAGATTGAGTAGTTCCCTGGGTACATCTTCGGCCGGGGAACCGCATACAGTGACTCACGGTGGTCATGACGCCACCTCCAGCCCGACGTAACCATCCTCCAGGGGGATCCACCATGGCCTCGACCGCGCAAGCCTCACGCCGGGCCGGCGGGCAGTCGACGCAGTCCGGGGGGACCCGGCTCCCGTCGAGTCGCGAGCGGCGGCCGCTGCTGGCCGTGCTCGCCGTGCTGCTGATCGTCGGCGGCGCGGCGGCCGCAGGCATCGTCGCGCTGCGCCTCGCCGACCGCACGGAGTACGCCTACCTCGGCGTCGACCTCGGCCGCGGCCAGGAGGTCAAGTCCGGCGACCTGCGGATCATCTCCCTGACCGCCGACGAGGTGCCGCCGCAAGGCTCCGGCGTCTCCGGCCCCCACCTGGTGACCGTCGAGGAGGCCAACGACTACCTCGGCTGGGTGTCCACCGGCGACTACCCGGCCGGCACCTTGGCGAACGAGAAGATGTTCAGCAAGGAGAACGAGTTCCCGACCGACACGGCCGAGGTCGGCCTGGTCCTGTCGCGTGAGCAGGTCGTGTCGAAGGAGCTCGGTATCAACGACCGGATCCAGATCTACTCGACCAGCTCCGACGTCGGCACCGCCGCGACCTCGGTAGGGAGCGGCACCATCGTCGACATCGCCCGCCCGGGTGCCGACGGCGACCAGCCGGTCGGTGGGCTGTCCGAGGGCATCCACATCACCGTGCGGGTGGCCCAGTCCGAGCTGCCGCAGGTGGCACAGGCGGCCGGCAACGGCACCGCGTACATCGCCGTCGTCGCCCCCGAGCCGACCGAGCAGCCCGCGGACGAGCAGAGCGGCTCCGAGGAAAAGAACTGATGGCGCTCGTCGCGATCGCGTCGGCGAAGGGGTCGCCCGGCGCGACCACCACGGCGCTCGTGATGGGCGCCCTGTGGCCCCGCCCCGTGGTCGTGGCCGAGTGTGACACTGCGGGCAGCGACATCGCCGTCCGCATGCCGGCCGCCGACGGCGGCGTCCTCGACGGTGACCGTGGCCTGGTGACGCTGGCCGCCGCCGGCCGCCGCGGCCTGCGCTCCGACCTGGTCCTGAGCAACACCCAGCAGGCTCTCGGCGGGCTCGACGTGCTGCTCGGCCTGCGTACGCCGGAGCAGGCGTCCGGCGTCGGCACGATGTGGCCGCAGTTCGGCGCCGTGTTCGACGGGCTCGAGGGCTACGACGTGATCGCCGACCTCGGCCGCTGCGGTGCACAGACGCCGCAGAACGCCCTGATGCGCTCGGCCCGCCTGCTGATCATGGTCTGCCGGGCGGAGCCGTCGAGCGTCGTCCACCTGCGCGAGCGGATCAGCGTGCTGGCCGAGGACCTCGACCCGGCGAACCCGCACGGCACCCCGATCGGCGTGATGGTGGTCGCCGACCCGAAGAAGCGGCGCGACGCGGTGCGTCAGGTCTTCCAGGCAGTCGAACAGATGGACGTCCCGGTGGCCTACCGCTGGCACCTGGCCTACGACCCGGAGGGCGCCGCGGTGTTCTCCGGGTCCGTCCGCAACCGTCCCGACCGCTCGGTCCTGGTGCGCTCGGCGCGTGCGGTGACCGGCGAGGTCGCCCGGGTCGTCGCACCGTTCTTCGTCGAGGCGCAGGTCGGTGCGTACAGCTCCGCGCCGCCCGAGGACGACGGCGAGCCGGACGGCCTGGCGCCACAGCCGTGGCAGCAGCCGGCCACGAACTCGGGGGCGACGCATGCTGACTGACCACGATCTCGTCCGCCAGCTGCGGGTGGGGGTCGCCGAGCGGCTCAACGAGCAGCGTCGTCGCGACCAGCTGAACGGCTACCCCGCTATGACCGTCGAGGACGAGCGCGAGTTCGCCCGTTCGCTGATCGTGCAGGTGCTGGAGGACCACGCCCGCACCGAGATCGCCTCGGGCCGTACGCCGCCGGACTCCGACGACGAGGCCCTGCTCGCCACGGCGGTGCACTCGGCCCTGTTCGGTGTCGGCCGCCTGCAGCCGCTGATCGACGACCCCGAGGTCGAGAACATCGACATCAACGGGTGCGACCAGGTGTTCGTCCAGTACGGCGACGGCCGGGAGGTGGTGCACCCGCCGGTGGCCGAGTCCGACGAGGAGCTCGTCGACCTGATCCAGGTGCTGGCGGCCCATGCCGGCCTGTCCAGCCGCCCGTTCGACGCCGCCAACCCGCAGCTCGACCTGCGGCTCCCGGACGGCTCGCGGCTGTCGGCCGTGATGAGCGTCTGCGCGCGGCCCTCGGTGTCGGTCCGTAAGGCCCGGATGGGCAAGGTCTTCCTGACCGACCTGGTCGCCAACGCGACGATGAGCCAAGACATCGCGTCGTTCCTGCGAGCCGCGGTCAGTGCCCGCAAGAACATCATGATCGCCGGTGCGACCAACTCCGGTAAGACCACGATCCTGCGGGCGCTGGCCAACGAGATCCCACCGTCGGAGCGGCTGATCACGGTCGAGCGGGCGCTGGAGCTGGGTCTCGGCGAGTTCCCGGACCTGCACCCCAACGTCGTCGCGTTCGAGGAGCGGCTGGCCAACTCGGAGGGCAAGGGCGGGGTCGGCATGTCCGGCCTCGTCCGCCGCTCGTTGCGGATGAACCCCAGCCGGGTGATCGTCGGCGAGGTGCTCGGTGACGAGATCGTCACGATGCTGAACGCGATGAGCCAGGGCAACGACGGCTCGCTGTCGACCATCCACGCCAACTCGTCGATCGAGGTGTTCAACCGGATCGGCACCTACGCCATCCAGTCGGTCGAGCGGCTGCCGCTCGAGGCCACGCACATGCTGATCGCCGGCGCCCTCGACTTCGTCGTGTTCATGCGCAAGCGCAACGACTACAGCGAGGGCGGCGGCCTGAGCCGTGTCGTCGAGAGCGTCCGCGAGGTCACCGGTGTCGACGAGCGGGTGCTGTCGAGCGAGGTCTTCGCCGCGGCTACGGACGGACGCGCCGTGCCGCACGCGCCGATCGCCTGTATCGCCGAGCTCGAGCAGGCCGGCTACCGGCCGGCCGTGCACGGGGCGTGGGCCTGATGGGTCTGTCCCTCCCGTTGCTGCTGGTGCTGCTGCTCGGGGCGTTGGTCGGTGGCGGCGTCCTGCTGCTGGTGATGGCGATCCGCGGCGTCGAGCCGCGTGACCCGGCCGAGCCCAGCTTCTTGAGCTCGCACCAGCGGGCGCTGTCCGAGTCCGGCCGGCGGCTGCTGACCGGGGTGGCGGTCGGCCTGCTGGTCCTGGTCGTCACGGAGTGGATCGTGATGGCGTTCGCCCTCGGCTTCCTGGTGGCGATGTGGACCCGCATCTTCGGCGGCGCGTCGAGCGAGCGGGCCCAGATCGCCCGGCTCGACGGGCTGGCGTCCTGGACCGAGTCGCTGCGCGACACGATCGCGGGTGCGGTCGGCCTCGAGCAGGCGATCCCCGCCACCGCGGTGAACGCGTCCCCGACGATCAAGCCCCAGCTCAACCTGCTGGTCGACCGGCTGCGCATCCGTGAGCCACTGCATGACGCGCTGATGAAGTTCGCCGACGACCTCGACGACCCGTCGGCCGACCTGATCGTCGCCGCGCTCATCCTTAACGCCCGGCTGCGCGGTCCCGGCCTCCGTGAGGTGCTGTCGTCGCTGTCGGAGTCGGCCCGTGAGGAGCTCGACCTGCGCCGCAAGGTGGAGGCGCAGCGCAAGAGCACCCGCCGCAGCGTCCAGGTCGTCGTCGCGATCACGCTCGGGGTGGCCGGCATGCTGGCGATCTTCAACGGCGAGTACGTCGAGCCGTACAACTCGTTCACCGGCCAGATCGTGCTGGCCGTCTGCGTGGCCATCTTCGCCGGTGGCATCTTGTGGCTGCGCAAGCTGGCCGGCATCGAGGTGCCTGAGCGTTTCCTGGTGCAGAGCCGCAAGCAGCGCAGCCAGACCACCGCCGGCGACGTCGTGGAGGTTCGACGATGACTCTCGCCATCCTGTGCGGCGCCGTCGCCGGTTTCGGGCTGTTCCTGATCGCCCGCCAGTTCGTCCGCAGCGACCCGGGCGTCGCGGCCACGCTGGCCCGCATCGACGCCGGCCGCCGCGGCCAGCTGGCGGCGACCCGCAGCGCCGTCGACCGGCCGTCGCTGGAGTCGCTGGAACGGCTGCAGAGCGGCCTGGGCGCCCGGCTGGAGGTCGAGGTCCTCGCCCGGGGCTGGAAGTTCACCAACATCCGGGCCGACCTCGCCGTACTCAACCGGCCGTTCGCCAACCATCTGGCGACGAAGGTGCTGCTGTCGGTCGCGGGGTTCGTCGTGCTGCCGACGATGATGACGCTGCTCGGCTACGCGACGCTGTCCAGTGTCATCGTCGGCCTGTTCGCCGGCGCGATCCTGTTCCTGGTACCGGACGCCCGGGTGAAGTCCCGGGCCGAGTCCAGGCGGCGCGACTTCCGGCATGTGATGGGCGCGTTCCTCGACCTGGTCGCGATGAACCTCTCCGGTGGACGAGGTCTGCCGGAGGCGCTGATGACCGCCTCCACGATCGGTGACCACTGGGCGATGGCCCGGATCCGGCAGGCGCTGAGCAACGCCCGGCTGGTCGGCATCACCCCGTGGGAGGGCATCGCCCGGCTCGGCAAGGAGCTCGACATCGAGGAGCTGCGCGACCTCGCCTCCGCGCTCGCGCTGGCCGGCGACGAGGGAGCCACGATCCGCAGCTCGCTGATGGCGAGGGCCGAGAGCCTGCGCCGCAAGGAGCTGGCGATGGTCGAGGGTGCAGCGGGCGAGCGCTCGCAGTCGATGCTGGTCGCCCAGCTGATGCTGTGTGGTGCGTTCCTGTTGTTCCTGGCGTACCCCGCAACCACCAAGATCATGGGGACATGAAAATATGACGTCACGAGGTCGAAGCTCGACCGTCTCCCCAGGGAGATGCCCCCTAGGCGTCGCAGCATGGCCACGGGCTGTGACGTGGCGCCCAGCAGAGCCGGTAGAGACCAGACACGAGGGGACTCGACGATGAATAACGAGCTGATGATGGTGCGCACCCTGTGGTGGGTCGCGCGCGGTCGGATGATCGAGGCCAAGCGCACCGAGGGCAAGAGCCGGGGGGCGTCTGCTCTCGAGTGGGCGATCATCTCGGCGATCCTGGTCACCGCTGCCGTGCTGATCGGCAACGCCGTCTACAACCGGGTGCAGAAGTCCTCGGGCAACCTGGAGAAGTGCACCAACGCCGTCTGCTGAGGCAGGCGTGCGTGGGTGAGGAACGATGAGCGTGCGGGGGAGACGCACCCAACGCGGCGCGAGCGCGATCGAGCTATCGATCGTGGCGCCGTTCTTCCTGATGCTCATCTTCAGCCTGATCCAGGGCTCGCTGTGGCTGTACGCGCGCAATGTCGCACTGTCGGCGGCCCGCGAAGGCGCCTCAGACGCGCGGCTGTTCCAACCCGACGAGTACACCGCCGGCGTCGACGCCGGGCTGAAGCAGCAGCTGGTCAGCTACGTCGCAACGGTCGGCAACAACACGCTGGTCGATACCAAGCCGGAGATCGACTACAACCCCGGCGGCAGCGGCCGGGTGACCGTCACGGTCACCGGGCACGCGATCGGCCTGACGCCGTTCGACCTCGAGGTGCGACGCTCGGTCGAGATGGAGATCGAGCAGTTCGAGCCGGACCTGGGCCAATGAGACGACTCGACCTGGCCCGGCACGGGCGCAGACGATGCGAGGGCGGCACGCTCTCGCTGGAGCTGTCGATCATCGCGCCGCTGCTGCTGATGATCGGGGTGCTGTTCATCGCGTACGGCCGCTACGGCCAGACCACTGGCCTGCTCGAGCAGGGCGTGCGTGACTCGGCCCGCTCGGCGACCCAGACCCGGAGCGAGCAGGACATGGCCACGGCGATCGAGCGGGTCCGGAAGAAGACCGCGGCGGAGCTGCCGCAGTCGTGCGGTGACTCGCTGAAGGTCTCCGACGTGAAGCTCGAGGGCGGGGGGAGCACCGACGCGTTCGCCCGCGGGACGTTCGTCACCGTGACGTACTCCTGCCAGCTGACGATGTCCGACCTGCTGCTGCCCGGGTGGTCGGACCGTACGCTGACCCGGTCGTTCACCAGCCGGCTGGATCCGAACCGAGGGGTGTACCAATGATGTTCTGGAGCGGTCGCGTCGCCCGCGGCGAGCACGGCTCGCTGGCGCCGGCAACCGCGGCGATGATCGTCATGCTCTTCCTGCTCGGTGGGCTGATCATCGACGGCGCTCGGGCGCTGGGGGCGCGTGCCCGCGCCGCGTCGTACGCCGAGGAGGGTGCGCGGATCGCCGGCCAGGGCGTGTCGTTCGACGAGGGCAACTTCGACGTCGACCCGGAGGCCGTCAACGACAACGCCGCCGGCTACTGCGCCCGGATCGCCGCCAACGACAAGACCGTCGACGACTGCAGCTCGGCGATCGAGAACGGCGAGATCGTGTTCACGGTCAACGTCACGATCTCGAAGGGCGTGCTCGGCCTCGCCACACCGGGCGACGGCGACATGACGTTCCCGGGCACCGGACGGGCGATCGCGGAGTTCGGCATCTTCGAGGCCGACTCCGTCTCGGACAACCAGCTCGACCTCGCTCCGGACTTCGAGGACGGCAACCAGATCGACCTGGACCTGCCCGAGGGGGTCGATGAGGACGGCTGTCCGCGGGGCGAGACGTGGGAGGAGGCGCCCGCGACGTTCACCCCGAAGCCGTTCCGGTTCCTCCGCGAGGACCAGGTCGGCAACATGCCGGTGCACTGCCCGCGGCCGCCGGTGTGCGCCAACGAGGGTCAGCTGATCCCGTACTTCTTCCACTACTACTACCCCGACAAGATCCGCCAGCATGACCGGTGGGAGCCGCTGTTCATCCGCTGCCCCGTCGCCGAGAAGCTCATCTACGGCCCCTCGCCGGCCAACCCGGACTGCAGCAACGTGGACGGCACGCAGCGGCACCCATGCGGCCCGATCGAGGCGGCCGACTGCGACACCGGGCAGCAGGGCACCCAGTCGCCCCCGTGCGGTCCGAAGCCCGACCCGACCGACTGCGACCCAGATGAGAGCGGCACCCAGTCACCACCGTGCGGCCCGGATCCGGACAAACCAGGCGACTGCGATCCCGACACCCCGACGAAGAACACCCCGCCGTGCGGACCTGACCCCGACCCGATGAAGTGTGACGGCACGTCCGACCGGCAGAGGCCACCGTGCACGCCGAAGCCGGAGGAGACCAAGACTCCGGCGGCCGAGCCGGCCGGGGCGAGCGGATGAGGCGCCTCACGACCACGCTGAGCGGCGTGCTGCTGGCGGCCGGGCTCGGGGCTGGGCTGGTGGCCGGCTGCGGCGGCGACAGCTCCAGCGGTGCGGCGATCACCGGCAAGTCCACGGTCGAGAAGGGCGACGAGCCGGCCGGCGGCGATAGCCCGCCGGCGTCGAAGGCGGCGGAGCCGACGACCCAGGCCGTCGGCCTCGGTCCGTACGGCGAGAAGCCGGAGGCGAAGGCGGCCGCGACGTTCTACCAGGAGCTGTGGCGGTCGTACCAGACCGGCGCGGTGACCCCGGGAATCACTAAAGTGGCCACCGAGAACGCGCTCGCCTTCTTCCGGCCGCAGGTCGAGGGGCTGAAGAAGAAGGGCCACACGATCAACAACCTGTCAGCAGCGAGGGTGGTTAAGGTCAAGTCCGGAGTGGTGACGGTGTGCATGGCGTCGGCGTCGTACCAGACGTTCGACCGGGAGTCGGGCGACCCGATCGACGAGCCCGAGTCGGGGTTCACCGCCTACACCGTCCGGATGACGAAGGAGAAGTCCGCGTGGAAGGTCGACAACGTGTCCGGCATCTCGGGAATCCAGTGCGGAGAGGCGGCCACCCAATGAATGCCACGGTGCCTGCCAACACGACTGGGCGCATGATCCGCCGCGTCCTGCTCGTCCTCGGCGCGGCCATCGCCCTGCTCGGCACCGGGTCGGTCAACCCGGCCGCCGCCGACTGCGGCCTGGGCGGCTCCTGCAGCGGGGTGCACACGCAGGCGGTCAACACCGGCTACTACTCCCTCGGTGGCACCAGCTGCGGCGCCTACGTGTCCGCGAGCGGGTTCGGCGGCACCTGCGCGGCACCCGGCACCTACAGCGGCAACTTCCCGACGCCGCCGACCTGGCAGGAGATCATCAAGATGTCGCCCGGTCGGACCTTCGACCCGTGCCGCCACCAGCGCATCGACAAGGGGTTCAACAAGCCGGAGCCACCGGCCGACCCGGAGAAGCGGGCCAAGGGCGACGAGTGGCTGATCCGGATCTGCATGAAGAACTACGACCTGGGCACGACCGACGGTGGCGACAACCTCGAGCTCGTCTTCGACCGGGTGTGGGCGTTCTACGAGGGCGAGCCGGGCTGGATGGACTACCTGTGGGGCGACGTCGCCGGGTCACAGAGCACGTTCCCGTTCCCGGTGATCGGCTACGGCCCGCATGCGTACCCCGTGGTCGGCACTCCCACCTTCTTCTGGGCGACCTTCAACGAGCTCAACCCGGACGGCTCCCTGAACGAGCTGACGACCGACGAGGTCGTGCCGCAGTACCAGGTCCCGCTCGGCACCGACACGAACAAGGGCCTGGATGTCGTGCTCAACGCCCGGCTGGTCCGCTTCAACGTCAACACCGGTGAAGACGAGGGCTCCGCGGACTGCAGTGACGTGAACGACTGGACCCGGCCGTTCAAGACCGGCCAGGACACCGTCGAGCAGTTCGCCAAGAAGACCAAGTGCCAGTGGACCTACACCCACTCCAGCGCCGACCAGGGCTTCGGCACCTACACGGTGACCGCGCGGGCCCGTTGGCAGATCGGCTGGAGCTATGTGGACGCCAACGGGCAGACCACGACCCAGATGAAGCCGCTGTCCAGCAAGGGCTTCTCCGAGGTGACCACGGAGTCGAGATACAACATCCCGGTCGGTGAGGTGCAGGTGCGCGGCTGCGTGCTGCAGAACCAGTGCACCCGGCCCGACTAGGGCACCGGCCAGGGGACCGCACAACCACCCGGTGGTGACCCCCTGGCGAGGCAGAATGGGGTGTCCCCGTCTAGGAGGAGTCTGATCGTGGTGAGCCCAACCCAGCCTCGAGCTGCCCGGCTGCCGTCGTACGCGCCGAAGATGGTTCGCCGCTCCGGTGAGCGGCTGCGGGGCCTGGTCGCCGTGGCGGCGATCCTGGCACTGGTGTTCGCCGTCCCGTGGGCGTTGTGGACGTTCGGCGGCGCGCCGTGGCCGACCAGTGCCCCGAGCATGGACTGGCTGACCCAGCCGATCGGCTCCGACGTCGTCCTCAGGGTGCTGTTCTTCGTGCTGTGGGTCGCGTGGCTGCACTTCGTGATCTGCCTGGTGGTCGAGTTCTTCGCCGAGCGGCGCGGCCACGGCATGACCGCGCAGGTGCCCGGCGGGGGAGTCGGCACCCAGTCGCTGGCCCGCCGCCTCGTCGCCGCCGCCCTCCTGCTGGTCGGCTCCGCGGCCGTGACCGTACCCGCCGCCAGCGCGGCGACCGGCTCGACCACGAACGAGACGGTGTCCGCGTCGGTGGAGACTAAGGCGTCGGCTCATGCCGAGTCACGCACGTCCGACGACACGGTCGCCAAGAAGGCCCAGGCCAAGCCGAAGGTCGCCACCGGCGGGCGCATCACCTACACCGTGCAGCCTCCGCACGGGCGGCACTACGACAGCCTGTGGGACATCTCCGAGCGGTTCCTCGGTGACGGCCGCCGTTACAAGGAGGTCTTCGACCTCAACAAGGGCAAGCTGCAGGCCGACGGACGCACGCTGCGTGAGGCCGACCTCATCCACCCGGGCTGGGTGCTGACGATGCCCGACGACGCCAAGGGCGCGAGCCTCACCATCCGCGAGGAGCAGAGCCGGCCGGGCGGCAGTGGCCGGAGCGGCAGCGCGAGCGGTGGCGAGGGGACCGCCACGGCCGACGGCGGGGCGAGCGACGGCGGCGCCGGTGGTGCCGGGCTGGGCGCCGGCGGAGGTGCCGGGAGCCAGGTCGGCGGGGGCGCCGGGGCCGCACCACAGGTCGCCGAGAACAACGTCCTTGTGTACGGCGTCGGCGGTGCCCTGGTGGCAGCCGGGCTGATGGCCGGACTGCTGCGTCGCCGCGGCTGGAACGGCGGCGGCGAGGACGCCCTGACGCCCGAGGACGAGACCCCGCTGCGGCTGGCCGCCGACGAGGGCCAGGCCCGGTTCGTCGACCGGGCGCTGCGTGGTCTGGCGCACGCGATGCACGAGTCGGGCCGGCCGATGCCGTCGGTCTACGCCGCCTATGTCGACGACGACGTGTTCACGCTGGCGATCTCGCCGGCGGTCGCCGACGCCCCGCCGGAGGGCTGGTACAGCGACGACGACGGCCGGATGTGGACCGTCGACCGGGCCACCGCCGAGGCCCTGGAGGTGCCCCGCGAGGTCCTGGCGCCGTACCCCGGGCTGGTCACGGTCGGCACGCTCGACGACGGCACGCTCGTCCTTCTCGACCTGGAGACCGCGCCGGGCCTGGTGTCGCTGGGCGGCGACCTCGAGACGGCCCGCGAGGTCGGTGCGTCGATGGCCGTCGAGCTGGCCACGAACCTGTGGTCCGACGACGTGTCGGTCACCCTGGTCGGCTTCGGCGACGACCTGACCGAGCTGGCTCCGCACCGTACCCGCCGGGTCGACAACCTCGACGACGTGCTCGTCGACCTGGAGCAGCACCGGTCGCGCCAGCACAACGTGTGCGTGCGCAGCGGGCTCGACTCGGTGATCCGTGGTCGCCAGATGCGCGCCGACCGTGAGCTGTGGAAGCCGCAGTTCCTGGTGCTGAGCGGCGTCCCCAGCCAGGAGCACCTGGCCCGGCTGGGCGAGCTGGCCGCCGACCCGCGGCACGCGATCGGCGTCGTCACGATCGGCGACGTGGTCAGTGCGCCGTGGCGGATGGTGGTCGGGGCCGACGGTCGGCTCACCAACAACCTGCTGGGCCTCGAGGTGACCGCCCAGCGGCTCGGCGTCGCGGCGTACACGAAGGTGGTCGACCTCTTCCGCCGGGCCGACGCCGGCGCCAGGATCGACCCGAACGACCTCGAGCCGCTGCCGACGCCCGGTCTTGCCCCGGCGATGCTGGAGCTCGACATCGCCGCGCCGGTCTCGGTGCAGCTGTTCGGTCCGGTCGTGGTCGACGCACCGGGGCCTATCGACGACGAGCGCCGCGACCTCGCGACCGAGATCGTCGCGTACGTCGGGATGCACCCCGATGGAGTCCACCCCAGCGTGCTCGACTCGGCCATCTGGCCGCGCGGCGTGACCGACGAGGTCCGCAACGCCGCCATCGGCCACGTGCAGCGCTGGCTCGGCGAGAACGCCGCCGGCGAGCCGCGTCTCGACCAGGACGAGCAGGGCCGCTGGCGCCTCGACTTGACGTCGGTGCGCGTCGACTGGCACGTGTTCCAAGCCCTGCTCGACCGCGCGCACCGCGGCGGCGACCCGACCAACGACCTCGCGCTCGCGCTGTCGATGGTGCAAGGGCCGGGGTTCGACCAGCTGCCTGCGCACCGCTACTCATGGTTGGCCCGCTCGACCCACCTGCGTGACATCAACGTGACCGTCGTCGACGCCACCCGGCAGCTCGCCGACCTGGCCGCCCGCGCCCAGGACCCGGTGTTCGCGCGGGAGGCGCTGCGCACCGGCCTGCTGGTGGTCCCGGACTGCGAGGAGCTGTGGCGTCAGGGGCTGCGGCTCGCGGCCCGATTCGGCAGCACCGAGGAGACGGCCGAGGTGGCCGGCGACATGTACGCCGCGATCGCCGAGCACGGGTCACCGCGGGGCGCCTCGGCCGAGACCGACGCGTTGGTCGACGAGCTGCTGCCGGGCTACCGTCGCCGGGTCGCCTGACCGCGGTGACCGGCGCACGCCGGGTCGAGGTCGCGCCCGAGCGGCTGGCGGGATGGATCGAACGGTTCGGTCGCCTGCACGGAGACGTGCAGGCGACCGGTTCCGCGTCTACGGTCGACCTGGCGGCGGCCGACGGCTCGACCGCCCAGATCTCCGTGCCGTGGCCACCGCTGCCGCCCGCTGACGGTGACGACGCGGTGGCCGGGCTGCTGGCGCACGTGGCCGCGCGGCGCCGGCTCGCACTGCTGCTGGTACGCCGCGGCGGGTACGCGCTCGGCCTGCTCGACGGTGACCAGCTGACCGTCAGCAAGGTAGGCAGCCGGTACGTCCAGGGCCGGACCAAGGCGGGCGGGTGGTCCCAGCAGCGGTACGCCAGGCGTCGGGCCCACCAGGCCAAGGAGGCGTTCGGCGCGGCCGCCGACGTCGCCGCACGGATGTTCCTGCCGGCCTACGAGTCGATCGACGGGTTGGTCACCGGGGGAGACCGGCAGGCCGTGGCCGACGTGCTGTCGGACCCTCGGCTGCTGCCGTTGGCAGACCTGCCGGTCGGCCCCTTCCTCGCCGTACCCGACCCACGGAAGAATGTCCTGGAGCAGGCCGCCGTGGCCTGCCGGGCGGTGCGGGTCGAGGTCGCCGACGTGACCCGCTGAGCGCCGGGCCGGTCGGCCTGGGTCGCTCGGGACGGCCCGGAAACGTAGGCTCGTGCACAAACCTCGGGAGGTACGTCGGTGGTCAGGCTGAGCTTCACGGTCGTCGATGCGGCGAACGACGACTCCGCGAACGTTGTGATGGAGGCGGACGAGGACACCACGATCGGCGTGGTGTCGCACCACCTCGCCTCGCTGTTCCGTGACGTCGACCCGGATGGCGTGGCGTCCGCCCGGGGGAGCGGCGAGCAGCCCGGTGGTGCCCGACTGCTCGAGCTGGTCACCGAGCGCCGTACGCCGAACGGCACGGCACTGTACGTCGCGGGCATCCGGCTCGACCCGTCGCTGACCGTGGCCGAGTCGCCGCTGGTCGACGGCTGCATCGTCGGGGTCGCCGACGACGTCGGTGGCATGGGCGACAGCGGCGAGGACCTGCTGCAGATCAGGATCGCCGGCGGCCCGACCGCAGGTGCGGTGCACAACATCGGCCCGGGCTCGCACGTGGTCGGGTCCGAGTCGCCGGCAACGCTGCGTCTCGACGACGCGATGATCCCGGCCGAGGCGCTGCTGGTCGGGGTGTCGGTCGACGGGTCGTGCGAGGTGACACCCCTCGGCGACGTCGTCGTCGGCATCGAGGGCGAGCAGATCGAAGGCGCCACGCCGTGGCACGAGACCGAGCAGCTGACTGTGGGCCAGCACCTGCTCGAGTGGCACTTCCCGGCTCCGCCCGACGCGGCCCTGCAGCCGTCCGACGACGGGGTGGGTCTGGACTACAACCGGCCGCCGCGGCTGCTGCCGCCGGAGGCCGAGACAGACTTCAAGCTGCCGAGCTTCCCGAAGGAGCCGGACAAGAAGCCGCTGTCATGGGCCGCGTCGATGATGCCGGTGGTGATGGCGGTGACGATGGCCCTGGTGATGCAGAACCCGCGCTACATGCTGATCGGCCTGTTCAGCCCGGTGATGATGTTCGCCAACTTCAAGGCGGACAAGAAGCACGGCAAGGCCGCCTACAAGCAGCAGGTCGCCGACTACAAGGACCGCAAGAAGCAGATCGAGCAGGACGCGCACGACGCGCTGCAGCTCGACCGTGAGCTGCGTCGCAAGGACTTCCCCGACGCGGCGACCACGCTGCTGATGGCGGTCGGCCCGTCGAGCCGGCTGTGGGAGCGGCGCCGCACCGACCCCGACTACCTGGTGCTGCGCTTCGGCACCGCCGAGATGCCGTCGGACGTGACGCTCGACGACCCCGAGCAGCTCGAGCACCGCCGCAAGATCACCTGGACGATCCCCAACGCACCGGTGACGATCCCAATCAACGCGGCCGGCGTGGTCGGCATCGCCGGTCGCGGCGACCTGCCGCGTTCGCTGGCCCGTTGGGCCGTTGCGCAGATCACCGCGCTGCACTCGCCGTTCGACGTGCAGGTCGTCGTGCTCACCGACCAGTCCGGCAAGGACGCCTGGGAGTGGACCCGCTGGCTGCCGCACCTGCGCCCGTCGATGGGCCAGGACACCGTGACGCTGCTCGGCACCGACGCCGACTCGGTGTCGCGCCGGGTCGCCGAGCTGCAGGCGATCATCGGGGCACGCCGCACCGCCCGTGGCGCCACCCAGGCGGACGCCGTCCCGCCCCCGGGTGGGGAGATCGTCGTCATCTTGGACGGTGCACGCCGGCTCCGCTCGCTGCCGGGTGTCATCGAGCTGCTGAAGGAGGGTGCCGAGTACGGCGTCTTCACCATCTGCCTCGACTCCGAGGAGCGGATGCTGCCGGAGGAGTGCCAGGCGGTGGTGATCGAGGAGCACGACGGCGTACGTATCCAGCGCCAGCGCACCGACGTGGTCCGCGGCGCCCACCCCGACGTGGTCAGCGTCGCCTGGACGGAGCGGCTGGCCCGGCACCTGTCACCGATCCGTGACGTCAGCGGCGGCGAGGAGGGTGCCAACCTCCCGACGTCGTCCCGGTTGCTCGACGTGCTCCACCTCGACCCGCCCACCGGCGACGCCATCAGCGCCCGGTGGGGCCTGGGCGGCCGGTCCACCGAGGCCGTCATCGGCGACACGTACGACGGTCCGTTCGCCCTCGACATCCGCCGCGACGGTCCGCACGGCCTGATCGCCGGCACGACCGGGGCCGGCAAGTCCGAGCTGCTGCAGACCATCGTGGCGGCGCTGGCGGTCGCGAACCGGCCCGACTCGATGACGTTCGTGCTGGTCGACTACAAGGGCGGCAGCGCGTTCAAGGACTGCGTCGACCTGCCCCACACGGTCGGCATGGTGACCGACCTCGACACCCACCTGGTGGAGCGGGCGCTGGAGTCCCTCGGCGCCGAGCTGAAGCGGCGCGAGCACATCCTCGCCGAGTCCGGCGCCAAGGACATCGAGGACTACGTCGACCTGCTCGCCAAGCGGCCGGACCTGTCGCCGGTGCCACGGCTGGCGATCGTCATCGACGAGTTCGCGTCGATGGCCCGCGAGCTGCCCGACTTCGTGTCGGGCCTGGTCAACATCGCCCAGCGCGGTCGGTCGCTCGGCATCCACCTGATCCTCGCCACCCAGCGGCCCTCGGGTGTGGTGTCGCCGGAGATCCGGGCCAACACGAACCTCCGGATCGCACTGCGGGTCACCGACCCGGCGGAGAGCTCCGACGTCATCGACTCGCCCGAAGCCGCTCGCATCCTCAAGTCGACACCCGGTCGTGCGTACGCCCGGCTCGGTCACGCCTCGCTCGTGCCGTTCCAGGCCGGTCGTGTCGGCGGGCGCGCGCCGGGTGTGAAGGCACAGGTGGTCGTGCCGCCGTGGATCACCGACCTCGACTGGACCCAGCTGGGCCAGTCGGCGCCGATGCGGCCGAAGGAGAAGGAGGACAAGGGCGACGTCGAGATCACCGACCTGAAGGTGCTGGTCGACGCGATCCGGGGCGCGAACGAGCGGATGGCGATCCCGCCGCAGCACAGTCCGTGGCTGGAGGCGTTGCCCGACCTGCTGCTGCTCGACGACGTGCCCGACGGCCAGGCCAAGACCACCCTGCCGAGCATCCCGTTCGGCATCGAGGACATCCCCGGCGACCAGGCCCAGGTGCCTGCCGTCGTCGACCTGGCCGACGCGAGCCACGTCTACTTCGTCGGCGCGCCGCGCAGCGGCCGCTCGCAGATCCTGCGCACGATCGCCGTGTCGGCCGCACAGCGGATGTCACCGGCCGACCTGCACATCCATGCGATCGACTGCGGCAACGGCGCGCTGCTGGCCCTGTCGTCGCTCCCGCACTGCGGCGTGGTGGCCGGCCGCACCCAGACCGAGCGGGCGACCCGGATGCTGCACCGGCTCAACACCGAGGTGGTCCGGCGCCAGGAGCTGCTGGCCGGTGGCGGGTATGCCGACATCACCGAGCAGCGGCAGGGTCAGTCCGACGAGGCACTGCCCCACATCATGGTCCTGCTCGACCGCTGGGAAGGCTTCACGACCGGGATCGGCGAGCTCGACCACGGCGCGTACATCGACCTGGTGCAGCGGCTGATGCGGGAGGGCTCCAGCGTCGGGGTGCACTTCCTGGTCACTGGTGACCGCACCCTGTCGTCCTCGCGGATGGGTCAGCTCACCGAGGACAAGTTCGCGATGCGGCTGGTGGACAAGGGCGACTACTCGATCTTCGGCATCAACCCGCGCAAGGTCCCGGACGAGATGGCGGCCGGCCGGATGTTCCGGGCCGAGAAGCTCACCGAGGTCCAGGTCGCCGTACTCGGCGAGGACCTGTCGGGGCAGGGCCAGGCCGCCCGGATCTCCGCGGTCGGCGCGGAGCTGACCGAGCGCTACGCCGACCTGCCACGGTCGGCGCGGCCGTTCCGGGTCGAGCTGCTGCCCAAGACGATCAGCTACGCCGACGCGTTGCAGCGGCTCGACATCGACCAGCCAGCGCCGATGTGGGCGATGCTCGGGGTCGGGGGCGACGACGTCTCGGCGCTCGGGCCGGACCTCGGGACGAGTGCCTGCTCGTTCGTGATCGGCGGCGCCCCCAAGTCGGGGCGGAGCACTGCCCTGCTGACGCTGGGCGTGTCGTTCCTGTCCCGCGGCGCCCACCTGATCTTGGTCACGCCGCGCTCCTCGCCGCTGCGGACGCTCGCCGAGCACCCGGGTGTGGTCCGCTCGTACGAGGGCACCGCGATCCCAGAGCTGGAGTTCGTGTCGGTGGTGAAGAAGGCGCCGACGCCGTGCGTGCTGATGATCGACGACGCCGAGACGCTCAAGGACGCCGACATCGGCACGACCCTGCGCAACCTGCTGAAGACCGGCGGCGACACCGGACACGCCGTGGTGGCGGCCGGTGCCGGGGAGGACCTGGCGGGCGGGTTCAGCGGCTGGATCCCCGACATGCGCCGTGGCCGTCTCGGTGCGCTGCTGTCGCCGCAGAACGCCGCCGAGGCGGACATCCTCGGGGTACGGATGAGCCGCAGCTCGTTCGGCGGGACTGTCATCCCCGGCCGGGCGCTGGTGCATCTCGGCGACGGTCAGGTGATCACGGCCCAGATCCCGCTGACCACGCTCGGCGACGCCCCCACCCCGGCGCCCGACTGAGGCACAGCGCCCGATCCGGGTGGACAACGACGCCGACGGCGGCCCGGGCCTGAGCCCGGTGCCGCCGTCGGCGACTGCTGCTGTGCGTGAGTCCGGAGACCGTCAGCCGGCGACCTGCGAGGCGAGCGAGTCGTCGAGGCCGGTGAAGCCCTCGACCGCGCCCTCGAGCCAGGTGGCCATGCCCTCCATGCCGTCCAGCGCCGTCTTGGTGCCGGTGGTGAACTGCTCGTAGGAGGTGTTGAACGCGCCCGACGAGGACGGCGTGATGAACTCGTTGTCGGTGGTGGCCTGGACCTTCGACTTCATCTGGTCCATCTGGTTGAGCAGGTCCTGGTGGGTGCTCTTCAGCTGGTTGGCCAGGTTGGTCATCTCGGACAGTTCAAGCTTCATGCTGGACATCTCGGTGCTCCTTGTCTCGGTCGGTGGCTAGGACGCGGCGCTGGCCACGTCGAGAGTGACGAAGCGGACCATGCCCGTCACGGCGTCGAACAGGTCGAGGAACTTGTCCACGAGAGCCAGGCTAAGACGGGAGAGGGTCACCCTGGCAACCTTTCCGTCCCGCCGACCGGTCCCGCCGAGACGGCCCACCTGCGCGCCTCCCACCCACGCGCCAGCGCCCGAGTCGGCCCTGTCCTGTGCATCGGACACGCTACGACCGGCGAGGGTCACCGGCGGTGGGGTCTGGCGTGAGAGGGCTCAGACCCGGTCGACGGCGAAGGTGTCGCAGGCCTCCATCGAGCCCTCCTCCATGCCGACCAGGAACCACCGCTTGCGCATCTCGGCGGAGCCGTGCGTCCACGTCTCGGGGTTGACCTGACCCTGCGTCTTGCTCTGGATCCGGTCGTCGCCCACGGTCTCGGCGGCGTCGATGGCGTTGTTGATGTCCTCGTCGGTGAGCTCTTCGATGAAGACGTTGCCGTCGGCGTCCTCGACCGTGGTGGCGTACTTGGTCCACATGCCGGCGTAGCAGTCGGCCTGCAGCTCCAGCCGTACGGCGTCACTCTGCTCACCTTGCCGGGTCTGCATCTGGTTCATCGTGCCGGTGAGGTCCTGGATGTGGTGGCCGTACTCGTGCGCCACGACGTACGCCTGGGCGAACGGACCGCCCTCCGCGCCGAGCTGACCCTCGAGCATCACGTCGAAGAACGTCAGGTCGAGGTAGATGCTGTCGTCGACCGGGCAGTAGAACGGCCCCACCTGGCTGGTCGCGCCGCCGCAGCCGGTCTGCACCTGGTCGGTGAACAGGTTGGTCACGGTCATCTCATAGCTGGTGCCGGCCTGGTCCGGGAGGGCCTGCTCCCAGAACGCCTGGATCGTGTTGACGGTGGCCACCATCGCGCAGTCGGGGTTGTTGTTGGCGTCCTCGCCGGTCTGGCACTGGCCGGAGAGGTCGACACCGGCGTCGCTGCCGCTGACCTGGTTGAGGTCGAACGGGAAGCCGGTCGCGGACGTGCCGCCACCGCCTCCGCCGCTGCCACCGAGCACCTGGGTCACGATGTAGAAGAGCAGCACCAGCAGCAGGCCGCCGATGCCTCCGCCGGCCACCTTGCCGCCGCGGCGGCGTCCGCCCGGCATCCCTGAGCCGCCGGAACCGCCGCGCCGTGTCACCTGCGAGGGGTCGAGACGAGCCTTCGGGTTGAACCGCATGCGCTTCCCTTCGACCGGGTGCCGCACCTCAGGCGGCAGTCGTGGCCCTCCCGCCGTAGACTAGCGCCCATGCAGCCCCGGACGGTCGCACTGACGGCGTAGACGCACCGACGTCATCGTCGGCGTCTGCCCACCCGTCCATCCCCGCCTCCCGGAGCCTGCCTTGATCACCGCCCAGTCCCTCGAGATCCGTGCGGGCGCACGCCTGCTGATGGCGGACGTGACGTTCCGGATCGCCCCCGGTGACAAGGTCGGGCTGGTGGGCCGCAACGGCGCGGGCAAGACGACATTGACCAAGGTGCTGGCCGGGCAGGCCCAGCCAGCCGCCGGCCGCATCACCGCAACCGGGCCGGTCGGCTACCTCCCGCAGGACCCGCGTACCGGCAACGTCGAGATCACCGCCCGGGAGCGGATCCTGTCCGCCCGCGGCCTCGACGACGTCGTACGCCGGCTGCGGGCCGCCGAGGAGGAGATGGGCAGCGCCGACGGCGCGCGACAGGACAAGGCGATGCGTCGGTACGAGCGGGCCGACGCCGAGCTGCATGCGGGTGGTGGGTACGCCGCCGAGGCCGAAGCCGCCACCATCGCAGCGAGTCTTGGCCTGCCGGACCGAGTGCTCGGCCAGCGGCTCGGCACCCTGTCCGGCGGTCAGCGCCGTCGGGTAGAGCTATCCCGGATCCTCTTCTCCGCGGCAGAGACCCTGCTGCTCGACGAGCCGACCAACCACCTCGACGCCGACTCGATCGGGTGGCTGCGTGACTTCCTCGGCGCGTTCAAGGGTGGGCTGGTGGTGATCAGCCACGATGTCACGCTGCTGGAGAAGACCGTCAACAAGGTGCTGCACCTCGACGCCAACCGGGCCGAGGTCGACGTCTACAACGTCGGGTGGACGGCGTACGTGCAGCAGCGGGAGACCGACGAGCGGCGCCGGCGCCGGGAGCGCACGAACGCCGAGCGCAAGGCCGGTGCGCTCACCGACCAGGCCAACAAGATGCGCGCCAAGGCCACCAAGGCGACGGCCGCACAGAACATGCTCAAGCGGGCCGAGCGGCTGATGGCCGGCCTCGAGGGGGAGCGCCGGTCCGACCGGGTGGCGAAGATCCGGTTCCCCGCACCGGCGCCCTGCGGCAAGACCCCGTTGATGGCCGAAGGGCTGTCCAAGTCGTACGGCTCGCTCGAGGTGTTCACCGACGTGGACCTCGCCATCGACAAGGGCAGCCGGGTCGTCGTACTCGGGCTCAACGGTGCCGGCAAGACCACCCTGCTGCGCATCCTCGGCGGGATGGACCAGGCCGACACGGGGGTGATCAAGCCGGGGCACGGGCTCAAGCTCGGTTACTACGCCCAGGAGCACGAGACCCTTGACGTCGACCGCACGGTGCTGCAGAACATGCAGAGCGCGGCGCCGCAGCTGACCAACACCGAGGCGCGCAGCGTGCTGGGGTCGTTCCTGTTCAGCGGCGACGACAGCGACAAGCCGGCCGGCGTGCTGTCGGGTGGGGAGAAGACGCGGCTCGCCCTCGCGTCGCTGGTCGTGTCGGCGGCCAACGTGCTGCTGCTCGACGAGCCCACCAACAACCTGGACCCCGCGTCGCGCGAGGAGGTCCTGGCGTCGATCCGCGCGTACGAGGGTGCGATCGTCCTCGTCACCCACGACGAGGGCGCGGTCGAGGCCCTGGAGCCCGACCGGGTGCTGCTGCTGCCCGACGGTGACGAGGATCTCTGGAACGGCGGATACCTCGACCTGGTGGCGCTCGCCTAGTCTCGTCCGCATGGCTGCGATGGATCCCGCCCTGCTCGCCGACGGTGGACTGCGCCTCGAGGTCGACGGCCCGGTCGCGACGGTCGTGCTCGACCGCCCGGAGGCGCGCAACGCGCAGACGCCGGCGACCTGGGCGGCGCTGGCCGCAGTCGGCGACACGCTCGACCCGTCCGTTCGGGTCGTCGTCGTGCGTGGTGAGGGGCCGTCTTTCTGTGCCGGCATTGACCGGCGGATGCTGACGCCGGAGGGCGTGCCAGGGGGTACGTCGTTCGCGCGGTTGCTAGAGCTCGACGACGACGCGCTGGCCGACCGCATTGCGGAGTTCCAGCGCGGCTTCTCGTGGTGGCGGCGGCCCGAACGGGTGACGATCGCCGCGGTGCACGGCCACGCGATCGGTGCCGGTTTCCAGCTGGCGCTGGCCTGCGACCTGCGGATCATGGCCGACGACGCGCAGCTGTGCATGCGGGAGCCCGCTCTGGGGCTGGTGCCCGACCTCGGCGGCACCCAGCCGCTGGTCGAGATCGTGGGCTACTCCCGGGCCCTGGAGATGGTCGCGACCACGCGGTTCGTCGGCGCCGACGAGGCCGCAGAACTCGGGCTGGCCACCGCCGTCGTACCCGGTTCTGACCTGCTGGACGCCGTCCGCGACCTCGCCGCGGCGCTCGTTGCGCCTCCGCATGGAGCCGTGTCGGCGACCAAGGAGCTGCTGCTGGCCGCCGGCCGGCGCTCGTATGACGAGCAGCTGCGGGCGGAGCGGCTGGCCCAGGTCGGGCGGCTGCGTGCGATGGGGGCGGGAACAACTGTCTGACCTGCGCTGTTGAATTGCGGTGATGAGTAGTTCGATGGGCGCCAACTGGCGCATGCTGCGGACGCTCGGCGACGAGGACGCGAGGTCCCGCAAGCTGGGCCGCGGCACGCTGCGCCGGATCGCCGGGTTCGCCAAGCCGTACACCGGGACCATCGTCTGGTTCCTCGTCCTGGTCGTCGTCGACTCGATGCTCGTCGTCGCGACGCCGCTGTTGTTCAAGAAGATCGTCGACGACGGCGTCTACAAGGGCGACTCGGGTCTGGTGACCTGGCTGGCCCTGCTGGTCGCACTGATCGCGTTGCTCGAGGCCGGTCTGACCCTGGCGCAGCGCTACTTCTCGTCCCGGATCGGTGAGGGTCTGATCTACGACCTGCGCACCCGGGTCTTCTCCCACGTGCAGCGGTTGCCGCTGGCGTTCTTCACCCGCACGCAGACCGGGGCGCTGGTGTCGCGGCTCAACAACGACGTGATCGGCGCGCAGCGTGCCTTCACGTCGACGCTGTCGGGCGTGGTCTCCAACGTGATCAGCCTGGTGCTGGTCAGCATCGCGATGGTCGTACTGTCGTGGCAGATCACCCTGCTCGCGGTCGTCATGCTGCCGCTGTTCCTGCTGCCCGCCCGCTGGGCCGGGCGCAAGCTGGCCGGGCTGTCGCACGAGCAGATGGAGGTCAACGCGGGCATCTCGTCGACCATGACCGAGCGGTTCAACGTCGGCGGTGCGCTGCTGGGCAAGCTGTTCGGCCGCGCCGCCGACGACGACCGGGAGTTCGCCGGGCGCGCCGACCAGGTGCGCGGGCTGGGCATCCGGATCGCGATGATCAGCCGGATCTTCTTCTCCGCACTCACCCTGGTCGCGGCGCTGGCGACGGCCCTGGTCTACGGGCTGGGCGGGCACCTCGCGGTGGCCGGCACGCTGTCGGTCGGCACGCTGGTGGCGCTGGCGGCGCTGATGGGTCGGCTGTACGGTCCGCTGACCGCGCTGTCCAACGTGCAGGTCGACGTGATGACCGCGCTGGTCAGCTTCGAGCGAGTGTTCGAGGTGCTCGACCTCGAGCCGATGGTCAAGGACCGGCCGGCCGCGGTGACGCTCCCGCCGCATGCCGCCCGGGTCGAGTTCGACCAGGTGGCGTTCCGCTACCCGACCGCGAGCGACGTCTCGCTGGCCAGCCTGGAGACGGTCGCCGTGCTCGACGCCAAGGTCGGCGACGAGGTGCTGCGCGAGGTCAGCTTCGTGGCCGAACCCGGCCAGATGGTCGCGCTGGTAGGCCCGTCGGGGGCCGGCAAGACGACGATCACGCACCTGGTGGCCCGGCTGTACGACGTGACCGGTGGGGCGGTCCGCGTCGGCGGCCACGACGTACGCGACGTCACCCAGGAGTCACTGCACGCGGCGGTCGGCTACGTCACGCAGGACGCGCACATGTTCCACGACACGATCCGGGCCAACCTGCTGTACGCCCGCCCCGACGCGACCGAGCAGCAGATGGTCTCCGTGCTGCGCGCCGCCCACGTCTGGGACCTCGTCGCGTCCCTCCCGGACGGTCTCGACACCGTGGTGGGCGACCGCGGCTACCGGCTGTCCGGCGGTGAGCGACAGCGGCTGGCGATCGCCCGGCTGCTGCTGAAGAGCCCCGGGATCGTGGTGCTCGACGAGGCCACGGCGCACCTCGACTCCGAGTCCGAGGTGGCCGTGCAGCGGGCGTTGGACAGCGCGCTGCACGGGCGCACCTCGCTGGTGATCGCGCACCGGTTGTCGACGGTCCGGGGCGCCGACCAGATCCTGGTGGTCGACCAGGGCCGGATCGTGGAGCGCGGCACCCACGAGGAGCTGCTGGCCGGTGGCGGGCTTTACAGGGCGCTCTACCAGACCCAGTTCGCGCCCGCTGTCTGACGCCGCGGGTCAGCGGTTGTTGAGCAGGTAGGCCGAGTTGACCAGGCCGATGTGGCTGAAGGCCTGCGGGAAGTTGCCGACCTGGCGGCCGAGTTTCACGTCGTACTCCTCCGCCAGCAGACCGACGTCGTTGCGCAGGTCGAGCAGCCGCTCGAACAGGTCCCGCGCCCGCGCCGGCCGGCCGGTGTAGTGCAGCGCCGACGCCAGCCAGAACGAGCAGGCCAGGAACGACCCCTCGTCACCGGACAACCCGTCGACGTTGTGGCGGCGCTCGGGGTCGGTGTCGTAGCGATGCACCATCCCGTCGTGGCTCAGCTCGCGCTCGATCACGTCGACCGTGCTCACCACCCGCGGGTCGTCGCCAGGCAGGAACCCGACCCGCGGGATCATCAGCACCGCGGCGTCGAGCCGGTCGCTGCCGTACGCCTGCATGAACGCGCCGCGGCGCTCGCTCCAGGCCTGCTCGCACACGTCGCGGTGGACCTGGTCGGCGATCGCCCGCCAGCGCTTCGCCGGACCGTTGCGGCCCTGCTCCTCGACCGCCCGCGCGGCGCGGTCGAACGCCACCCAGGCCATCACCTTCGAGTGGGTGAACTGCTGGCGCGGTCCCCGTACCTCCCAGATGCCCTCGTCGGGCTGGTCCCAGATCGTCGCCAGGTGGTCGACCAGCGCCCGCTGCAGGTTCCAGGCCACCGCCTTCGACTCCACCCCACGGGCCCGGGAGATCCACAGCGCGTCCATCACCTCGCCGAACACGTCGAGCTGCAGCTGACCGGCGGCGGCATTGCCGATCCGCACCGGCCGGGACTGCTCGTACCCGGTCAGCCAGTCCGCCTCGTACTCGGGGAGGCGTCGCTCACCGGCGACGCCGTACATGATCTGCAGGTCCTGCGGCGAGCCGGCGATGGCGCGCAGCAGCCAGTTCTTCCACGCGGCCGCCTCCTCGGTGAAGCCGGCGTTGAGCATGCACTCGAGGGTCAAGGTGGCGTCGCGCAGCCAGCAGTAGCGATAGTCCCAGTTGCGCTCGCCGCCGATGTCCTCGGGCAACGACGTGGTCGGTGCGGCGACGATGCCACCGGTCGGGGAGTACGTGAGTGCCTTCAGCGTGAGCAGCGAACGGGTGACCGCGTCGCGGTACGCCTCGACCGGGTGACAGTCCTCCGCCCAGTCGGACCAGAACGACTCGGTCGCGTCGAGGTGGACGTCGGCGTCGATCGGCGTCGGCGCCGGCTCGTGCGACGGGTGCCAGGTGAGCACGAAGCGGACCCGGTCACCCGCACTGACCCGGAAGTCGGCAACGGTGGAGAAGTCCTCGCCGTGATGGGGTACGTCGGAACGCAGGTAGACCGAGTCCGGACCGGCCACCGCCGCGACCTGGCCGTGCACCCGGTGCACCCACGGCACCAGCTGACCGTAGTCGAACCGCAGCTTGAGCACGCTGCGCATCGCCACCGAGCCGGACACGCCCTCCACGATCCGCACGATGTCGGGTGCCTGGTCTCGCGGCGGCATCAGGTCGACCAGGCGTACGGTCCCCTCGGTGCTCTCCCAGGTGGTCTCGAGGACGAGCGTGTCGCCGCGGTAGCGCCGCCGGCTGCTGACCCGCCCGTCGGCCGGGCCGATGATCCAGCGGCCGTTGTCCGAGTCACCGAGCAGCGCGGCGAAGCAGGCCGCCGAGTCGAAGCGGGGCAGGCACAACCAGTCGATCGACCCGTCGCGACCCACCAGCGCCGCGGTCTGGGTGTCGCCGATCAGTGCGTAGTCCTCAATCCGCGCCATGACCACAGGTCTACCGTGCGCGCCGCCGGTCTTTCGCCTCGACCCACGCGAAGTAGCCGAACCCGCCGACCGCGAGCGCCCCGAAGAACCACCACTGCAGCCCGTAGAAGAAGTGCGGTCCGGAGTCGATCTCGGGCATCTCCGGCCCCGCCGTCAGCGCCTCAGCGGCCTCCGGAGTCTCCTCGTCCAGGCTGACGTAGCCGCCAAGCAGCCGGTCGGGGAGTACGTCGCTGAAGCCGGTGCTGCTGATCAGCCGCACCTGCCCGTCCTCAGGCGTGATCGCGGTGTCGTCGCCGTCCTGGTCGGGCCGCGCCCAGCCGGTGAGCGTGACCACTCCGTCCGGAGGCGCCGGTGCATCGACGTCGGCCGACCCGCTGTTGGGTGCGGTGACCCAGCCACGCTCGACCAGCACGGTCGAGCCGTCGTCCAGGACGATCGGCGTGACCACGGTCGCGCCGGGCTGACCGTCGCGGGTCTGGTACCGCACCACGACCTGGTCGTCCACCGCGTACTCACCGGTCAGCGAGACCCGGCGCCACTGCTGCTCGGCGGGCAGACCGCGCTCGGCCGTCATCACCTGGCGTACGTCGACCGGCTCGGCGTCGATGTTGCGCTCGATGATCGCGTTGCGGTCCCGCCGCTCGTCGAGGCGGTGGAACTGCCACTCGCCGAGCCGCCAGCACGCGATGCCGAGGACGGCGACGAACAGGCCGAACAACACCCATCGCCGGGACAGCAGGAAGCCGAACACGACTCCGACCGTAACCGGCTTGCCGACGACGTAGGGTGGAGGGGTGAGCGCTGAAATGTTGCGGGACCGGTTCGGCCGGCAGGCCACTGACCTGCGGGTGTCGTTGACCGACCGCTGCAACCTCCGCTGCCAGTACTGCATGCCCGCCGAGGGCCTCGCCTGGCTGCCTGCCGACGAGACCCTGAGCGACGTCGAGATCATCCGGCTGATCCGCGTCGCCGTGACCCGGCTGGGGGTCGAGGACGTGCGGTTCACCGGTGGCGAGCCGATGATCCGGCCCGGCCTGGTCGACATCGTCGCGAGCACGGCCGCGCTGCAACCTCGTCCGCGGATCGCGATCACCACCAACGGGCTCGGCCTGGAGAAGAAGGCCGCGGCGCTGCGCGACGCCGGCCTCGACCGGGTCAACGTCAGCCTCGACACCCTGCGGCACGACCGGTTCGTCGAGATCACCCGCCGCGACCGGCTCGACGACGTACTGGCTGGGCTCCGGGCAGCGGCCGATGCCGGCCTGACGCCGGTCAAGGTCAACGCCGTACTCCTGCGCGACATCAACGACGACGAGGCGCCAGACCTGGTCGCGTGGGCGGTCGAGCACGGGTACGAGCTGAGGTTCATCGAGCAGATGCCGCTCGACGCGCAGCACAGCTGGCGGCGCGACACGATGATCACTGCGGACGAGATCTTCGAGCGGCTTGCCGCCCGGTTCGTCCTGACGCCGAGCGAGGAGCAGCGGGGGAGTGCACCGGCCGAGAAGTTCCTGGTCGACGGCGGGCCGGCGACGGTGGGCGTGATCGCCTCGGTGACCCGGCCGTTCTGCGGCGACTGCGACCGCGTGCGGCTGACCGCCGACGGCCAGATCCGCAACTGCCTGTTCGCCCGCGAGGAGTCCGACCTGCGCACCGCGATGCGCGACGGCGCGAGCGACGACGAGCTGGTACGACGGTGGCAGGCGGCGGTGGAGACCAAGCGGGCCGGCCACGGCATCGACGACCCGAGCTTCCTGCAGCCGACCCGCCCGATGTCGGCGATCGGTGGCTGACTGACGCCGCTCGTCGACATCCGCGGAACCGGCGCGGGCCCAGGCGCGTCGAATCGCCATGATGGCGACGAGGGGAAGGCTGCTGGCGGTCGGTGTTCTGCCCTTGGTGCTGCTCCTGGTGCTGGTGTCGTGCGGGGTGGTGAGCGAGGCGGTGAGCGGGCCGTCCGATGAGCCTGGCGACGCGCCGCCGGCGGTCACGGTACGAAGCGGTGACTCATCGGTCGACCTGCCGGCACGCACGTACTGCTACCGGTCGTCGTGCGTCGACGGCGTGCCGCCCGAGACGCTGCCGGTCATCGCCGCGTCGGACACGCTCGAGGTCGGCTTCCCGTTGGACAACTGGACGTTCGAGGCGACGTTCGTGCCCGCCGGCAAGCAGTGCGGTGGCCGGGAGGAGACGGTCGAGCTCGAGCGGACCGGGGACACGACGTTAGTCCTCGAGCCCCCTGGCGAGCCCGCTACGTACGACGTGACCCTGTCCGGTCGGGGCGACGGCGACCTGTTCGTGGACTTCCGCTGGACGACGACCGCCGCCGGCGGGCACGCGGCACCCACCGCGACGCTCGCGGTGCTGGCCGACAACGACGGCGACGTGGACAGCTACGGCGTCGAGATGGCGGTGACGCACCTGGCTGAGGAACCGGCGCGGGCGACGGCCCAGGTCACCGTCACGGCCACGAACGGTCGGTCACTGACGTTCGAGCCGGCGCCGATGAAGGACCGGTGCACCCCGGCCGGCACCATCGTGTGGAGAGGGCCGGGCGCCGCGGGTCAGTCGGCGAAGGAGCTCGGCCCGGCGCCGTTCACGTACCAGGTCGAGCTGGTCCTCGACGGCGTCCGGCACGTGGCGAAGGCCAAGTGGCCGGCAGACCAGATCGTCGGCAACGAGCCCTCCGTCGCCCTCACGTTCATGCCGGCCCTGCCTATTCGTCGGCGGTGAACGGCTCGGTGTCGCGCAGGAAGCCGCGCGCCGCCAGGAAGTCACCCAGACTGCTGCGATGCTCGTCGCAGGCCAGCCAGATCTTGCGCCGGTCAGGCGTGTGCAGCTTGGGGTTGTTCCACACCAGCTGCCAGGTGGCGGTCTCACGGCAGCCGCGGGCCGAGCAGGTCGGCTCGGGTGCGGCGTTGGTCGCCTCGGTCGTCATCGCGGCCTCGCGTTACGGGGGCGGACAGGAGCAAGGCCGAACAGCCACGGGGGGAGCCGTCCGGCCTCGCACCAGGCTTCCCGAACCACGGCCGGGAAGCGCGCCTGCAGTGTGACACTCAAGGTGGCGTCTTGCCAGGCGGCAGCATCGGGCGCGAGTCGTCGAAGAAGGCCTCCGGGCCGTTGGGGTCGGCGGCGGAGCCGGCGTTGGCGACCACGACGGCGATGTACGGCAGGCAGACCGCACACACGACGAACGCCCAGCGCAGCGGCCCGTCGGTCACCACGGCGAGCACGAAGCACACCGTCCGGATGGACATCGAGATGAGGTAGCGTCGCTGGCGCCCACGGACGTCGTCACTGTGGCTGGTGCGTGCACTGGTGATGTGCACCGCGTGCCGGTCAGCCATCGTCGTCTCCTCACCCGTCCTGCCTGCTCTCAGCGTACGCCGCTGCCATGATGAGCAAGACAGCGGTGAACACCGACGAAGGGCCTCACGATGAGCAACCGCACGTACCGGGTGACCGAGATCGTCGGCACCTCGCCGGACGGCGTCGACCAGGCGGTCAGGAACGGCCTCGACCGGGCCAGCCGGACGCTGCGCCATCTCGACTGGTTCGAGGTGACGCAGACCCG
>WHTB01000197.1 GCA_009379735.1 Propionibacteriales bacterium
GCGAGTGCGAGCTCGACCGCCTGCGTCGCGTCGGCCGGTCCGGCGGCTAGCAGCTCGGGCAGCTGGTCGTCGAGGGACGCGAGCGCGTCGCGACCACGCTGCAGGGTGTCCCACAGGTCGCCGACCTTCGCCGGATGCGCGACGTAGTGCACCGGCGCGCGCACCTCCGCCAGCGCCGCGTGGAACCTGCCGTCGACCGGCGGGCGAAGCGAGAAGATCTCGAGCTCGGCGCCGAGATCCTCCAATGCCCTTACCTCGTTGAGAATGAAGGTCTCGGAGAACCGCGGGTACATCTTCAGCACGTAGCCGACCCGGCGGGCGGGTGGACCAGCCGGCTCAGACCGCAACATCGGCTCGCTCCTCGTGGATGGCGCGCTCGTCCGACGCCAGCAGCGCACGGGCCAGCAACGGCACCCGGTCGAGACCGGCCAGGTCGACCGACCCCTGCGTCGGCCGCTCGCCGTTGACAGCCGCGCTCAGCCAGCCGGTCAGCCGGGCCGGGTCGGGCTCGCCGGCGAGGACGTCGACCAGACCCGCTGCCCTGAGCCGCTCGGCGCGGACCGCCTGCTCGGCACGCGGCGTCGTGCGTGGCACCAGCAGCGCGGGCGCCGCTGCGGACAGCACCTCGCACACCGAGTTGTAGCCGCCCATCGACACCACCGCCGACGCCGCCGCGACGAACGGCACGACGTCGGGGACGAACTCGCGGACCTGGAGGTCGCGCCGTCGAGCGGCCTCCGCGGCCAGCCGCTGGCGCAGTCTGCGGTTCATGAACGGACCGGTCACCAGCACGCCGCGGTGTCCGACCGGCAGGTCGGCGTCGACGAAGGCACGGGCCACGGCCGAGCCGTCCTGGCCGCCACCGACCAGGCACAGCACGAACGAGCGGCCGGCCGGCGGGGTGGCGCTGCGTCCGTAGTGGCGGGCGACCAGGCTGTCGTCCGGCCCGCGGCCGAGGTAGCCCGTGTAGGAGACCTTGCGGGCGACCGACTCCGGCAGGCCGTACTCCACCACCGGGTCGTAGATCCGCCGGTCGCCGTACACCCACACCGCGTCGTAGTGCGAGTCCACGGTCCTCGTCGACCGCTGCGCCGCCCATTCGCGGGTGGCGACGGCCGGGCTGTCGAGCACGTCACGCAGACCGAGCACCGTACGCACGCCGGTGTCTCGGCGCAGCCGAACGAGGGCGCGGTCGAGCTCGCCGCCGACTCCCCGCGGCACCTTGTCCACCACGAGCAGGTCGGGCTCGAAGGCGGCCAGTGAGGCCTCCAGGATGCTCGCGCGCAGGGCGAGTACGTCGGCCAGCGGGCTGGGCAGCGCCCGCGCCTCGTACCGTCCGCCGGCGTCCTTGCGCAGACCCGGCAACGTGACGACCTCGGTGTGCGGAGGTAGCGGCAGCGAGGTGGCCTCCCCCGCGCCGCTGAGCAGCAGCACCTCGGTGCTCGGGTCGTCGCGGACCAGGGCCGCCGCGATCAGCGAGTTGCGCCGGACGTGACCGAGCCCCTGGGTGTCGTGCAAGTACAACGCGACGCGCCTGCGCGGAATGTTCATGCCCGCCAGAGTGTCCGGTCAGGTCGTGACCGCCGTGAGAGCACGATGAGAGTGCTCTCATCAGTTCCTACCTACCTGCGGGCCACCTCTCGGCGTGGCGCGGTCGCGCCCACCAGGTCGCGCATCGCCAAGCGCAGGCGTGACCGCGGGGCGGCCTCCACCAGCGTCCGCCCGTGCAGCAGGCACGAGTCGCACGACGGTCGGTCCTCAGGGAGTACGACGACGTCGGCCGAGCCGGTCAGCCGCTCGACCGTGGCCACCACCTCGTCACGCGACCAGCCCAGGCCCCCGCGCCAGCGGTTCAGCACGACGCGCACCGAGGCGCCGGGGACGGCCGCCCGCAGGTCGACGACGCCGCGGGCCAGCCGGGTCAGCCCGACCGGGTCGGCCGACCCGACCGCGAGCACGGTGTCGGCCTCGTCCAGCACCTGCAGGGTCGCGCCGTTGCGCCGCGGTGCCGCGGTGTCGAAGGTCAGCGCCTCGTCGACCTCCAGGCCGAACCCGCAGTCGACGACGACATGCCACGCCAGCCCGCGCGCGGCCAGCAGCAGGCCGTCGACCGCGGACTCCGACAGCTCGGGCCAACGGTCGGCTCGCGGCAGCCCGGTCAGCACCCGCAGCCCGCCGGCCACCGTGCGGGCGTGGCCGGCCAGCTCGGAGACGGTCAGCGTGCCCTGCTTGGCCGCCCGAGCCGCCGCCAGCACACCGGACGACTCACCGATCAGCGCCAGCATCTGCGCCTGCGAACCGCCGTAGACGTCGGCATCGACCAACAGCGTCGAGCGTCCGGCCTCGGCCAGCTCGGCGGCCAGCCCGAGGGCGACGGTCGACCGGCCCGGGGCTCCGGTCGGCCCCCAGACCGCGACGACCTCGCCCTCGCGCAGTGGCTCCGGCTCGACACGCTCATGGGCACCCAGGTGGGCACCCGGTTGGGCCCCCAGCGGGAACGGCGACTCGGCGCGCTCCAGCGCGGCCAGTAGCCGGCCCGCCAGGTCGTCCCCGTCGGCGGACAGCACCGCGCGTACGCCGATCTGGTGGAGTCGCTGCTCGTCGGCCGCACGGTCGGCCGCGACCAGGCCGATCGGCTCGACCCGACGCGACCGCAGCGCGGCGACCAGGTCGGCGTCGAGGTGCGGAGTCGCCGGCGACACCAGCACGGCGCGGGCCTGGCCGGTCGAGGCGGCTGCCAGCAGGTCGGGGACGTCGACGCACCGGCGGGCGATCCGCACCTCGCGGTCGTCGGCCTGCAGACCGACCACGACCGCCGACTCGAACGACGCGCCGCCGAGCGCCAGCAGCACCGACGTCGTCATGTCACGACCCCGTACGCAGCAGCACGACGGAGCCGCCGGCCACCGACGAGAGCAGCTCGCCGAGGTCGGTGTCCGCCTTCGGCAGCCCGAGCAACACCTGCCGGGTCGCGGACTCGCCGAGCGGCCCCGAGTCACGAGACGCCGACACCACCCGGACGTCGTCGAGCACCATCGTCGCCGGGTCGACTGCTCCGCTGCTGTCCTTCGGCGGCACCACCCAGACGTCGACGACGTCGCCGGCGCCGAGGTCGTCCGGAGCGCCGGCAGCGCTCACCACGACCGGAAGATGCAGGCCGGCACCGGCTCCTCGCTCGGTCACCGCGGTCCGCGGCAGGATCTCGCCGGCGCCGAGCGCGTGCGCCGCCACCGCTCCGGCCGGTGGCGGCTCGCCGGCGAGCAGGTAGCGGTCGACGAGGTCGCCGTCGCCATGCACCTGCTCCACCACCAGGGCTTCGCCGCCGAGCGGCGCGCCCGCGGCCAGGTCGCGGCTGGTCGTCCAGACGCCGACCGTGTCGTCGGCCCCCGACAACAGCCGCGCGCCGGCCAGCACCGACGCCGCGACCAAGGCGATCCCGACCCACATCCGCGGATCCTTCCAACGCCTCTGGTCGAGGCGCCGAGCGATCGGGGAGCCGATGTGTGGTGGCGCAACAGCAGCCGTAACCGTGTCTGACACGTCCGTCATTCTGCCCCGCATGGCACTACCCGTCGTTGGTTGTCCACAGACCGTGGTCAGACAGCGTGCCAACCGGACACTGCTGTGGACAAGGGCACGCACGTGGACGGATGTCCTGGCATCATGCCCACCATGACCTCCGGCACGACCTCTGGCACCCCTCGCTTCCTCCGGCTCAGCGATGTGGCCGAGGTGCTGAACATCTCCGCGTCGCAGGCGTACGCGTTGGTCCGGCGCAAGGAGCTCCGGGCGATCAAGGTCGGCGGCCGCGGGCAGTGGCGGGTCGAGGCCAGCGAGCTCGAGTCGTACATCCAGCGGGCCTACGACGACACCGACAAGTTCGTCGACTCGCACCCGTTCACCGAGGACGACGAGGCCCGCTCTCTCGACTGACCGACGCCCGGCCGTGCCGATGTCCGTTTGCCACGTAAACGTGGGTCGTGGCGCCGCCGGTCAGCGGTGCCGGCGGACGACGGAGACCGCCGCGAACGGCACGGCAAGTACACCGGTGACCGCGCCCGGACGCGGCACCTCCCCCGGCTCGTGCAGAGCCAGCTCCACGAAGTCGGACCCCACCCGCGTCGGGGTTCCGTGCACTGCGTGACCGGAGGTCCGCTGCACCGTCACCTCACTGCGGTCCCGGGCGACCGCGCGTAGCAGGGAGGCGAAACCGAGCCGGCTCTCGACGGCACCGACCAGCCCCGGCGGCACCGTGGCGTCCGCCAGCCCTTCGACTGCTGTCACCGCGGCGAGCGGGACCAGCAGCTCGGTGGTCGCCTGCTGCAGCAGCACGCAGTCGCCGGCGACCCGAGCGAGCTCCCCCGCCGCGTGACCACCGACGGTGTGGATCCGCAGGGCGCAGCCGACTGAGCCGCGGAGCCGGTCGACGAGGGCAACCTGGGCCAGCTCGGCGCGGGTGAGCTCGGCGGTCTCCGCCTGCTGCTCGGCCGCGGCCGCGGCCTCCCACTCGCGTTCGAGGTCGCCGAACAGGTCGTCCCAACGCATGCGCGCACGGTAGCGCAGCCGCCGCTTCGCCTCGCCGTAGCGCGGGTTGTCAGACGACTCGTGCGCCCTGCCGCACGAACTGTCTGACAAGCCGTGTCCACGGCCCGAACCCCAGCATGAACCTGTGGATAAACAGTTGACAGTGTGCGCTATCAGTCGCTACAACACGTAAATAGACGTAAACGAAAGGTTCGAGTCATGGCGCAGCCGGCTCAGGTCTTCGCCGATCTCATCGATGCCATCGCGCTCGGCGTGCTCGGGGTCGCCGTCGCCTGGCTGGTGGTGGCCGTCGCGGCCGCGCTGGTGGCCGAGCGCGGCCGGGTCGGCGCCCGGCTGGCCGAGCGGCTGGCGTCCGCGGTGACCCCGCGACGGGTGCGCCTGCTGGTCCGGCTGGTCTGGGGCGCTGCCGCCGCCGTACCGGTGGCACTGCCGTTGGCCGCCGAGGCCGAGGAGCCGGGGCGATGCACCCCGGGGGCGTGCAGCCCCGTGCTCGCCGGGCTGCCGATGCCGGACCGGCCAGACGTCACGGCGCTCGCGACCCGGGGCGTGAGCACCCCCGGCTCGGCAGCGACCGTCGTGGTTCGGCCGGGCGACACGTTGTGGTCGATCGCCCGCCGGCACCTTTCGGCCGGAGCCGATGACGGCACGGTCGCGTCGGCCTGGCCGCGGTGGTACGCCGCCAACCGCTCTGCGGTCGGCGACGACCCCGACCTGATCTTCCCCGGCACTCGGTTGCGGGTGCCCGACCTCTACCGAGACCCGACCTGAGGAGGACGCGATGGCCGCGAAACCGACCCGTCCGCTGCCACCGGTGCAGGGCACGCTCGCCCTGGAGATCCCGTTCGTGGCGGAGCCCGTCCCGCGCACACCCGACCTACGGGTGCTCCGTGGTGGCAAGCCGGACGAGCCGCCCGACCCGCAGCCATGGGCGCACCGCTTCGTGCAGGCCGTGGTCGAGGTGGTGGCCGGTGACCGGCCGCTGCAGCAGATGGTGCGATGGACCAGCGCGACCGTCTACGACGACCTTCATCATCGGGTCCTGTTGCTCGGCCAGACCAGCAACGCCGATGCGCGGGTACGTACCGAGCGCTCGCAGGTGCGGTCGGTGCGGGTCTGCCAGCCGGCTGCGGACATCGCCGAGATCGCCGCGCATGTGCGGCACGGGCCCCGATCCCGGGCGATCGCGGCACGGCTGGAGGCCGAGAACGGCCGCTGGCTCTGCACCGCCCTGCAGTTCGGCTGACACCTCAGCCCGGCCAGATCCTCCGCGGGCCGTGGCGCACCGCTTGCCAGTTCGGGGGGTCCGCCCCACCCGAAGCTCGTACACCCCGCGCCTTGCAAGGCTCGGCCGGCACGTGGAACACGCGGTTACGCCTCGTCCACGACCCGGCGATGCACTGACGTCCTGAGGCGGTCGACGGTCAGTTGTTGGACGGGTCTCCGTGGCAGCGCTTGTACTTCCGGCCGGAGCCGCAGGGGCAGAGCGCGTTGCGGGGTGTGCCGGCGTACTCGAGCTCGGTGCTGGCCACCGCCGTCGCGCTCTCCCCGGCCGACTCACCGCTCTGCTGCACCTCACCGTCGCCGTCGACGCTCGGTGCGCTGTAGGTGAGCTTCTGCGGTCGGCTCGGCGCGCGCAGACCCTTGGCGACGATGTGGGGGTGCTCGCCGTCGGCGGGCGCGGGCTCGGACCCGCCGGCCGCGATCCCGGCGACTACCGACTCCGCCGAGGCCGCCTCGGCCGGCCGCTCCTCCTCGACCTGCACCTCGAGGTTGAAGAGGTACCCGACCGACTCCTCCTTGATGCCGTCCATCATCACGCCGAACATCTCGAAGCCCTCGCGCTGGTACTCCACCAGCGGGTCGCGCTGCGAGTACGCGCGGAGGCCGATGCCCTCGCGAAGGTAGTCCATCTCGTACAGGTGCTCACGCCACTTGCGGTCGAGCACCGACAGCACGACGCGTCGCTCCAGCTCACGCATCACCTCGCTGCCGAGCGCCGCCTCGCGGTCCGCGTACGCCCCCTGCGCGTCCGCGAGCAGCTCCTCACGCATCAACTCGGGGGTCAGGGCGGCCTGGCTGCCGCCGACCTGCTCGACCAGCTGCTCGGCAGTGACGCGTACGGGGTAGAGCGTCTTCAGCGCCGTCCAGAGCCGGTCCAGGTCCCAGTCCTCGGCGAAGCCCTCTGCGGTGGTGCCGGCGACGTAGGCGCCGACCACGTCGTCGATCATGCCGCCGATCTGCTCGTGCAGGTCGGCGCCTTCGAGCACCCGACGGCGCTCGGCATAGATCACCGAGCGCTGGCGGCTCATCACGTCGTCGTACTTGAGGACGTTCTTGCGGGACTCGAAGTTCTGCGACTCGACCTGGCCCTGCGCATTGGCGATCGCGCCGGTGACCCGCTTGTTCTCGATGGGTACGTCGTCGGGAACCTTGAGCGTGGTCAGCACCCAGTCGACCCAGTCGGACTTGAACAGCCGCATCAGCTCGTCCTCGAGCGACAGGTAGAAGCGGGACTCGCCGGGGTCGCCCTGACGGCCGGACCGACCACGCAGCTGGTTGTCGATCCGCCGGGACTCGTGCCGCTCGGTGCCGACGACATAGAGGCCGCCGAGCTCCGTGACCTCGTCGTGCTCGACCTTGACCTGCTCCTGGAACTTCTCCAACGTCGGCTGCCAGGCCTGCTCGTACTCCTCCGGCGTCTCGAGCGGGTCGAGGCCGCGCGAGCGCAGCTCCTTCTCGGCCAGGAAGTCGGGGTTGCCGCCGAGCATGATGTCGGTGCCGCGGCCGGCCATGTTGGTGGCGACTGTGATGGCCTTCTTGCGTCCGGCCATCGCGATGATGTCGGCCTCACTGGCGTGCTGTTTGGCGTTGAGCACCTCGTGCGGGACGCCGCGGCGCTTGAGCAGGTCGGCCAGGTGTTCGCTCTTCGCGACGCTGGTCGTGCCGATCAGCACCGGCTGGCCGTCGTGGTAGCGGGCTTCGATGTCTTCGACAACGGCGCGGAACTTCGAGTCCTCGGTGCGGTAGACGAGGTCGCCCTGGTCGGCCCGGACCATCGGCATGTTGGTCGGCACCGGCACCACGCCGAGGCCATAGATCTTGTCGAACTCGCTGGCCTCGGTCATCGCCGTACCGGTCATCCCGGCGAGCTTCTCGTAGAGCCGGAAGTAGTTCTGCAGCGTGATCGTCGCGAGGGTTTGGTTCTCCTGCTTGATCGCGACCTTCTCCTTGGCCTCGATCGCCTGGTGCATGCCCTCGTTGTAGCGACGCCCGTGCAGGATGCGGCCGGTGAACTCGTCGACGATGAGCACCTCGCCGTTGTTGACGATGTAGTCCTTGTCCTTCTTGAACAGTTCCTTCGCCTTGAGCGCGTTGTTGAGGTAGCCGATCAGCGGGGTGTTCGCCGCCTCGTAGAGGTTGTCGATGCCGAGCTGGTCCTCGACGAACTCCACGCCCTCCTCGGTGATCGCGACGGTCCGCTTGGACTCCTCGACCTCGTAGTGCCTGTTCTTCTTCAGCATCGGCGAGAGGCGGGCGAACTCCAGGTACCAGCGGGTGGAGTGCTCGGCCGGGCCGGAGATGATCAGCGGGGTCCTGGCCTCGTCGATCAGGATCGAGTCGACCTCGTCGACGATGGCATAGTTGTGCCCGCGCTGGACCAGGTCGTTCTGGCTCCACGCCATGTTGTCGCGCAGGTAGTCGAAGCCGAACTCGTTGTTCGTGCCGTAGGTGATGTCGGAGGCGTACTGCTCGCGGCGGTGCGCCGGCTTCTCGTTGGCCAGGATCACCCCGACGCTCAGGCCGAGGAAGCGGTGCACCCGGCCC
>WHTB01000119.1 GCA_009379735.1 Propionibacteriales bacterium
GAGCGTGGCCGGCCCGCGACGCCGGAGACTACGCAGAAGGCCCGTCGGCCGCCTCGGGACCGTGCTCGATGACACCCTGCGCGACATCCTTCATCGACAGCCGCAGGTCCATCGCCGTCTTCTGGATCCAGCGGAACGACTCCGGCTCGGAGAGCCCCAGCCGGGCCTGGATAACGCCCTTCGCGCGGTCCACCTGCTTGCGGGTCTCGAGGCGCTCGGTCAGGTCGTTGACCTCGGCCTCGAGCTGCTGCAGCTCGGCGAAGCGGCTGGTCGCCATCTCGATCGCCGGAATCAGGTCGGCGCGGCTGAACGGCTTCACCAGGTACGCCATCGCGCCGGCGTCGCGGGCCCGCTCCACCAGCTCACGCTGGCTGAAGGCGGTCAGGATCACGACCGGGGCGATCCGTTGCTCGGCGATCATGGCCGCGGCCGAGATGCCGTCCAGCTTGGGCATCTTGACGTCGAGTACGACGAGGTCGGGACGGTGTTTCTCGACCAGCGCCACCGCGCTCTCGCCGTCGCCGGCCTCCCCCACCACGTCGAACCCCTCCTCGCCCAGCATCTCGGCCAAATCGAGCCGGATCAGGGCCTCGTCCTCGGCGATGACGACACGGCGTCGGGTCGAGCGCTGGTGGGTCGTTGGCGGTATGTCCACGGCCGACAGGCTAGCGGGCGGCATGATGGCGGCATGTCCACCGTCCACGTCGCCGCCGGCGTCGGGCTCGCCCTGTCCCTGGGCGTCGGTGGGTGCTCGGCCGCAGGTGGTGAGGGCGAGCCTGATGCCGATGCTCCAGTCGACCTGGTCGGGAGCTTCGTCCAGCAGCGCACCGATGAGGGCACGACGCGGGCACACGTACGCCTGACCAACGACGGCGACTCGACGGTCCAGGTCGACGGTGTGGGTCTCGTCTGGCCGGGCTACGACGACCGCGTGTACGACACCGACGCGTCGTTCCGGCCGGGCGCGACGATCGACCTGTCGGTCGAGCTCACCGGGCGCGCCTGCGCACCGACCGACAAGGCTCCACGCGCGCAGGTGCGTATGGGCGAGCGGACGCTCACCCTGCCCCTCGACGACAGCGGCACGCGGGCCCTGCACAACGTCTGGGAGCGGGCCTGCGCAGCCGAGGCGGTCGCCGAAGCGGTCGACGTGCGCTTCGGCCCGGAGTGGGTCCCCGGTGGACGTAAGCCCGGGGCGCCGCTGCGCGGAACGATCGAGGTGACCCGCGGCTCGGCGGACGGACCGGTGGCCCTCACCGGACTCCAGGGCAGCGTGCTGCTGGACCTCGAGGCAGCGAAGCCGTCGACGCCGCTGCTGTCGCTGCCCGCCGAGGACGACACGGCCGCGCTCCCGGTGACGCTCGGCTCGAACGGCCGCTGCGACGCCCACGCGCTCGGCGGGAGCACGCAGACGTTCCTGCTCCGCGTGCTGGTCAGCCTCGACGGTGGGGAGCCGCAGGCCGTCATCCTCGGCTTGGACAAGCCGACGCAGAGTCGGGTGCTCGCGGCCGTACACGCCGCGTGTGGAGTCGGCTGACGAGTCGGTAGGGTTGGCCCGCGGCCCTGGTATTCCAAACGGCAGAGAATGCGGTCTCAAACACCGTCCAGTGTGGGTTCGAGTCCCACCCAGGGCACTCACTCCGAAGACTGTCGGTCCTCGAGACGACACTGTGCCTTGTGCACGACATGGCAACTCGTCAGGCAGCTCTTGCGCTCATCGAGCAAGGACTGAGTCTCAACGCCACAAGCAAGAGGCTCGGGGTGTCGCGTGCTGCCCTGCGCGAGTGGCGGGACCGCGGCCCGACGAGCAGGAAGCGGCTCAGCTCCTGCCCCCGCTGCCAGCCCGACACCGACCTTGACTCGCTCGCCTACGCGTACCTCCTCGGAAGCTACCTGGGCGACGGCTGTATCAGCGAGCTACGACGAGGTGTGTTCTCCTTGCGAGTGACGTGCTGCCTCGACTACCCGGGCATCATCATGGAGACCGGGGACGCCATGCAGGCGGTCCATCCGCACGGGCGCGTGTCCACCGCGGATGCGCCCGGCTGTCTGAACGTCGTTGCGTACTGGAAGCACTGGCCGTGCCTCTTTCCGCAGCACGGTCCGGGGCGCAAGCACACCCGACCGATCGTGCTCGCCCCTTGGCAGCGGGAGATCGTCGAGCAGCATACCGGCCGGTTCCTGCGCGGGCTGTTCCATTCCGACGGCTGCCGATTCACCAACTGGACCGAGAAGACGGTCGCCGGCGCCCGCAGACGCTACGAGTACCCGCGCTACATGTTCACCAACCGCTCGACCGACATCCTCGCGCTGTGCGGGTGGGCTCTCGACCTGCTCGATATCGACTGGCGGATGGCGAACGCGAGGAACTTGTCCGTGGCGCGTCGAGCAGCCGTTGCCGCCCTCGACCGCCATGTCGGCCCGAAGTCATGACCGGGCGCGTCGCGTCCGTTTCATGTTTTCGTCGCCGACGATGTTGCTGTTGCCAGGCGTTCAACCGCAACTTCGTCGACTTCGGTGGTGGACGACCCGACCACCACCGGAATCGACGCTCGGCTTAGCCCGTCCGCACGCGACATGAACACCCATAGGCAGCGCCGAACTGGTCAGGGAATGGGTGAAGTGCGACGCGGGCGACGTCTGTTTCCACCAGCACGTGGGTGTTTTCCCGCAACTGTCCGCAGGTCGCACCTGAGGATGCGGCGGGGGTGCGATGTGCGGACAGTTGCGGGAGTACGGCACGAGGGTCGCCGCGGGCGATGCCCCCGGTCGGCTCGCCGCGCGAGTTGTCAGTGCCGGTCCGGCGGGCCGAGCCCCATGGCGCACTGACAGTCGGTGCCAGCGGCCCAGCAGCCGGCGACTTGTCAGTGAGCCGCGAGAGGGTCACCGCGGGCGACGTACTGACAACTCATGACGTGACGGCCACGCGCGACCGCCATGTGGAGCTACGTCATGACCGCGCGCGGGGTGCCGACGGTAGCCGGTCGAGACTGATCCCGAAGTGCTCGCGGTAGGCCGCCAGGACGTCGCCGTCACCGGCCAGCGTCTGCTCGTGCCGCTCACCGTTCACAGTCCGGATCAGCCGGTCGCCGCTCAGCGTCACGCGCCCGTCGCTGGTGGGCAGCGAGCAGGTCAGGGACTGGGTGAAGTGCGACGCGGGCGAGGTCTGCTGCCACCAGCAGGTGGGGACGCAGTCGGCGAGCTGACGTGGGCGCAGCTCCAGCCGATACTGCGGCTGGCCGTCGAGGAGGACATCGACATCACCGTCGGCGGTGTCCACCAGCAGGACGACCCCTTCGGGGTCCTGCTGCTCGACCCGGCTCTCCAAGCGGATCGGGCGCCGCGCGAACCGCCCGAAACCGACATCGACCAGGAATGCCTCGTCGTCGAGGTCGACCCGCAGGGCCAGGTGGTCGAACGGCGGACCGACCGACCCGTCCGGGATGAAAGGGCGGGCGGAGTGCATCGTCACGGAGTAGCCGAGCGCGCTCAGCAGCGCCGCGAAGGCCCCGTTGAGCTCGTAGCAGAACCCGCCCCGGCGACGGCCGACGACCTTGTCGACCAGCGCGTCGACGTCGAGCGTGATCGGCTCACCGAGGTGGATGCTGAGGTTCTCGAACGGCACGCTGGCGAGGTGGTTCTGCTGCAGCGTGGCGAGCTCGTCGGCCCCGGGGCGCTCCGGGCGGGCCGAGCCGATCCGCGACAGATAGGCGGCAACGGTCGCGTCATCCACGCGGTCAGGTGCTCCGGTAGGCGGGCGCCACGCCCTTGATCGCGTCGCCCATCCGGTGCAGGCGCAGCGCGTTGGTCGAGCCCGGGATGCCGGGCGGGCTGCCGGCCACGATGACCACGGTCTCGCCGACGGCACACCGCTCGACGTCGAGCAGCGCCTTGTCGACCTGCATCACCATCTCGTCGGTGTGCTCCACCATGGGCACGAGGAACGTCTCGACGCCCCAGGTCAGCGCGAGCTGCGAGCGGACCGCGGCGTGCGGGGTGAACGCGAGCAGCGGCACACTCGAGCGGTAGCGGGCTAGCCGGCGGGCGCTGTCGCCGCTGGCGGTGAACGCGACCAGGTAGCGCGCACCGGCCCGCTCGGCGACCTCGGCCGCTGCCTTCGCGATGATCCCGCTCCGGGTGCGCGGCTCCCAGTCGATCGCCGCCATCCGCTCCAGCCCCTCGCTCTCGGTCGAGGCGATGATGCGACGCATCGTCTCAACCGTCTGGATGGGGTACTTGCCGACGCTGGTCTCACCGGACAGCATCACGGCATCGGCACCGTCGAGCACGGCGTTGGCGACGTCGGACGCCTCGGCGCGAGTGGGCCGTGGTGCCGAGATCATCGACTCGAGCATCTGGGTCGCCACGATCGCGGGCTTGGCGTTGCGCCGGGCGATCTCCACGATCCGCTTCTGCACGGTCGGCACGACCTCGAGCGGCATCTCGACGCCGAGGTCACCGCGGGCGACCATGACGCCGTCGAACGCGGCGACGATCTCGTCGAGGCAGTCGAGTGCCTGCGGCTTCTCGATCTTGGCGATGACCGGGAGGTGCTCACCCTCCTCCTTCATCACCCGGTGCACGATGTCGATGTCGCGCGGGGACCGGACGAAGGACAGCGCGATCATGTCCGCCCGCAGGTGCAGCGCCCAACGCAGGTCGGCCATGTCCTTGTCCGACATCGCAGGCACACTGACCGCCACACCGGGCAGGTTGATGCCCTTGCTGTTGCTGAGCCGGCCACCGATCTCGACCGCGCAGTGCACATCCTGACCGGCCACCTCGACCACACGCATCCGCACGTTGCCGTCGTCGATCAGCACCTCGTCGCCGGGCTTCACGTCGTCGGGCAGGCCGTCGTACGTCGTGGAGCACTCGGTCTGTGAACCGGCGACCTCACGGGTGGTAATGGTGAACGGGTCGCCCTCCGCCACCTCCACCGGGCCGTCCGCGAACCGGCCCAGCCGGATCTTCGGGCCCTGCAGGTCCACCATGATGCCGACGCCGTTGCCGCTGGCGTCGGACTCCTCGCGGACCAGGCGGTAGACCTGCTCGTGGTCCTCGTACGAGCCGTGGCTGAGGTTGAGCCTGGCCACATCCATGCCGGCCTCCACCAGCTCATGGATGCGCTGCCGGGACGACGTCGACGGGCCGAGGGTGCAGACGATCTTTGCTCTACGCACGACTCGACCCTATCCGGCTGCTGATGAGGCGCGCCGCCTCAGACGGTCAGCGGACGCGCGGTCGGCGGGATCGGCACGGGCAGGGCCGTCGACCCGGTGAGGAACCGGTCCACCCCGGCCGCCGCAGCGCGGCCCTCGGCGATCGCCCAGACGATCAGCGACTGCCCACGCCCGGCGTCCCCGGCAACGAACACGCCCGGCCGCGACGTCATGTAGGAGGTGTCGCGCCGGACGTTTCCGCGCTCGTCGAGCTCGACGCCGAGCTGCTCGATCAGGCCCTCACGCTGCGGGCCGGTGAAGCCCATCGCGAACAGCACCAGCTCGGCCGGGATGTCACGCTCGGTGCCCTCGACCGGCTCGAACCGGCCGTCGACCATCGCCACCTCGACCAGCCGCAGGGCGCGTACGTTGCCTTCTTCGTCCCCGAGGAACTCCTGGGTGGACACCGCGTACACCCGTTCGCCGTTCTCCTCGTGCGCCGCCGAGACCCGGAACGTCATCGGGTACGTCGGCCACGGCTGGCCATCCGGCCGTTCGGTGCCCGGCTCCGGCATGATCTCCAGCTGGGTGACCGAGGCCGCACCCTGCCGGGTCGCGGTGCCGAGACAGTCGGCGCCGGTGTCACCTCCGCCGATGATGACAACATGCTTGCCGGTCGCGACGATCTGGTCCTCGACCGTCTCGCCGCTGGAGGCGCGGTTGGACTGCGGCAGATACTCCATCGCCTGGTGGATGCCACCCAGCTCCCGCCCGGTCACCGGCAGGTCGCGCCAGGCGGTTGCGCCGACGGCGATCACGACGGCGTCGTAGCGCTCCCGCAGCTGCCGGCCGGTCAGGTCGGTGCCGACGTCGACCCCGGAGCGGAACACCGTGCCCTCACGGCGCATCTGGTCGATCCGCCGGTCGACCTGGCGCTTCTCCATCTTGAACTCGGGGATGCCGTACCGCAGCAGCCCGCCGATCTTGTCGGCGCGCTCGTAGACCGCGACCGTGTGCCCGGTCCGGGTCAGCTGCTGGGCCACGGCCAGGCCCGCGGGGCCCGAGCCGACCACCGCGACCGTACGGCCGGTCAGGTAGTCCGGCGGCTGTGGGCGCACGAAGCCCGAGTCCCACGCCTTGTCGATGATCGCGACCTCGACGTTCTTGATGGTGACCGGGTCCTGGTTGATGCCGAGCACGCAGGACGTCTCGCACGGTGCCGGGCACAGCCGCCCGGTGAACTCCGGGAAGTTGTTGGTCGCGTGCAGGCGCTCGATCGCGCCCTCCCAGTCGTCGCGCCAGACCAGGTCGTTCCACTCCGGGATGAGGTTGCCGAGCGGGCAGCCCTGGTGGCAGAACGGGATGCCGCAGTCCATGCAGCGCCCGGCCTGCTTGCTGATGATCGGCAGCAGGACCCGGCCGACGTCGTCGGGGTACACCTCCTGCCAGTCGTTGACCCGCTCGTCGACCGGACGGCGGGCCGCCACCTCACGTGACGTGGTCAGGAAGCCCTTGGGGTCAGCCACCGATCGCTCCCATCATCCGCGCGGTCGTCTCGTCCTCGGTCAGACCTTCGGCCTCGGCCGCGGCCTGGGCGTCGAGCACCCGGCGGTAGTCACGCGGCATCACTTCGGTGAACCGCGCCAGCGTCGACGCCCAGTTGTCGAGCAGCGCCTCGGCGACCGTGGAGCCGGTCTCCTCCTGGTGCCGGCCGACGACGTCATGGAGCCCCGCGGCCGCCTCCTCGCCGACCGGGCCGAGGCCGACCAGCTCGCGGTTGACCCGGCCCTCGTCGAGGTCAAGCACGTACGCGACCCCACCGGACATCCCGGCGGCGAAGTTGCGGCCGGTGCTGCCGAGCACGACCACCCGGCCACCGGTCATGTACTCGCAGCCGTGGTCGCCGACGCCCTCGACGACCGCGGTCACGCCTGAGTTGCGGACGCAGAACCGCTCACCCACCTGGCCGCGGATGAACAGCTCGCCACCGGTCGCGCCGTACGCGATGACGTTGCCGGCGATGATCTCCTCCTCCGCGACGAAGGTGGCCGAGCGGTCGGGCCGCAACACGATGCGACCGCCGGACAGTCCCTTGCCGAGGTAGTCGTTGGCGTCGCCCTCCAGCCGGAGCGTCACACCGCGCGGCAAGAAGGCGCCGAACGACTGGCCGGCCGACCCGGTGAAGGTCAGGTCGATGGTCTCGTCCGGCAGGCCGTCACCGCCGTAGCGCTTGGTCAGCTCGTGCCCGAGGATCGTGCCGACCGTGCGGTTGACGTTGCGGATCTGCAGCTGGGCTCGGACCGGTTCACCGCGCTCCAGCGCATCGGCGCACAGCGCGACCAGCTCGTTGTCGAGCGCCTTGTCGAGACCGTGGTCCTGTGCCACGACCTGGTGCCGGACGGCACCCTCGGGCAGCTCGGGTACGTGCAGCACCGGGGCCAGGTCGAGGCCGTTGGCCTTCCAGTGACCGACCGCGCGCTCGACGTCGAGGGCGTCGGCCTGCCCGACCGCCTCGGCGACGCTGCGGAAGCCGAGCTCGGCGAGCAGCTCGCGCACCTCCTCGGCGATGAACCGGAAGTAGTTGACGACATACTCGACCTTGCCGGTGAAGCGCTCCCGCAGTACGGGGTTCTGGGTGGCGATGCCCACGGGGCAGGTGTCGAGGTGGCAGACCCGCATCATGATGCAGCCCGACACCACCAGCGGAGCGGTCGCGAAGCCGAACTCCTCGGCACCGAGAAGCGCGGCGATGACGACGTCACGCCCGGTCTTGAGCTGCCCGTCGGTCTGGACCACGATCCGGTCGCGCAGGCCGTTCAGCAACAGCGTCTGCTGGGTCTCGGCGAGGCCGAGCTCCCAGGGACCGCCGGCGTGCTTCAGCGACGTGAGCGGCGACGCACCCGTGCCGCCGTCGTGGCCGGAGATGAGCACCACGTCGGCATGGGCCTTCGACACCCCGGCCGCGACCGTGCCGACACCGACCTCGGACACCAGCTTCACGTGGATGCGGGCGGACGGGTTGGCGTTCTTGAGGTCGTGGATCAGCTGGGCGAGGTCCTCGATCGAGTAGATGTCGTGGTGCGGCGGGGGTGAGATCAGGCCGACGCCGGGTGTGGAGTAGCGGGTCGTCGCGATCCACGGGTAGACCTTGTGACCGGGCAGCTGACCGCCCTCACCGGGCTTGGCGCCCTGCGCCATCTTGATCTGGATGTCGTCTGCGTTGGTGAGGTACTCGGCCGTCACCCCGAACCGCCCGGACGCGACCTGCTTGACCGCGCTGCGGCGCTCGGCGTCGTACAGCCGGTCGGCGTCCTCGCCGCCTTCCCCGGTGTTGGACTTGCCGCCGAGCCGGTTCATCGCGATCGCCAGCGTCTCGTGCGCCTCGCGGCTGATCGAGCCGTACGACATGGCGCCGGTCGAGAACCGCCTGACGATCGACTCGACCGGCTCGACCTCGTCGAGCGGGACGGCCGGTCGGTCGCTCCTGAGCCGGAACAGGCCCCGCAGCGTCATCAGCCGCTCGGACTGGTCGTCGACGGCTTTCGTGTACTGCTTGAAGATGTCGTAGCGTCCCGTGCGGGTGGCGTGCTGCAGCCGGAACACCGTCTCGGGGTCGAACAGGTGCGGCTCGCCCTCGCGGCGCCACTGGTATTCGCCACCGATCTCCAGGTCGCGGTGGGCGGCCGGGATGCCGTTCAGCGGGTACGCGACGCGGTGCCGCAGCAGCACCTCCTGCGCGATCACGTCGAGTCCGACGCCGCCGAGCTTGGACGTCGTACCCGTGAAGTAGCGGTCGACCAGCTCCTGGGACAGCCCGACCGCCTCGAAGATCTGCGCGCCGGTGTAGGACGCCACGGTCGAGACGCCCATCTTGCTCATCACCTTGAGCACGCCCTTGCCGAGCGCCTTGACCAGCTGCTTGACCGCGACCTCGGGCTCCATGTCGGTCAGGAAGAAGCCGCGGCGGGCGAGGTCTTCCACCGACTCCATCGCGAGGTACGGGTTGACGGCGGCCGCACCGAAGCCGATCAGCAGCGCGACGTGGTGCACCTCGCGAACGTCGCCGGCCTCGACCAGCAGCCCGACCTGGGTGCGGGTCTTCTCCCGGACCAGGTGGTGATGCACGGCCGCGGTCAGCAGCAGCGACGGGATCGGCGCCTTCTCGGCGCTGGAGTGCCGGTCGGACAGCACGATCACCCGGGCGCCTTCGGCGATCGCCTCGGACACCTCCGTGCAGATCTCCTCCAGGCGCGCCTCGAGTGCGCGGGCTCCGCCGTCGACCTCGAACAGTCCACGGACGATCTTGGTGGCATACCCCGGCAGGTCACCGTCGCGGTTGATGTGCCGGATCTTGGCCAGGTCGTCGTTGTCGATCACCGGGAACGGCAGCACCAGCTGGCGGCACGAGGCCGGCCCCGGGTCGAGCAGGTTGCCCTCGGGACCGATCGACCCGTGCAGCGAGGTCACGAGCTCCTCGCGGATCGCGTCCAGCGGCGGGTTGGTGACCTGCGCGAACAGCTGGCTGAAGTAGTCGAACAGCAGCCGCGGCCGGTCGGACAGGGTCGCGATCGGCGTGTCCGTACCCATCGAGCCGATCGGCTCGGCGCCCATCTTGCCCATCGGCGTGAGCAGCACCCGGAGCTCTTCCTCGGTGTAGCCGAAGACCTGCTGGCGACGGGTGACCGAGGCGTGCGTGTGCACGACGTGCTCGCGGATCGGCAGGTCCTCGAGCCGGATCAGGCCGGCGTGCAGCCACTCGTCGTACGGCTGCTCGGCGGCGAGCGTCGACTTGATCTCGTCGTCTTCGATGATGCGGTGCTCGTCGAGGTCGACGAGGAACATCCGCCCCGGCTGGAGGCGGCCCTTGCGGACGACCTTGGCCGGGTCGATCTCCAGCACGCCGACCTCGGACGCCAGCACGACGAGGCCGTCGTCGGTGACCCAGTAGCGGCTGGGCCGCAGGCCGTTGCGGTCCAGCACCGCGCCGATCTGCGTGCCGTCGGTGAACACGACGCACGCGGGGCCGTCCCACGGCTCCATCACCGCCGAGTGGAACCGGTAGAAGGCGCGTCGCGCGGAGTCCATCTCGTCGTGGTTCTCCCACGCCTCGGGGATCATCATCAGCACCGAGTGCGGCAGGCTGCGTCCGCCGAGGTGGAGCAGCTCGAGCACCTCGTCGAACGTCGCCGAGTCGGATGCACCGTCGGTGCAGATCGGGAAGAGCCGCTCCAGGTCGCCGGGGACCAGGTCGCTGGCCAGCAGCGCCTCGCGGGCACGCATCCAGTTGCGGTTGCCCTTCAGGGTGTTGATCTCGCCGTTGTGCGCGATGAAGCGGAACGGGTGGGCCAGCGGCCAGCTCGGGAACGTGTTGGTGGAGAACCGCGAGTGCACCACGGCCAGCGCGGACGCGAACCGCTCGTCGACCAGGTCGGGGAAGACCTGGTCGAGTTGGTCGGTGGTCAGCATTCCCTTGTACGCGATGGTGCGTGACGACAGCGACGGGAAGTAGACGTCGTGGTCGCGCTCGACCCGCCGGCGCAGGCAGTACGCCATCCGCTCCAGGGCCATGCCCAGCACGCGGCCACTCTTGGCGCTGACGAACAGCTGCACGAAGGACGGCAGCACCGACCGGGCGGTCGCGCCAAGAGTCGACGGGTCGACGGGTACTTCGCGCCAGCCGACGATCGTGAGACCTTCCTCGTCGGCGACTTCCTCGATGCGTACGCGGGTCTTCGCCACGGTCTCGTCGTCGCCGGGGATGAACGCCGTGCCGACGGCGTACGTCGAGGCCTGCGGGACGTCGAAGTCGCAGACGGCACGGAAGAACGCGTCGGGGATCTGCAGCAGGATGCCAGCGCCGTCGCCCGAGTCCGGCTCGGCGCCGGACGCCCCGCGGTGGTCGAGGTTGCGCAGCGCCTGCACGGCCTGCTGCACGATCTGGTGGCTCGGTTCACCGGTCAGTGTCGCGACGAAGGCGACACCACAGGAGTCGTGCTCGTGCCGGGGGTCATAGAGACCTTGCGGCGGCGGGATAGCTCGCATGGGGCACCTCACCCGTCGTCGTTTGCTGGACCCTCTTCGATCATCTGCGTAGGGACGACATTGGCCCTTGGTGCGGCCTGTCGAGACTACACGATGCGGCCGGTGCACCGCCCCTGTCGCCCCGCGTCCGGATGTCGAGACCCAGGTCCACCGGCACCCGCCGGGCGGCGTGCGGTCAGCCCAGACCGGCGCCGACCAGCGAGCCGAACAGGTACGTGACGCCGGCCGCGACGCCGCCGAGCACCAGCTGCCGCAGGCCGGAGTACCACCACGGCCGGCTGGTGACGCGGGCGACGACGGCCCCGCACCCGAACAACGCCAGCAGCGTGAGGACCAGGCCCGGCAGCAGTGTGTTGGCACCGAGCACGTACGGCAGGACCGGCACAGCGGCTCCGACCGCGAAGGAGAGGAACGACGACCCCGCGGCGAGCGTCGGCGAGGGAAGGTCGTCGGGGTCGACGCCGAACTCCTCCATCGCGTGCACCGCGACGGCCCGCTCGACGTCGGCGTGGACCTGCTCGGCCATCTGCCGGGCGGTCTCTTCGTCGATCCCCTTGCCGACGTACATCTCGGCCAGCTCGGCCGCCTCACCGACCGGGTTGGCCACGATCTCACGCCGCTCGACATCGACCTGCCTGGCCGCGAACTCGGCCTGGCTGGCGACCGAGGTGTACTCCCCCGCCGCCATTGAGAACGCGCCCGCCGCGAGGCCGGCCAGCCCGGCGAGGACCACCAGGTCGTTGTTGTCGCCGCCGGTGCCGCCGACCATGCCCGCGATCAGCGCGAAGTTGGAGACCAGGCCGTCCATCGCGCCGAACACCGCAGGGCGCAGCCAGCCACCCGTGACGTCGGGGTGCTCATGGTCGACCGCGGAGTCGACCCCGGGGTCGTCGGCACTCGCCAGACCTTCGGTCGTGTCCATGGGCGTGAGGCTATCCGCGCTCCCGGTCGAATTCACCGAAGGTCAGGCTGCCCTCAACGCCC
>WHTB01000067.1 GCA_009379735.1 Propionibacteriales bacterium
CATCGCCATGCTGCACGCCGCGGGCGCCGAGGCCGTACCCGTGCGCCGCGAGCGCGAGCTGGCCGCGGTGGACGGGATCGTCGTGCCTGGCGGGGAGTCCACGACCATGCACAAGCTGGCGGTCGCGTTCGAGATCTTCGAGCCGTTGCGCGACCGGATCCGCGGCGGGCTCTCGGCGCTGGGCACCTGTGCCGGGATGATCATGCTCGCGGATCGGATCGAGCGCGGCATCGAGGGGCAGGAGACCATCGGCGGGATCGACGTCACGGTGCGGCGGAACGCGTTCGGGCGGCAGGTCGACTCGTTCGAGGCGGACGTCGACTTCGTGCCGTTCCACGACTACTTCCACGCGGTGTTCATCCGGGCCCCGTGGGTCGAGAAGGTCGGCGACGGGGTCGACATCCTCGCCCGGGTGGCTTCGGGCGATGCCGCGGGTAGGATCGTCGCGGTTCAGCAGGGGCACCTGCTCGCGACGTCGTTCCACCCCGAGATCACCGGCGACGACCGTGTACACCGCCACTTCGTGGATCTCGTAAGGAACTAGGAGGACCTGCATGTCCGGCCACTCCAAGTGGGCGACCACCAAGCACAAGAAGGCGGTCATCGACGCGCGGCGCGGCAAGCTGTTCGCCAAGCTGATCAAGAACGTCGAGGTGGCGGCACGCACCGGCGGCGGCGACCCGGCCGGCAACCCGACCCTCTACGACGCGATCCAGAAGGCGAAGAAGACGTCGGTTCCCAACGACAACATCGACCGTGCGGTCAAGCGGGGCGCCGGGCTCGAGGCCGGCGGGGCCGACTGGCAGACGATCATGTACGAGGGCTACGCGCCCGGCGGGGTGGCGCTGCTGATCGAGTGCCTGACAGACAACCGCAACCGCGCCGCAGGTGAGGTGCGTACGGCGATGAGCCGCAGCGGCGGGTCGATGGCCGAGCCGGGCTCCGTCTCGTACCTCTTCAACCGCAAGGGCGTCGTCGTGCTCCCCAAGGAGCAGGAGTCCGCCGAGCTGACCGAGGACGCCCTGGTCGACGCGGTGCTCGAGGCCGGTGCGGAGGAGGTCAACGACCTCGGCGGGAGCTTCGAGGTGATCTCCGAGCCGACCGACCTGGTGGCCGTGCGTACGGCGGTCCAGGCGTCCGGGCTCGACTACGAGTCGGCGGAAGCGTCGTTCGTACCCACGATGCAGGTCGAGATCGACGCCGACGTCGCCGGCAGGGTGTTCCGCCTGATCGACGCGCTCGAGGACTCCGACGACGTCCAGAACGTGTTCAGCAACTTCGACGTCTCCGACGAGGTGCTCGCCCAGCTCGGCTGACCGCTCGGGTCGTCGGCGTGTCAGATCGGGACGGGGGGAGCCAACGGCTAGGGTGTCGAACACCTGTTCGTTGGGAGGTTTCGGATGCGGGTGCTCGGCGTCGACCCCGGGCTGACGCGATGCGGTCTCGGCGTGGTCCAGGGCCAGGTCGGCCGTCCGCTGGTGATGGTCGACGTCGGCGTCGTCCGCACGCCGGCCGACCAGCCGGTCGCGCAGCGCCTGGTGAGCATCGAGGCGTCGATCGAGCGCTGGCTCGACGTGCACCAGCCGGACGCTGTCGCCGTCGAGCGGGTGTTCAGCCAGCACAACGTCAGCACCGTGATGGGCACGGCCCAGGCCAGCGCCGTCGCGATGGTCGCCGCCGCCCGACGCGGCATCCCGGTAGCCCTGCATACGCCGAGCGAGGTGAAGGCCGCGGTGACCGGCAACGGCCGCGCCGACAAGGCCCAGATCGCGACGATGGTCACCCGGCTGCTCAAGCTGGCCGAGCGGCCGACCCCCGCCGACGCCGCCGACGCGCTCGCGCTGGCCATCTGCCACGTCTGGCGCGGCGCCGCCAGCACCCGCTTGGAGGCCGCCGTCGCGCAGGCCGGAAGGAGTCGTCGATGATCGCGTTCGTCCGGGGCCGGGTCGCCGCCGTCGGTATCGACGCGGCCGTGATCGAGGTCGGCGGTGTCGGCATGCAGGTGATGTGCACGCCGGGCACGCTGGCCGAGCTCCGGACGGGCGACCAGGCCCAGCTGGCGACGTCGATGGTCGTACGCGAGGACTCGCTGACGTTGTTCGGTTTCGCCAACGAGGACGAGCGGTCGCTGTTCGAGCTGGTGCAGACCGCCAGCGGTGTCGGCCCCAAGCTGGCCCAGGCGATGCTCGCCGTGCACGGCCCCGACGAGCTCCGGCGCGCCGTCACCCGTGAGGACCTGGTGGCGCTGACCAAGGTGCCGGGCATCGGCCGCAAGGGTGCCCAGCGGATCGTGCTCGAGCTCAAGGACCGGATCGGCGCTCCGACCGGTGCGATAGGCACCCCGGCCGTCGCGGGTCGATCGGTGGCCGGCGGCTGGCGTGACCAGGTGCATGGCGCCCTGCTCGGGCTCGGCTGGTCGGCCCGGGAGGCGGAGTCCGCGGTCGACGCGGTCGCCGACGAGGCGGGCGACCAGCCCGACGTACCCACCCTGTTGCGTTCCGCTCTGCGCACCCTGTCGAAGGCCTGACGCCGATGACCGACCCCACTCCGTACGACGAGGACCTCCAGGTCGGCCGGTCGCTGGTCACCGCCGAGGCCGACGGCGACGAGCGGGCCGTCGAGGCGGCGCTTCGCCCGCGCACCCTCGACGAGGTGATCGGTCAGCAGCGAGTACGCGACCAGCTCTCGCTGATGCTCGAGGCCGCCCGCGGCCGCAGCCGTACGCCCGACCACGTCCTGCTCTCCGGACCGCCCGGGCTCGGCAAGACCACGCTGGCGATGATCATCGCCAGCGAGATGTCGGTGCCGTTGCGGGTGACCAGCGGCCCGGCGATCCAGCACGCCGGCGACCTCGCGGCGATCCTGTCCGGGCTGAGCGAGGGCGACGTGCTGTTCCTCGACGAGATCCACCGGACGTCGCGGCCCGCCGAGGAGATGCTGTACATGGCGATGGAGGACTTCCGCGTCGACGTGATCGTCGGCAAAGGGCCCGGCGCCACCGCGATCCCGCTGGAGATCCCGCCGTTCACCCTGGTCGGTGCGACGACCCGGGCCGGGCTGCTGCCGAGCCCGCTGCGCGACCGCTTCGGGTTCACCGCCCACCTCGAGTTCTACGAGACAGCCGAGCTGGAGCAGATCGTGCACCGGTCGGCTCGGCTGCTCGACGTACCCGTCGCCGACGCGGGAGCCGCCGAGATCGCGTCCCGGTCGCGTGGCACGCCGCGGATCGCCAACCGGCTGCTGCGCCGGGTCCGCGACTACGCCCAGGTGCGGGCGAACGGCGTGGTCAACATCCACGTCGCGCGGTCGGCGCTGGAGCTGTACGAGGTCGACGAGTCGGGTCTCGACCGACTCGACCGGGCCGTGCTCGACGCGCTGTGCCGCCGGTTCGGTGGCGGGCCGGTCGGGCTCGGCACGCTCGCGGTCGCGGTCGGCGAGGAGCGGGAGACGGTCGAGGAAGTGGCCGAGCCGTTCCTGGTGCGGCGCGGCCTGCTGGCGCGCACCCCGCGTGGCCGCGTCGCCACTCCGGCCGCCTGGCACCATCTGGGTCTCGGCGTGCCCGACACCGCGATGTTCGGTGACACGCCGTCGCTGTTCGACGACTAGGGCGGCGGGTGCCAGCTCGGCACGATGGTGGCGCCACCGCCGGCCAACGGACCTGCTTGCGCTGGTCGACGACGGCGGGGCATACCCTAGACTCCGCGATGGCCGCGCCGACGGTCCTCCGACGCCAACCTGCAAGGAGCTTCACCCGTGGACGCGCTCGTTCAAATCCTTCCACTGATCCTCATCGTGGTCGTGTTCTGGTTCCTCATCGTGCGACCGGCTCGTAAGAAGCAGCAGGCGCTGCGCCACCTGCGCTCCAGCGTCGACATCGGCGACACGGTGCTGCTGGGCAGCGGGATCTACGGCGAGGTGGAGACCGTCACCGACGACGGGCTGCGCGTGGAGATCGCCCCGGACGTCGTCGTACGCGTGCACCGTGACGCGGTGGTGTCGATCGAGAAGCCCGCCCACGACACCGACGAGACGACCGACGAGAGCGAGCCGCCCGCCACGCACCAGGAGGGCTAAGGTGCCGAAACGGTCCACCCGCACTCTGCTCGTCCTCGGGCTGGTGCTGGTCGCGATGTTCGGGGCCGTCGCCGCCGCCGGTGACTGGAAGCCGGGCCTGGGCCTCGACCTGCAGGGCGGCACCAGACTCACCCTGCAGGCGCAGACCACCGACGGGTCGGGCGAGGTCACGCCAGAGAAGATGGACGAAGCCGTCGACATCATCCGGCAGCGGGTCGACGGCACCGGCGTCGTCGAGTCGGAGGTGTCGACCCAGGGCAACGACACCATCGTGGTGGAAGTGCCCGGCGAGGAGCGCGGCGGGCTCGCCGAGCAGGTGGGCCAGACCGCGCAACTGCGGTTCCGGCTGGTAGTCGGGCAGCCGCTGCCCGGCACGCCGCAGCCGGCGCCCAGTGCGTCACCCAGCGCGACGCCGTCGGGGGAGCCGTCCGCAACCCCGTCGGGCACCCCGAAGCCCACGACCACGCCGAAACCCACGACGACGCCGTCCTCGGCCAACCGGCCGGCACCGGCCTGGTCCCAGTCGATCACCCAGTCGATCACCCAGTCGATCACCCAGTCGATCACCCAGTCGATCACCCAGTCGACGACCACGCCGTCACCGAAGCCGTCGGCGTCACCGTCCGGGTCACCGTCCGCATCGCCGTCAGGCTCACCGTCACCGACGCCGGGCAACCAGCTGACCGGCGCCGCCCTGCTGGACTGGCAACCGCCGGCCGAGCTCAGCAAGCAGCTGCAGGACTACACCTGCCCGGAGCCCGGGAAGGGCGACGACAAGCTCGTCGACGACCCGAAGAAGGGCCTGGTCACCTGCGACGACAGCGGGCTCAAGTACCTGCTGTCACCCGCGATCATCGAGGGCACGCAGCTCAACGACGCGTCCTCCGGCGTGCCGCAGGGCGGCACCGAGTACGTCGTCGACCTCGACTTCGACGGCACCGCCACCGACGTGTTCGCCGCCGTGACCGAGGGCATCAACGGCACCGGCCGACAGTTCGCGATCGTGCTCGACGGGCGGGTGCTGACCGCGCCGACGGTGAGCAACGGCGCGATCCGCAACGGCCAGGCGCAGATCAGCGGCAACTTCGACGAGGAGTCGTCGCGGGCGCTGGCCAACTCGCTCAAGTACGGCGCCCTGCCGCTCAGCTTCGAGATCCAGGGCGTGTCGGTCGAAGGGCCCGAGCTGGCCGACGACGCGCTCGGCGCCGGGGTGCTCGCCGGGATCATCGGCCTCGGCCTGGTCATCGTCTACTGCCTGCTGTACTACCGCGCCCTCGGCCTGGTCATGGTGGCCTCGCTGCTGGTCGCCGCCGGCGGCACGTACGCCTCGGTGCTGCTGCTCAGCGAGACGATGGGCTTCACCCTGACGCTGCCGGGCATCGCCGGCCTGATCGTCGCGGTCGGCATCACCGCCGACTCGTTCATCGTGTTCTTCGAGCGGCTGCGCGACGAGGTGCGAGACGGCCGGAGCCTGCGCGCAGCCGTCGAGAGCGGCTGGTTACGCGCCCGGCTGACGATCCTTGCCGCCGACACGGTGACGTTCATGGCCGCGCTGATCCTTTACATCTTCGCGATCGGGGCGGTGAAGGGCTTCGCGTTCGCGCTCGGTCTCACCACGTTGATCGACGTGTTCGTGGTGTTCTTCTTCACCAAGCCGCTGGTGACCCTGCTGGCCCGCACCCGGTTCTTCGGCCGCGGTCACCGGCTGTCCGGGCTCGACACCCGGCACCTCGGGGTCGACCGGCTGCCCGGAGCCGTTGCGACGTCTCGCCGCACCGCACGAGAGGGGGCCTGATGTCTCGGCTGGGCAGGCTCGGAGGTCACCTCTACAGCGGTGAGGTCTCGGTCGACTTCGTCGGCCGTCGGCGGCTCTGGTACGTCATCTCGGGGCTGGTCGTGGTGGTGGCGATCGGCGCGCTGTTCCTGAAGCCGCTCAACTTCGGCATCGAGTTCGAGGGCGGCGTGGAGTTCCGGGCCAAGGTGCCGGCCACGATGGCCGATCCGGTCCCGGAGCTGCAGAGCGCGGTCGCCGACACCGGGCTCGACGACGACCCGCTGGTGGTCACCTCCGGCGATGACGGTGTCCGAATCCAGACCGAGGCGCTCTCGGCGGCCGAGATCGAGACGCTGACGAGCGCGGTCGAGAAGGCCGGTGCGTCGGACGTCAGCTCGGACTTCGTCGGCCCGTCGTGGGGGAAGGCGATCGCGCAGCGGGCGTTGATCGGCCTGGCCGTGTTCCTCGTCCTGGTCGTGCTGTTCATCGGCTTCTACTTCCGTGAGTGGAAGATGTCGCTCGCGGCGCTGGTCGCGTTGGCCCACGACGTCGTCATCACGGTCGGCGTCTACGCGTTGACCGGGTTCGAGGTGACACCGGCGACGGTGACCGGTCTGCTGACGATCCTCGGCTACTCGCTGTACGACACCGTCGTGGTGTTCGACAAGGTCCGTGAGAACACGCGCGGGATGGCCTCCAACTCCCGGCGCACGTACGGCGAGAGCGCCAACCTTGCGGTCAACCAGACGCTGGTGCGGTCGATCAACACGACGGTGGCGGCGCTGCTGCCGGTGGCGGCGATTCTGTACGTCGGCGTGTTCCAGCTCGGTTCCGGCCCGTTGAAGGACCTCGCCCTGGCCCTGTTCGTCGGGATGGCGGCCGGCGCGTACTCGTCGATCTTCATCGCGACCCCGCTGCTGGTGCAGCTGAAGCAGCGTGAGCCGGCGGTCCGCCAGCAGAGCCGGCGCGTCGCGGCCCGCCGGGGTGAGGCGCCGCCGCCGATGGTCGGCGAGCCCGCGCCGGCCGAGGCCGGCGGGTCGCGGCCGCAGCGGCAACGTCCGATGGGCCAGCAGACCGGCCGACGGAGCCAGCCGCAACGCACGTCACGGTCGCAGCGCTCGAAGGGCAGGCGATGACGTCCTGGCAGTCGCTGATCCGCGACGTCCCCGACTTCCCCAAGCCGGGTGTGGTGTTCAAGGACATCACGCCGCTGCTGGCCGACCCGGCCGCCTTCGGCGACGTCGTGACGGCGCTGGCGGCCAGCGGGCGGGACGAGTTCGGCGCGACTCGGGTCGACGCCGTCGCGGGGATCGAGGCGCGCGGGTTCATCCTGGCGGCCCCGGTCGCGTTGGCGCTGGGCGTGGGCTTCGTGCCAGTACGCAAGGAGGGCAAGCTCCCCGCCGCGACGCATGCGGTGTCGTTCACGCTGGAGTACGCCGAGGCGACGGTCGAGGTGCACCAGGACGCGTTCGCGCCGGGCGCCCGGGTGCTCGTCGTCGACGACGTGCTCGCCACCGGCGGCACCGTCGCAGCCACCGTCGAGCTGGTACGAGCCTGCGGAGCGGACGTCACCGCGGTCGCCGTGCTGATGGAGCTCGGGTTCCTGGGCGGCCGCGAGCAGATCGCGGCGGCGCTGGACGGCATCTCGCTGACCGCGCTCAGCCGGGTCTGAGCGATTGGCCGTCCCGCGTAGACTGGGCGCTCGCGCAGGACAGGAGAGTGTGTGGCCGAAGACCAGGTGACCGAGACCGCCCCCGAGCGGGCGCCGGCGAGTGACACCGGCTCCGCCCGGTTGCGCACCCGCGCCCGCCTCGCGCGGCTCGGTGGTCGCCAGCCCGCGGTCGACCCGGTGCTCGAGCCGCTGTTCCGGATCCTGCGCGGCACCCATCCGAAGGCCGACCTCGGCATCGTCCAGCGGGCCTACGAGACGGCCGAGCGCCACCACGCCACGCAGGCGCGCAAGAGCGGCGACCCGTACATCACCCATCCCCTTGCGGTCTCGTCGATCCTGGCCGAGCTGGGCATGACCCCGGCGACCCTGTGCGCCGCGTTGCTGCACGACACCGTCGAGGACACGCCGTACACCCTGGACGCGCTGCGCACCGACTTCGGTGACGAGATCGCGCTGCTCGTCGACGGCGTGACCAAGCTCGACAAGGTCAAGTACGGCGACACGGCGCAGTCGGAGACCATCCGCAAGATGGTCGTCGCGATGAGCAAGGACATCCGGGTCCTCGTCATCAAGCTCGCCGACCGGCTGCACAACATGCGCACGCTGCGCTACCTCAAGCAGGAGAAGCAGGAGCGGGTCGCCCGGGAGACGTTGGACATCTACGCCCCGCTGGCGCACCGGCTCGGCATGAACACCATCAAGTGGGAGCTCGAGGATCTGGCGTTCGCGACCCTGCACCCGAAGGTGTACGACGAGATCGTGCGGCTGGTGGCCGAACGAGCACCGTCGCGCGACGAGTTCCTGGCCAAGGTGACGGCGCAGGTGCAGGCCGACCTGAACAAGTCCAAGATCAAGGCGACCGTCACCGGCCGGCCGAAGCACTACTACTCGATCTACCAGAAGATGATCGTGCGGGGCCGCGACTTCGCCGACATCTACGACCTGGTCGGCATCCGGGTGCTGGTGGAGTCGGTCCGCGACTGCTACGGCGTCCTCGGCGTGATGCATGCCCGGTGGAACCCGCTGCCCGGTCGGTTCAAGGACTTCGTGGCGCTGCCGAAGTTCAACATGTACCAGTCGCTGCACACCACCGTGATCGGGCCCGAGGGCAAGCCGGTCGAGATGCAGATCCGCACGTTCGGGATGCACCGGCGGGCGGAGTACGGCATCGCCGCGCACTGGAAGTACAAGGAGGAGGTGCACGCAGGCGCCGACACCGACCGACCGCTGGACGGTGCCCGGGCCGATGCGGCCGCCGGCGGCGGCGACATGGCCTGGCTGCGCCAGCTGCTCGACTGGCAGCAGGAGACCGAGGACCCGGGGGAGTTCCTCGAGTCGCTGCGGTTCGAGATCAACTCCGCCGAGGTGTACGTCTTCACGCCGCGCGGAGACGTGATCGCACTCCCGACCGGCGCGACGCCGATCGACTTCGCGTACTCCGTGCACACCGAGGTGGGGCACACCACCATCGGTGCCCGGGTCAACGGCCGGCTGGTGCCTCTGGAGAGCACGCTCGACAACGGCGACGTGGTCGAGGTGTTCACCTCGAAGGCGCCGGGAGCGGGGCCGTCGCGGGACTGGCTGACGTTCGTCAAAGCGCCCGCGCGCGCAACAAGATCAAGCACTGGTTCACCAAGGAGCGGCGCGAGGAGGCGATCGAGCGGGGCAAGGACGCCATCTCCAAGCAGATGCGCAAGGAGGGGCTGCCCCTGCAGCGGCTGCTGACCCACGACTCGCTGACCGCAGTGGCGCGCGACCTGCGGCAGCCGGACGTGTCCGCGCTGTACGCCGCGGTCGGAGAGGCCAACGTCAGTGCGCAGGCGGTCGCCCGCCGGATCATCGACCTGTACGGCGGGGCCGACGGCGCCGAGGAGGACATGGCCGAGGCCGTCCGCCTCCCCACCGAGCGCGAGCGGCGCAAGAAGTCACCGCGCGCCGACGCCGGCGTGATCGTGCGCGGCGTCACCGACGTCTGGACCAAGCTGGCGAAGTGCTGCACCCCGGTGCCGGGCGACCAGATCCTGGGCTTTGTCACACGGGGCGCGGGTGTGTCCGTACACCGCGCCGACTGTCCGAACGCGAAGGCGCTGACGCGACAGGAGGAGCGGGTCGTCGACGTCGACTGGGCGCCGACCGCACAGAGCATGTTCCTGGTGGCGATCCAGGTCGAGGCGCTCGACCGGGCCAGGTTGCTGTCCGACGTGACGCGGGTGCTGTCCGACGTGCACGTCAACATCTTGTCGGCGTCGGTCGCGACCACCCGCGACCGGGTCGCCAAGAGCAGGTTCACCTTCGAGATGGGCGACCCGAAGCACCTCGGCCACGTCCTGAAGGCGGTCCGCAACGTCGAGGGTGTGTTCGACGCCTACCGCATCACCCAGTGAGGACACCCAGTGAGGATGGTGGATGGCGCGTCGCGGGAGCCACCTGTTCGGGGTCGCGCTACTCGTCTCGTTGGTCGAGTCCGCGGTCGTCCTCCACGTGTGGGTCACCTGTGACATCGGCGGCATCAACGCCACAGTGAGCCTGCTCAGCGTCGTGCTGTTCGGGTTCCCGGCTCTGCTCGTCGCCCACATGGTCGTCCTTGGCCTGGTGCGCTGGATCGCCGGCCGCAAGCGCCGGCGGTCGCTTGGCGTCCTCCTGGTCCAGACGCTCCTGGTGCTGGCCGGCGCGTTCGTGGTGCTCACCGTCGTGGCGACGCCGGACGAGCCGAGCCGGACCTGCGTAGACGGTGTCCCCGAGTGGTGGCCGGAGTGGCTCCCGCACCAGTCCCACGGCGCCTAGCGTCTGCTCCCTCTAGGGGGTGAACTCGTCGAGTGCCTTCCTGGCCTCGGCCAGCCAGGACTGGCGGGCCTCGATGGCCTGGGTCGCCTCCTTGGCCTTCCGCTCGTTGCCGGCCGCCTCGGCCTTGGCCCGGTCCGCCTCGAGGTCGGCGATCGACGACTCGAGCTGGCTGACGGTGGCCGAGGCGCGGGCCTGCGCCTCCGGGTTGGACCGGCGCCACCGGTCGTCCTCCGCGGACCTGACCGCGGTCTCGACCGTGCGGAGGCGGCTCTCGAGGTCCTTGACCGCGTCGCGCGGTACCTTGCCGGCCGCGTCCCACTTCTCGGCGATCACGCGGAACTGCTCGCGGGCCGTGCGGGCGTCGGTGACCGGCACTAGCTTCTCGGCCTCGGCCAGCAGCTGCTCCTTGACCACCTGGTTGGCCGCGTACTCCTTGTCGAGCTCGGCGTTGGCGGAGTCGCGCGCCCCGAAGAACTGGTCCTGGGCTCCGCGAAACCGTACCCACAGTGCGTCGTCGGCATCGCGGTGCGTCGGCCCGGCGGCCTTCCACTGCTGCATCAGGTCGCGGAACTTGCCGGCCGTCGGCCCCCAGTCGGTCGACGCCGCGAGGTCCTCGGCCTCGGTCGCCAGCTTCTCCTTGACCTTGGCGGAGTCGTCCCGCTTGTCGTTCAGCTCGGAGAAGTGCTGCTTGCGGCGCCGGGTGTAGGTCGTACGCGCGCCGGAGAACCGTCGCCACAGCGCGTCGTCGGAGGCCTTGTCGAGCCGCGGCAGCGCCTTCCACTTGTCCAGCAGCTCGCGCATCCGGTTGGCGCCGTTGCGCCAGTCAGTGCCCTGGGCGAGCACCTCGGCGTCGGCGGCGATCTGCTCCTTGAGCCCGCGGGCCTCCTCGGTGCGGCGCTCGCGGTCGGCCCGCTTGGCCTCCCGGCGCTCGGCGACGACACCCTGCAGCGCGTCGACCCGGCGGAGCAGTCCGTCGAGATCGCCGACCGCCTGGGCGTCGGCCACCAGGCCGTGCACCTTCCGCATCGCGGCGCTGGCGTCCTCCGGGCCGAGGTTGCCGCCCCGGATCCGCTTCTCCAGCAGGGTGACCTCGAGCGCGAGCCCGTCGTACCGCTTGACGAAGAAGCCCATCGCCTCGGCTGGGTCACCGTCGGGCCACTGGCCGACGGCCCGCTCGCCGTCAGCAGTCTTGACGTAGACGGTGCCGTCCTCGCCAACCCGGCCCCATTGGTTCTCTGTCACGGTGAGCCAGTCTAGGTGGAGTTCGCGCAGGTGCGTGCGGAGGTAGTGGTTCGCGGCGCGGATCGGGCGGCAGATACCCTTCCGCAGTCGGAAGATCTCGAGTCGAAGTGGGTCGTAGGTGCTGATCGCCGGATTCCCCGCCGGACCATGGGCCACGAACTGTTACGTCGTCGCCACCGGTCCGGGGGCCGAGTGCGTCGTGGTCGACCCGGGCAAGGACGCCGCCGCCGGTGTCGCCGAGGTCGTCCGTGAGCACCGGCTCAAGCCGATCTCCGTGCTGCTCACGCACGGTCACATCGACCACGTCTGGTCAGTGGTCCCGCTGACCGGCACCTACGACGCGACCGCGTACCTGCACCCGGCCGACCGGGCGATGCTCAAGGACCCGGCCAGCGGCGTCTCGCCGGACTCGGCGCGGCTGCTGGTCGGCAGCGACTACTCCTTCGCCGAGCCCGACCGGCTCGAGGAGCTTGCCGACGGCAGGACGATCGAGCTAGCGGGCGTGGAGCTCGTCGTCGACCACACGCCGGGGCATACGAGGGGGTCGGTAACGTTCCGCACCGCCTACGACGGGCCGGAGGACGTGCCTGAGCTGATGTTCGCCGGCGACCTGCTGTTCGCCGGGTCGATCGGACGCACCGACCTCCCAGGCGGCGACCACGCCACGATGCTGCGCAGCCTCGCCGACAAGGTGCTGCCGCTCGACGACCGGGTGGTCGTGCTCCCGGGACACGGCGACCAGACCACCATCGGCCGTGAGCGGGCGAGCAACCCGTACCTCGTCGACCTGACGCCCTCCGCCCCGTCCGGCCCGAGCCGAGGCCTGTGAGATGACCAGACCCACACCCGTGAGCGGGTTTCCCGAGCTGTTGCCGGCCCAGCGCAACGCCGAGCTGGCCGTCATCGAGCGCTTGCGTACGACGTTCGAGCTGCACGGCTTCGCCAACATCGAGACCCGTGTCGCCGAGCCACTCGACGTGCTCCTGCGCAAGGGCGAGATCGACAAGGAGGTCTACGTCCTGCGGCGGCTGCAGTCGGACGACGACGCCTCCGACTCCGGCCTCGGTCTGCACTACGACCTGACCGTGCCGTTCGCCCGCTACGTGCTGGAGAACGCCGGCAAGCTCGAGTTTCCCTTCCGGCGTTACCAAATCCAGAAGGCGTGGCGCGGCGAGCGGCCGCAGGAGGGACGCTTCCGCGAGTTCACCCAGGCCGACATCGACGTGGTGATGAAGGACGAGCTGCCGTTCCATTTCGACGTGGAGGTTGCCCGGGTGATGGCGGAGGCACTGTCGACGTTGCCGCTGCCACCGCTGTCGCTGCGGGTCAACAGCCGCAAGCTGATCGAGGGCTTCTACCGCGGCATCGGCGCGGCCGACCCGGCGACGGTGATCCGGATCATCGACAAGCTCGACAAGCTGGCCGCCGATCAGGTCGCGGCGATGCTGGTGACCGACGCCGCGCTGAGCGACGAGCAGGCCAAGCAGTGTCTGGCGCTGGCCGACATCAGCACGCCGGACACCTCGTTCGTCGCCCAGGTCCGCGCGCTCGGCGTCGAGCACGAGCTGCTCGACACCGGCCTCGCTGAGCTGACGGCCGTGGTCGAGGGATGCGCCCCGGCGAACAACGACCGGTTCACGGTGCAAGCCAGCCTGAGCCTGGCCCGGGGCCTCGACTACTACACCGGCACGGTCTTCGAGATCTACATGCAGGGATACGAGTCGATCGGCTCGGTCGGCGGCGGCGGACGGTACGACGCGCTGGCGTCGGACGGCCGGACGACGTACCCCGGTGTCGGGATCTCGTTCGGCATCTCCCGCACCCTCGTGCCGCTGATCAGCCGCGGCCTGCTGACCAGCACCCGGTCGGTGCCGTCGGCCGTACTCGTGGCCCTGGCCGACGAGGAGTCGCGCGGGGCCAGCGACAACGTCGCGCGACAGCTACGGGCGCGCGGCATCCCCGCCGAGGTCGCCGCGAGCGCGCAGAAGTACGGTCGGCAGATCCGGTACGCCGACCGCCGCGGCATCCCGTACGTCTGGTTCGCCGGAGACACCGGTCACGAAGTGAAGGACATCCGTTCGGGTGACCAGGTGGCGGCCGACCCCGCGACCTGGACCCCACCCTCCGAGGACCTGCGCCCGCAGGTGACCAGCAAGGAGCAAGACCAGTGATCCGCAGCCATCCGGCCGGAACCCTGCGCGCCGAGCACGTCGGCCAGACCGTCACGCTGGCGGGCTGGGTGGCGCGACGACGTGATCACGGCGGGGTGGCGTTCATCGACCTGCGCGACGCCAGCGGGCTGGTGCAGGTGGTGATCCGTGACGAGCAGGTCGCGCACCCGCTGCGCTCGGAGTTCTGCCTCCGGGTCGTCGGCGAGGTCGGCAAGCGGCCCAGCGGCAACGAGAACCCGCAGCTGGCCAGCGGTGAGATCGAGGTCGTCGCCGCCGAGGTCGAGGTGCTCGCCGAGTCGGCGCCGTTGCCGTTCCCGATCGAAGAGCATCACACCACGCCGGTCAGCGAGGAGGTGCGGTTCAAACATCGCTACCTCGACCTGCGCCGCACCGGCCCGGCGGCCGCGATTCGCCTGCGCAGCAAGGTAAACAAGGCCGCCCGTGACGTTCTCGCCGAGCACGACTTCGTCGAGGTGGAGACGCCGACGCTGACCCGGTCCACGCCCGAGGGTGCGCGTGACTTCCTGGTACCCGCCCGGCTGCGGCCCGGCTCCTGGTACGCCCTCCCGCAGAGTCCGCAGCTGTTCAAGCAGCTGCTGATGGTGTCGGGGCTCGAGCGCTACTTCCAGATCGCCCGCTGCTACCGCGACGAGGACTTCCGCGCCGACCGGCAGCCCGAGTTCACCCAGCTCGACGTCGAGATGAGCTTTGTCGACCAGGACGACGTGATCGCGCTCAGCGAGGAGATCCTGGTCGCGCTGTGGAAGCTCGTCGGGCACGACGTGCCGACGCCGTTGCCGCGGATCACCTACGCCGAGGCGATGGCCCGGTTCGGCAGCGACAAGCCTGACCTGCGGATGGGCCAGGAGCTGGTCGACTGCACCGCGTTCTTCGCCGACACGCCGTTCCGGGTGTTCCAGGCGCCGTACGTCGGGGCCGTGGTGATGCCGGGCGGGGCCGACCAGCCGCGCCGCCAGCTCGACGGCTGGCAGGACTGGGCCAAGCAGCGCGGGGCGAAGGGGCTCGCGTTCGTGCTGGTCGGCGACGACGGCGAGCTCGGCGGCCCGGTCGCCAAGAACCTGTCCGAGTCCGAGCGGTCCGGCCTCGTCGACCACGTCGGGGCGAAGCCCGGAGACTGTGTCTTCTTCGCCGCCGGGCCGGTCAAGTCGTCTCGGGCGCTGCTCGGCGCGGCCCGGCTCGAGATCGGGCGCCGGGGCGGGCTGATCGACGAGTCGGCGTGGTCGTTCGTCTGGGTGGTCGACGCGCCGCTGTTCGAGCCGGCCGCCGAGGCGACCGCGCACGGCGACGTCGCGGTCGGTCATGGTGCGTGGACCGCCGTACACCACGCGTTCACGTCGCCCAAGCCGGAGAGCGCCGACTCGTTCGACACCGACCCGGAGTCCGCGCTGGCGTACGCGTACGACATCGTCTGCAACGGCAACGAGATCGGCGGCGGGTCAATCCGTATCCACCGCGAGGACGTACAGCGGCGGGTCTTCGCGGTGATGGGGCTGACCGACGAGGAGGCGCAGGAGAAGTTCGGCTTCCTGCTCGACGCGTTCCGGTACGGCGCCCCGCCGCACGGAGGCATCGCGTTCGGCTGGGACCGGGTGTGCGCACTGCTGTCCGGCACCGACTCGATTCGCGACGTCATCGCGTTCCCCAAGACCGGTGGCGGCTTCGACCCGCTCACCGCGGCGCCGGCGCCGATCACGGACGAGCAGCGCAAGGAGGCGGGCGTCGACGCCCGACCCGCGGAGCCGGGTGCTGCCGAAGGTTCCTGACGACCTGCTGCACCGGCGAGGCATGCTGGTAGGTGACACCTTCGGAGGCCGTCATGCATCTTGAGCTCACCGACGACGAGGCTGCTGCCTTGCACGACGTCCTGAGCACCTGGCTCGGTGACGTCTCGGTCGAGATCCGGCACACCGACAACCGGTCGGTTCGCAGCGGACTGCGGGCCCGCCGTGAGTCGCTGCGCCGCATCGTCGACCGGCTTGACGTCAGCACGTCTGGAGCCGTACCCCCAGGTCCGTAGGGCCGGCGCGCCACCAGGGACGCCGCCCGCGGGTAGGGTCGCCGGGTGGAGTCCGACGGCCTGTTCGACGCACCCGCGCCCGCCGCTGGGCCGCGTGGCTCGGGAAGCCTGAGCGACTCGACGCACGCCTCTGCCCCACTCGCCGTGCGGATGCGGCCGCGTACGCTCGACGACCTGGTCGGGCAGGACCATCTGCTGGCGCCGGGCTCGCCGCTGCGCCGGCTGGTGGAGGGCGACCAGCCGATGTCGCTGCTGTTGTGGGGTCCGCCGGGCACGGGCAAGACCACCATCGCGTCGATCGTGTCGGGCCAGACCAACCGGCAGTTCGTCGAGGTGTCGGCGGTCGCCGCTGGCGTCAAAGAAGTGCGCGCCGCGATCGACGAGGCCCGGCGGTCGCTCGGCCGGGGCGGCCCCGAGACCGTGCTGTTCGTCGACGAGGTGCACCGGTTCTCCAAGGCACAGCAGGACGCGCTGCTGCCTGGCGTCGAGAACCGCTGGGTCACCCTGGTCGCGGCCACGACCGAGAACCCGTTCTTCTCGGTGATCTCACCGCTACTCTCGCGGTCGTTGCTGCTGACGCTCGAGCCGCTGACCGACGACGACGTGCGCGACGTCGTCCGCCGGGGGATCGACGACGAGCGTGGTCTGGCCGGTGCGGTGTCGGTCGACGACGACGCGCTCGACCATCTGGTGCGGCTGGCCGGTGGCGACGCCCGCCGCGGGCTGACCTACCTCGAGGCGGCGGCCGGGGCGGCGCAGGCCAAGGGTCTGGACGTGGTCGACCTGGCGACCGCGGAGACGGCGGTCGACCGGGCGGCGGTGCGTTACGACCGGCAGGGCGACCAGCACTACGACGTGATCAGCGCGTTCATCAAGTCGATCCGCGGGTCGGACGTCGACGCGGCCCTGCACTACCTGGCGCGGATGATCGAGGCGGGGGAGGACCCGCGGTTCGTGGCGCGCCGGCTGGTGATCTTGGCCAGCGAGGACATCGGGCTGGCCGACCCGACGGCCCTGACGACGGCGGTCGCGGCGGCGCAGGCCGTGCAGCTGATCGGGATGCCGGAGGCGCGCCTCAACCTCGCCCAGGCGGTGATCGCGCTCGCGTTGGCGCCGAAGTCGAACGCCGTCATCGAGGCGATCAGCGGGGCGTCGGCCGACGTACGCGACGGCAAGATCGGCGCCGTCCCGTCACACCTGCGCGACGCGCACTACTCCGGGTCGAAGAAGATCGGCCATGGCAAGGGGTACGTGTACGCGCACGACGAGCCGTACGGCATCGCGGCGCAGCAGTACGCGCCGGACATTGTCGCGGACACGGAGTACTACCGGCCGACGGAGCAGGGCGCGGAGGCCGGCCTCAAGGAGCGACTGGCCCGCATCCGGAAGATCCTCCGCGGCTGACCGC
>WHTB01000439.1 GCA_009379735.1 Propionibacteriales bacterium
CTGCGGTCGGCACGCCTCGGCTCGGCGGGTGTGCTGGTGGGGACGGCAGGTGGCGGCGGGGCGGCGTCCGTCGTCGCCGGAGCCCGAGCTGCCTGCGCCGGAGTCGGCTTGGTGGTTCGCGGCGCATCCGGCTTGGCCAGGCATCGCCGGCAGCCGAGCCGGGTCTTGGCCACGGACAGCGGCTCGGTGCTCGCGCAGTGGGGGCAGCGCATGCCGGCGAACGTCCGCGCCGGCATCAGCCAGTCCAGCGTCAGCGGGAAGCGGCGGTCGCCGCGGCGGACGTCCACCGGCAGCCGCATCACCGGGACGCCGACCACGTGCAGCCGAAACGGACGGACCGTGGTCTGAGCCTGGTACTTCTCGGCGATCTCGGCCAGCCGCCGGTCGCGTTCGGCCCGGGTGCTGCTCATCCGCGCCGACAGCGTGCCGGCTCGCTCGGGCGGCGCGGAGTCGAGGCGGCGCTGCAGCGACTGGAGTGCCTCGTCGTAGTAGGTGAGAGCCCGCCGGGTCTCGCGGCCGCAGGCGTCGCCGAGCTGCGTGGAAAGCTCGGCCTCCCGTTCGCGGGTGCGGGCGCCGATCTGTTCGTGCGCGTAGGCCAGCGCGGCGGCCAGCTCCGCGGCGGGCGGCAGGCCGCCGTCCCCATCCCGGCGTTCGTCGTAGACAAGCCGGCTGAGCCGCGCCACGACGGGCTCGGGAAAGGTGAGCCTGGACGGCACATCGACCCAGCGCTCGACCTGCTCCTGGAAGTGGTCGTCGGCGGAGATCGTGTAGGTGGCAAGAGTGCCCACCCGCAGGACGTACCGGACGCCCGGAGTCGCGCCTGTGGTCGCGTCGATCTTGCCGTGGTCGACGGGGACCTGGTCGCGTGCCCACGCCAGCAGCTGGTCGGTGCTGGGCGGCCTCAGCCCCAGCGGCGAGGCCAGGCGCATCACCCCGCAGTCTCCGTCGTCCAGGACCGCCTCCGCGGCCCGGGCCAGGTATGGATGCCCGGCGGCGAGCAGCGTCGCGCCATCCTCCCGCGCGACATCGGGATCACTGGTCACCGTGAGCTGGTCAGTGCCGCCATTCTCCTGCTGGAGCGTCGCGGGCAGCACGACGACCGCGCTGTCGCCGGCGGCTTCCCACAGCCCACCGGACGCGTCCACATAGTCGAGCCAGAACCGCAGGCCGTCGTCCACCATGGTCATCGTCACTCCTCCCCGACCAAGGCATCGACGGCGCCGCGCGTGCTCAGGTAGTCGGCGCGAGCCCGGCTGAGCTGGTCGCCCAGGTCCTCCAGCCGGTCGGCGAACTCGTCCTCGTCGTTCGAGTCAACGAACGCGTCGAAGACGGTCGTCTCGAAGTCGAACTCGTCCTCGACGTGGCCCAAGATCATGTCCAGCTCGCCGACCACGAGCTCGAACAGGTTGATCTTGCTCTCGAGGACGTGGAGGATGCGCTGCTCGATCGTCCCTCTCGCGACCAGGTTCGTGAGCAGCACGTCGTGCTCCTGCCCGACCCGGTGCAGACGGCCCAGACGCTGCTCGATCTGCATCGGGTTCCACGGCAGGTCCATGTTGACCATGACGTGGCAGAACTGCAGGTTCCGCCCCTCGCCGGCCGACTCGGTGGTGAGCAGCACCGGCGACTCGTCGCGGAACGCCGCGATCGCCTTCTCCTTGTCCTGCCGGGACAGGCTGCCGTGGTAGACGGCCGCCGGCACGCCGGCCGCGCCGAGGGCGTCGACCAACATCTCCAAGGTCTGGCGGAAGGCAGTGAAGACGATGACCTTCTCCTCGGTCTCGACGTGCGGACGCAACCGGTCCAGCAACGCGGACGCCTTGGTGGTACGGCCGGTGGCGGCGGCCTTCGCGGCGAGGTCGACCCAGCCGACCTTTTCCAGCGTCGGCGCCACGGCTGCCGGGCTCGAGCCGGCCAGCCGGGTCAGCGCCCGCAGTGCCAGCCGCCGGCTGGGGGCAGCGGTGCGGGCCTCGGCGCGGATCCGCGCGGCGATGTCAGCGTAGAGCCCCGCCTCGTCCGCGCCAGGGGTCACGAGCACCGTCTCGGCAAGGCGCTGAGGCAGCATCACCTCGACCTCGCCGCGCCGATGGCGCACCATGACCTCACGCGTGCGGGTGCGCAGCTCGGCCACGTTGCGGGGCTGCTGTGGCGCCGTCGCGTCGTCGGGGCGCGCGCCGATGTGTCGACGGCGGAAGTCGCTGCTCGTCCCGAGCAGGCCCGGCGCAACCAGGCTGACCAGCTCGTACAGGTCCTGCAGCCGGTTCTCGACCGGTGTGGCGGTCAGCAG
>WHTB01000249.1 GCA_009379735.1 Propionibacteriales bacterium
CAGCTCGCGTTTGCGGGGCTGTCGGTCGGAGCTGTCTACGCACTGATCGCCGTGGGGTTCGTCGCGATCTTCACGGTGAGCGAAGTGATCAACCTCGCCCAGGGTGAGTTCGCGGCACTGTCCGGGCTGATCGCGATCAGCGCGGTGGCGAGCGGGATGCCGTTGGCGGTGGCGCTGGCGCTCGCCCTGGCGTCGGTCGCCGTCGTCGCCGTACTCATGGAGCGGCTCACCATCGCGCCGGTGAGACGGATGACCACGCTCACCTCGATCATCCTGACGCTCGGCGTCTCCACCGGACTGAAGGCAGTGATGCTGCTGGTGTGGGGACCCGAGGCGCGCGGCCTTTCTCCCTTCCCTGGTGGGGATTTCGACGTGGCCGGTGTCTCGATCCGCTCGCAGGAGCTGTGGATTCTCGGCATCACGGCGGTCGTCGCGGTGGCGGTGATCTGGTTCTACGAGCAGACCGACTGGGGCAAAGCGCTGCGGGCGTGCGCCGAGCAGCCGACCGCGGCCCGGCTGGTCGGCATCTCGCTGGCGCGCGCGTCGATGCTGTCGTTCCTGATCGCGGGGGTCGCGGGCGCGGTCGCCGGCGTCGCGGCCAGCCCGATCTACTTCACGTCGTGGGAGTCGGGACTCGCGATCGGGCTCAAGGGCTTCGTCGCGGCGACCCTTGGTGGGTTGGTGTCGATCCGCGGCGCCCTGCTCGGTGGGCTGTGCCTCGGTGTGCTGGAGAGCCTGGTCGCGGGGTACGTCGACACCGGCCTGCGGGATGCCGTCGCGTTCGTCGTCCTGATCGTGATCTTGGTCGTGCGACCCGGCGGCGTCTTCGGGCGGCACGCGGAGGTACGGGTATGAGGCTGCTGCCGAGCCGGCGGTCCGACGTCGTGGGGTTCGTCCTGCTGGTCGTGGTGCTGGCGGTGTTCCCGCTGGTGGCGCCTTCGGCGTGGGTCAACATCGGCGTCTACGCGCTGATCTACTCGATCGCCGCGATCGGGCTCACGCTGCTGATGGGGCTGGCCGGGCAGGTGAGCCTCGGCCAGGCGTCCTTCTTCGCCATCGGCGCGTACACGCAGGCGATCCTGGTGACGAGGTACGCCTGGTCAGGGCTGCTCGCGGCCGTGGTCGCCGTACTCCTGGCGGCGCTGGCGGCGTTCGTGCTCGGGTTGGCCCTGCTGCGGCTGCGGGGGCACTACCTCGCGCTGGCGACGCTCGGCCTCGGCATCATCATCACGGTCGTCGCGACCGAGTCGGACTTCACCGGCGGCACGTCTGGGATCTTCGGCGTGCCGAAGCCGGAGTTCAACAACCGCATGTACAACTCCCCCGAGGAGTTCTTCTGGCTGCTGATCCCGGTGGTGGTCGTCGGGCTGCTGGTCGCGCGCAACATCGTCGCGTCGCGTACCGGTCGCGCACTGAGCGCGGTCAACGACTCCGAGGTCGCCGCCGAGACGCTGGGCGTTGACACGTTCCGGCTGCGGCTGCAGGTGTTCACCCTGTCCGCGGCGTACGCCGGGCTGGCGGGTGTCTTCTTCGCGCACTGGCTGGCGGTGGTGAACCCCAACACTGCCAACTTCCCGCTGTCGGTGAAGTTCCTGCTGATGAGTGTGCTGGGCGGGCTCGGCACAGTGTGGGGCGCGGTGGTCGGAGCGTTCCTGGTGGAGTTCCTCGACGAGGGGATGCAGACGCTGATCACCGGGGTGTTCCCCGGCGCCACCGGCGAGGTGCAGCTGCTCGGCTTCGGTGTCGTACTCGTGCTGCTGATCATCGTGCTCCCCGGTGGGCTGCATCAGGCGTGGTTGTTGCTGACGACTCGGTTGCGCGCGCGGGCCCCCGCCGATGACCCCACCGATGGTCCGGCCGATGATCCGGCGGCGGGCGGGGCCGACACAGGAGTCACCGAGGACCGCGACGGGTCTCCCCTGTTCGGCCGTGAAGGACGACCCGAGCCGGGGACCACGCTGCTGGAGGTGCGCGGCCTGACCAAGCGGTTCGGCGGTGTGGTCGCCGTCGACGCGGTGGACCTCGACGTACGCACCGGACAGATCCTCGCGCTGATCGGGCCGAACGGCGCCGGCAAGACGACCTGCTTCAACATGGTCTGCGGAGTGCTCACGCCGACCGCCGGCACCGTCACCTTGGCGGGTCGGCGCATCGACGGCCGCAAACCGCACGTCTTCGCCCGGGCGCGGGCCACCCGGACCTTCCAGAACCTGCAGGTGTTCGGGTCGGCGACCGTGCTCGGCAACGTCATGGTCGGACGCCACCTGCGCAGCCGGACCGGCATGCTCGGTGCTGCGCTGCTGCTGCCGGCCCGCCGCGAGGACGTCGCAACCGCGGCCGCGGCGTACGCGACCGTGGAGCTGGTCGGGCTGCGCGACGAGGCGATGCGGCCGGCCGCCGACCTGCCGTTCGGGCGGCAACGGCTGCTGGAGGTCGCCCGGGCGCTGGCGACCGAGCCCGACCTGCTCCTGCTCGACGAACCGATGGCGGGGCTGTCCCGCACCGAGCGCCGGTCGCTCGCCACGTTGCTGCGCCGACTGCGCGCCGGCGGGATGGCGATCGTGCTGGTCGAGCACGACATGGAGGCGGTGCTGGCGCTGGCCGACCAGGTTGCGGTGCTCGACGACGGGCGGCTGATCGCACTGGGCACGCCGGACGAGATCCGCGCCGACCCGGCCGTCGTGGCGGCGTACCTCGGTGTCGAGGAGGACGACGCCGAGGCGGAGGAGGCGGCCCGGCAGATGTCGGGCGAGCCGGGGGGAGGTGCGGGCTGATGCTGACCATCACTGGCCTGCACGCCGGGTACGGCCGACTGCGGGTGCTCCATGGCGTCGACCTCGAGGTCGGCGACGGCGAGCTGGTCGCGGTGATCGGGGCGAACGGCGCGGGCAAGACGACGCTGTTGCGTACCATCTCCGGCCTCCTCCGGGCGACCGGCGGTGAGGTGCGGCTGGACGGCGCCCGGATCTCCGGCCTCGCCGCCGAGAAGGTGGCCGCGACAGGCCTGGCGCACGTGCCGGAGAACCGGCTGGTCTTCCCCACCCTGTCCGTGGACGACAACCTGCGCCTCGGCGCCTGGACCCGGCGTCGTGCTAAGGACAACGGCTCGGCGGGGCGCGACCGCGTGCTCGAGCTGTTCCCACGGCTCGCCGGCCGACTCGGACAGGCCGCGGGGACCCTGTCCGGTGGCGAGCAGCAGATGCTCGCCGTCGGCCGTGGCATCATGGCCCGGCCCAAGATGCTGGTGCTGGACGAGCCCAGTGTCGGTCTGGCGCCACGTGTCGTCACCGAGATCATGCGGGCCCTGGCCCGGCTGCGGGACGAGGAGAACCTCACCATCGTGCTGGTCGAGCAGAACGCCCGGGCCGCGTTCAAGGTCGCCGACCGCGTCTACCTGATGGACCGCGGCCGGGTGGTGCTCGAGGGCACGCCGGCCGCGCTGCTCGACGACGTACGCGTGCAGCACGCCTACCTCGGCGGCGGCTACAGCGCCCCACCCACTGACTCCGGCAGCTAACTCAGGTCGCGTCGCCGACGACCCGCAGCGCGGGCTTCGGTCGACGGCGGGGCCGGCGCGCGTTCTCGGCGTCGGCGTACGCCTCGTAGGCGAGCGGCGGATAGTCGACGTACCGGTCGTCTGCCGGGCGCAGCACCTCCTCCGTAACGTCGTTGTCGTCGACGCAGATCAGGTACAGCTCCTTGGTGTCGCGACGGCACGCGGCGATGATGCCGTCGAGGCGATGGTCGAAGGTGAAGCCTTGGAGCAGCTCGAGCTTGCTGCGCCGGGCCTGAGCTCCCGGTGCGAGGAAGTGGTCGATGAGGTAGGCCATCCACTTCGTCGGCTCGTAGAACTTCTCGTACCCGTTGAAGGACAGGCAGCAGCCGTCCCTGCACGGCACCCACTGGCACCACAGCCCGGGCTGACCGGGAGGCGGCTGGTTGTAGCGCTCGCCGTTGTCCTCGGCGCCACCCTCGAAGTCGTCGTGGGCGGCCGCCGGGTTGAGGGGTACGGCGTAGCGGCCGCCGGGCCTTCGCCATCGTCGCGACGCGGCGAACGCCGTCAGGTAGGTGCGCTCGGCCTCGTTGAGCGAGGGCTGGATGTCGATGTGTCCGATGAAGTCTGTCGTGTATCCCATGGCCGACCAGGATGCTCCGGTCTGGCCGACTTCGCTGGCGTCGTCCACAGCCCGCGCCGGCCCTGTGGATGACGTCAGCGGGGTTTGTCGTGATCGGAGCACACTCTCCGGATGACTCTTCAGCGCTTCGAGTTCAGGGACCCAGGGTTGCTGCTCTCCGACATCGCCGAGCGGCAACCGCTGGTCGAGGACACCGCGTTGCTGGCGGTGGTGCGGGAGCCGTCGACCGACCAGCGGCTGACCCATGTCGAGGTGCTGCCGGTCGGCGCGCGGGTGGACGCCTCCGTCGACCTGAGCGAGCTGCTGCGCTCGACCATGCAGCGGCTCCCGGTGCCTGAGTGGAGCCGCACGCGCAGCATCACCCACGCCGTCATGACCGTGTTGGTGCGGTCCGGGCCGACGATCTTCGGCGCAAACGAGTCGCGATGGTTCATCGGCTGGCGGTACAGCAACCACTTGATGGATGCGATCACCGGTGATGTCCTGCTGGTCACTGAGCACGGCTGGGCCGACTTCATGACCGACTGGGGCGGTCACGAGCCCCGTATGCAGCGGCCCGCCCATGACGCGTAGGGCGCGGATGGTCGTACCCGGTTCACGGCGAAAACCTGTCGATCGGTGCCTGTGGTCAGTGCCTACGCGGCTGGCGGCTCAACACCGTAGCGGCGGATCGGTGTCATCGCCCTCCCCACGGTCGCGACCGTGCTGCTCGCGGCCGGTCGGCGGCCGATGCGTGTCGTCGGCGGCGGGTGGCGGGAGCGGTTTCAACCAGCGCGGCCGGCCAGTCCGGCGGGGTGAGCGATTGTCGGTGTCGAGGGCGAGCTGCCTGGTCGCGGCCGCGGCGGCGGGTGCCGGGTCGGGGATGGCCCGGCCGTGGGGGTCGTGGAACCGGAATGCCCGGCCGGGGGTGGCGGTGATGGTGTAGCCGCCTTCGTGGTGGAACCGGTGGTGGGTGCCGCATAGCGGCACCAGGTTGGCCAGCTCGGTGGGCCCGCCGTCGGCCCAGTGGTCGATGTGGTGGAGGTGGCACATCCGGAACGGGACGGCGCAGCCGGGGAACACACATCGAGTGTGGCGAGTGGCCAGGGCCTTGGCCTGGGCAGTCGTGTGGGAACGGACCCGGGTGTTGAGGTCGATCGGCTCACCGGCCGGGTCGAGGATGATCCGGGTCAGGGTGCCGTCGCACAGCAGCCGGCGGGCGGTCTGGCTCGGTGTCACGCCGAGCCGGGCCAGCAGCGGACCGGCACCGGGCAGCCCGAGCAGCGTCTCCAGGCTCACCGTCAGGGTGACCGCTGCCTTGGAGCGGACCCGCTCCGGCAGGTCACCGGCGTCGGTCGCGGTGTCGACCAGCCGACAGAAGGCGTCGGCCCGCCGCTGCGTCGCGGTCCGCTCGTCCCGGCCACCTGTACCACCGTCGGGGTTGGGGCGGGGTGCGGAGTGGGCGTCGATGTAGCCGGTCAACGCCTCACCGGTGGCCAGGTCGACGGCGGCGTTGACGACCAGCTGGTCACCCACCCGGCGTGACTCGAAGCTGCGCGACCCCTCCGCCTTGGCTCGCTTTGCCTCCGCAGTGTCGTCGTGGCCGGTTTCGGTTTCGGCGATTCGGACGATCTCGGCCACCGCCGCCCGTACCTCGGCGGCACTCGCCGCCGCGGCGAGGTCGACCAGGGTCTGCTCGTGCCGCGCCATCCGGTCCGCACCGACGCGTCTCACCCCGGCCACGATCGCGTCGACATGCTCGCGGCTGATCAGGCCCGCCGCCTGTGCGTCGGCCACCCGCGACAGCCCGCCCAGGGCGCGGGCGACACCCACCAACCCGCCCGCCGCGGTCGGAGTCTGCAGCAGGTGCAGTCGTACCCACGACCCCACCGTCCGGCAGCCGGCTTCCTCATGGCCGCCCGATGTCTCGAACGCCGCCAGCTCGGCCAACAGCTCTGCGTCGAGGCGGGCCCGGAGCCGGTGCAGCCCCCGGATCCGGTCGCCGGCATCGCCCGGACGGAGCCCGACCGGCACCGCCGCGAACGCGGACATCGCCTGCTCGAGCCGACCGAGCAGGCCCTCCGCGTCCGGCGGCACCGTCATCGAAACCATGTTCGAACACTACCGGCGGCCACCGACAACCACCACCGACCGACAACCACCTGTGGACAACCCCGTTTCCCCACACAGCAAGGAAGAACGGTGGGCCGGGGCTACCCTTCGGTGAGCACCGGCGTCCCCTCCACCACACTCAGGTCGGTCGCCGGACCGCTGATCGTGACCGGCTGCGGGATCTCCTGCCAGCCGCCACTGTTGACCCGCCACTGCGCCGTGTACGTCACATCCACCGACGGCCGCACCGTCACCCCCGCATCTGTGTACTCATGCACCACATCCTTGGCCGGGTACGGACCACCAGCCGTCTGAGTCCGCGCCGACTCCCCATCCCCGAACGACCACCCGAAACTGCTCGCCGTCGCCCGCACCTCCACCCGCTGACCCAACAACCGCAACCGCCGCTCGAACCCCTCCGGCTCGGCATAGAAGATCGTCTCGAAGTTCACCAACGTCTTCCCCGCCGGCTGCACCCGCACCGCCAACGCCGGCAACCCCACCCGC
>WHTB01000318.1 GCA_009379735.1 Propionibacteriales bacterium
GGGTTCGAGCACCGCGAAGGGGTCCCTGCTCCAAGGCACCACCATCAGCGCGGTGCGCGAAACCACCTCGGCCGCGACGGCGCGTGCCTACGTGGATGGCAACCGCGAGGCCTAGGCCTGGGTCGCGCGGTACACCGCGGAGCACGAGGTCGGTTTCCAGCGCCGCCCGGCGTACACCTACGCCACCAGCGTGCACGGCGCCCGCTCGGTGCAGGCCGAGGTGGCCGACGCGCCGGACGCCGGGCTGGCGGTGGACTGGGTAGAGGAGACTACGCTGCCGTTCCCCGTCGAGGGAGCGGCCATGCTCGAGGGTCAGCTCCAGGTCGACCCGCTGGAGCTGCTCACCGCCTCAGCCCTCGACGCCGAGCAGCACGGTGCGGTGTTGGTCCAGGACGTCGTCGCCCATGCCGTCTCCGGCAGCGGGCCGGTCACGGTGTCGACCGACGCCGGCGAGGTGCGGGCGAAGAAGGTCGTGGTCGCGACGAACCTGCCCTCCCTGGACCGGGGGCCACTTCGCTCGAGCCGAGCCGCAAATGGTCCTACGCCCTGGCCTACCGGACACCGCAGCAGGCCGTCGACGGGATGTACCTGAGCGCCGACGAGCCGTCGCGGCCCCTCCGGGACGTCCCCGACTCCGTCGGGTTGCTGCTCCTGGTCGGTGGCAACGGGCACGTCACGGGCCGCGCGGCGTCCCCGTCGGCACGGTTGGCCGATCTGGACCGGTGGACCCAGGACTTGTTCCCCGAGGCCCGGCTGGTGCACGAGTGGTCTGCGCAGGACTAACCAGACGCGTCGTCCCACGTGCCGTGGGCCGGGCCGCTCCTGCCCCGTCAGGAGGAGGTGCTCGTCGCGGGCGGGTACGGGAAGTGGGGGATGACGAACGCGGTGGCTGCAGCCCTCGCGCTGTCCGCACGGATCCTTGGCGGGCACCTGAGCTGGGCCGAGGAGCTGTACGCCTGGGGGCGACCGACTCCCCGTGCGCTGGCGCAGACCGTGCGCCTCAACGGGGCGTGGCCCGCGAGATGATCCTGGGCTGGGCCCAGCGGCTGGGCCGACCGCGCCTGGTGGACCGGAGGAGAGGGGAGGGCACGGTGGTGTGGGATCGGCTGCGCACGCCGCCCGCGACCCGCCCGGGTCCATGGCCAGGTCCACCGGGTCCCGCCGTGTGCCCGCACCTCGGCGGCGTCCTGCGATGGACGACGCCGAGCGCAGCTGGGACTGCCCCCTGCACCGCTCGCGCTTCACCGCGGCGGGAGAGCGGGTGGAGGGTCCGGCTACCTGCGGACTGCGTGCCCGCCCTTGATGCCGTGCCGCGGCGCAGGACCGAGCACGATGTCGAAGTCGACCCGATTCCGTGGTGGTCGTTCTCCAACCGCTCCCCGCGCTCGGGAGACCGACGCGACCTCACGGCGAAGGCGGCTGCTCCTGCTGGGCCGGATCGGCATGGCTGATCCGGTCGGCGGTGCGCGCCAGCCGTTCGGCCGGCATGTCGGTGCCGACCTGGCGCAGGCCGGCTTGCAGTTCTGCCATCACGGTCTCGGCCGGCGCGCCCGCCCGCCAGGAGAGGACGCGGCCCACGACCGCCTGGATGGCCTCGTCCGCCTGGTCGTCGTTGCGCAGGTCGTTGTTGTCACTCATGGGCGCGCGGTATCCACTGGCGGGCAGGTCAGCCAGGTCGGCTGTCGGTACCCGCCTGGTCGGCGGCTTCACAGGGGTCCGGGTCGGGGTGGCTGCCCGGCTCCTCGTCCCCGCCTGCCTCGACGATGTCGGGCTCCTGGTCGTCGGTCGTCGGCGGTTCGCCGTCCTGTTCGTAGCCGTACGAAGTAGTCATGATCGCCAGGTACCCCTCGCCGGCGGGGGCAGCCTCACCGGTGTGCCGCGGGGCCCATCCGAGCTCGCGCTCGGCGCGACCGACGCCAGCTCCGGCAGCCGCATCAAGGCGTCGTACAGCTCGGGCGGGGCCGGGGCGAGCCGGCTGTGGAAGCCGGTGGCCAGGGCCGTGCGGATGACTGCCGATGGCACCTCGACCGTGCGGGCGCCGAAGAGCCGGGCGACCTCCTGGCGGCGCAGCAGACCGGGTCCGGCGAGGTTCACCGCACCGCGGACGGGCCGCTCGACGGCAGCCACCACGGCCGCTGCGACGTCGCCGCTGTGGACCGCCTGGAACCGCAGCCCGCGCGGCACGGGCAGGACGGGTACGCGCTTGGTGTCGAAGAAGACCGGCCGGGCGAGCGGTCCGCCGAAGATGCGCCGTTGCTCGCTCGCCGACGACCGCTGGAACACGAATGCGGGACGCAGTCGTACGACGCGCAGGTCGGGACGCGAGCGCTCGACGTACGCCTTCTCCCGGCAGTACGCCGCCGCCGACGTGCCGTCGGTCGGCCAGCACTCGTCGACGGGGTCGTCGTGCCCCGCCGGGGAGTAGGCCGCGATCGAGGTGACGCACACCAGCGCCGGCACCCGCGCGGTGACGACCGCGTCGAGGAGGCGCCGGGTCCCGGCCGCGTTGGTGGCCCAGGTGACCTCGGGTCGACGGGTGGCTGGAAGCGCCATGCCAGATGCACGACCGCGTCGGCACCGGTGACCACCGGGACGAGGTCGCCCGTGCTCACGTCGGCCTCCCGCCACGCGACCGAGGCGGTCGGCTGGTCGACCGGTGAGCGACGCGCGACGCCCAGGACGTCGTGGCCGGCGGCCGACAGCTCACGGACTACTGCGGACCCCAGGTTCCCCGTGGCTCCGGTGACAACAACTCACATGCCTTCTCGTACCCATCCCGCGTGTCCGTATGAGGTCACCGCTGCAGGACGGCAGCATGCGACGGCGACGGCGACGGCGACCCGTCGCGCGACCGCCCGTCCTCGTCGACGCGAACAGGCCGATCAGGAGGATGACCGGAAACCCGACGGCGATGGCCATGACCACGAACAGCGCCAGCACGAACTTCTTGGACATCGGCGTCAGGGGGTCACGCGGTCGACGATGCCTTGCAGCACCGAGGTGGGTCGCTGCTGTTCGCCGGCGTAGGAGCTCACGACCACCAGGGCCCCGGTCAGCGCGGGAACCACCCACTGGAGTGTTTGCAGCTGCCGTTGTGCGGCGGCGACGTCGCCCGGTGTCGAGGTCGTCGGCTCGGTCCCGGACTCTGCCGGCACGTGCGTGTCGGCGGACACCCGGCGACCGAGGGCACGGCTGTACGCCGTCACGCCGAGCGCGGCAACGGTCAGCCCGGTCTTCAGCAGCGCCATCCGGCCGACCCCACGCTGGGCGCCCAACCGGCCCCTGTTGCCGACGAGCTGGGCCAGGCTGCCAGCCAGGTGGGCGCCGATCGCGGCAGCGTTCACCGGGGTCCACCGGTCCCACCCCACGTTGGCCACGGCCCCGGTGTCACCGGCCGTGGTGGCCTGGGCAGCGGCAGGGTTCAGGCCGACGGCGTTGGCCAATGTTCCTCCGAACCAAGCGGCGAGGCCGACGTCGTGGAGCGAGCGGGAAAGGATGTTGGTCGTCATGTCGTTCTCCTGGGGTCGAGGGGCGGAAGACGTGGAGGTACCCACTGCGCTGCGAAAGACACGCTCGCGCGCCCGGGTGACGAGTCGGCTCACCATCAGCCGATCTCCGCGAGCACCCTCGGCACCTGGTCGAACTGCTCGCGAGCCAGGGCGCCGACGACACCAGTCGCGGCGGCGAGACGCTCGCCCGCTCGACCGTGGATGTATGCCGCCCACACCGCTGCCTGGTCGGGGGCGGCACCTCGGGCCAGCAGACCCGCGACGATCCCCGCTTGGACGTCACCGGAACCCGACACCCCGAGTCCGGGCCCGCCGCCTTGGAAGACCCTGGCCCGCCCGTCGGGGGGCGGCGACGTGCCTGTCCGTGCCGCCGCACAGCACCACGACGCCTGCGGTCGCCGCCAGCGCGGCCGCGATCGGCGCGGGGTCAGCATCGACGGACGCCGGGGATCGGTGCGCCGTCTGGGCCAGCTCGTGCGTGCTCACGGTGAGCACGACCCGACCGTCGAAGTGCCGCAGAGCGGTCGGTTGCTGACCGAGGTAGGCCGAGGCGGTGGCGCCGAGGACCAGTGCGAGATTTAGACGCGGCAGCAGATGGTCGAGCAGGTCGACGGTGACCTCGGGGTCGGTGAAGCCAGGTCCGGTCACCAGGACGTCGACCTGCTGGGCCAACCGGGCGAGCGCGTTTGCTGCGCCGGGGCCCAGGCTGCCCGCCAGGTTCGCAGGGCAGCGGCTCGACGAGGGCCTCCGGTAGGGCGACGGCCAGGGTGGCAGCCGTCGCTGCCGGGGTCGCGGCCGTCAGTTTCCCGGCCCCCGCGCGCAAAGCCGCGTCGGCGGTGAGCCGCGCGGCACCCGGGGGTCGTGACGGTGCCGGGCCACGACCAGCAGGTGCCGCCCGCGACTCCTTGCCCCCGCCAGGGCTCGGGAGGGGCCAGTCGCGCAGCACCGCCGGGTGATCACCGTGGCGGTCACGCCGCGGCCCCCCGGTGCGCTGACGCGGGTCGCGTTCGTGGGTCACCGGGGCGGCGAGGTGCTCGACCAGCGTCGCGTCGCCGTACCGCTGGAGAACGGAC
>WHTB01000282.1 GCA_009379735.1 Propionibacteriales bacterium
GCACGTGCTGGTGCGCTTCTACACCAACCCCGACGGGCGAGCGGCCCGCCGCACCACGCTGATCGTGCTCGTGCTGCTGGGCGTGTTCTACCTGCTGCCGGCGGTGTACGGCGCGCTCGGCCGGGTGTACGCCGCGGACCTAATCAGCAGCGGGCAGGGCGACACGGTCGTGCTCGAGCTGCCGACCCGGATGGTCGGCGGGACGCTCGGCGAGCTGCTCGCGGCGCTGCTCGTCGCCGGGGCGTTCGCCGCGTTCCTGTCCACCTCGTCCGGCCTCACGGTGTCGGTGTCCGGCGTGCTCAGCCAGGACGCCCTGATCCGCTGGGTCGGCGGTGTCGCGGGCTTCCGGATCGCGGCCGTGCTCGCGGTCAGCGTGCCCCTCGCCCTGAACCTGGTCGCGCAGGACCTCGCCATCGCCAACGTCGTGGGCATGGCGTTCGCCGTCGCCGCGTCGACGTTCTGCCCCCTGCTCGTGCTCGGCATCTGGTGGCGACGGCTCACCGACGCCGGCGCGATCGCGGGCCTGGTCGTCGGCCTCCTGCTGACCGGCGGCTCGGTGGTGCTCACCATCTCGGGCCAGGTCGCCGGCGGCTGGGCCGGGACGCTGCTCACCCAGCCCGCGGCCTGGACCGTGCCGATCTCGTTCGCCTTGATGGTCGGTGTCTCGCTGGCGACGCCGCACCGGGTGGCGTCCGACGTCGCCCGCACGATGGTGCGTCTGCACACACCCGAGCAGGTCGAGGTCGACCGTGGCGACTGGCAGCCGCGCGCCACCCGGCTGGTCCCGCGGCGGAGGTCCGCGGTCGACCGTTCGTCGCGTCGTACCGACCGCTCACCGCAGCCGTGATTCCCGTACGCCGAGGTCTGCGACCCGCTCGCCGCAGTTGACCGGGACACGTCTACCGGGCTGGGGCGCGGCCTCTCTACCGTGACGCTCATCGCGTGGCTGTCCAGCAGCCATTCCCGCCCACATGCGAGGTGAAGGCACCGTGGTGGAAGAAACCAGTGCGAGACAACACGGGGTATACGAAGAGATCCATGCCAGTGCCGACTTCCAGGAGCTGCGCCGGAAGTATCGCGGCTTCGCCATCCCGTGGACGGTCGCGTTCATGGTCTGGTACATGCTCTACGTCGTCATGAGCAACTGGGCCACGGGGTTCATGAACACCAAGGTCATCGGCCACATCAACATCGCCCTGATCTTCGGCCTGCTGCAGTTCGCCTCGACATTCGGCATTGCCTGGCTGTACGCCCGGCACGCCAACAAGGAGCTGGACACGACCGCCGCCAAGCTCAAGCGTGAGTACGACGAGGGAGCTGACGCATGAGCAGCCAGGCTCTGACCACCATCTTGTTCCTCGCCGTCGTCGCCCTGACCATCGGCATCACCATCTGGGCCAGCCGGCAGACCAAGGGCGCGGCCGACTTCTACGCGGGTGGGCGCAACTTCAGCGGCGTCCAGAACGGCCTCGCCATCTCCGGCGACTACATGTCGGCGGCCTCGTTCCTCGGCATCTCCGGCGCGATCGCGCTGTCCGGGTACGACGGGTTCCTCTACTCCATCGGCTTCCTGGTCGCCTGGCTGGTCGCGCTGCTGCTCGTCGCCGAGCTGCTGCGCAACTCCGGCCGCTACACGATGGCCGACCAGCTGGCCTACCGGATGCGCCAACGCCCGGTGCGTACGGCGGCCGCGACCTCGACTGTCGTGGTGTCGATCTTCTACCTGCTGGCCCAGATGGTCGGCGCCGGTTCCCTGGTCGCCCTCCTGCTCGGGGTCGACAGTGAGGCGCTGAAGAACCTCACCATCGTGGGCGTCGGCCTGCTGATGATCTTCTACGTCACGGTCGGCGGCATGAAGGGCACGACCTGGGTGCAGATCGTCAAGGCCGTGCTGCTGATGGGCGGCACGATCCTGATCACGATCCTGGTGCTGGCGGAGTTCGGCTTCAACCTGTCCGAGCTCCTCGGTGCGGCCGCGGAGAACACCGGCAAGGGCGAGGCGTTCTTGCAGCCCGGCCTGAAGTACGGCGTCAGCCTGACCAGCAAGATCGACTTCATCAGCCTGAGCATCGCGCTGGTGCTCGGGACGGCGGGTCTTCCGCACATCCTGATCCGCTTCTACACGGTGCCGACCTCGAAGGACGCGCGCACGTCCGTGCTCTGGGCGATCACGCTGATCGGCGCGTTCTACCTGATGACGCTGGCGCTGGGCTTCGGTGCCGCTGCTCTGCTCGACACCGGCCCGGAGAGCGCCGTCGCGACCAGTGGCGGCAACCTGGCGTCGCCGCTGCTGGCCGAAGCGGTCGGCGGAGGCGAGGGCTCGACCGGCGGCGCGATCCTGCTGGCGCTGATCTCGGCGGTCGCGTTCGCCACGATCCTGGCCGTGGTCGCGGGCCTGACGCTGACCTCGGCGTCGTCGGTCGCGCACGACCTCTACGCCAACGTGATCAAGAAGGGCACGGCGTCGGAGGTCTCCGAGGTGAAGGTCGCGCGGATCGCCGCCTTCGCCATCGGCGGCGTGGCGATCCTGCTGGCGATCCCCGCGCAGAAGCTGAACATCGCGTTCCTGGTGGCACTGGCCTTCGCGGTCGCCGCCTCGGCGAACCTTCCGTCCGTCCTGCTCAACCTGTTCTGGCGGAAGTTCAACACCCGAGGCGCCACCTGGGCGATCTACGGCGGCTTGATCACCTGCGTCGGGCTGGTGTTCTTCTCGCCGGTCGTGTCCGGCTCGGAGACGGCGCTGTTCACCGGCTCCGACTGGTCGGTGTTCCCGCTGAGCAACCCGGGCATCATCTCGATCCCGGCCGGCTTCTTCTTCGGCTGGCTCGGCACGGTCACCTCCAGTGACCCCGAGGCCGAGGCGAAGTACGACGAGCTCGAGGTCCGCTCGCTGACCGGCTCGGGCGCCGAGAAGGCAGTGCACCACTGACCGACAGACCGCCGTCCGGTCACGAGGGATCACCCTCGTGACCGGACGGCTTTCCACCTATCGTGAGGACATCCGCGCAGCCGCAGCAAGGGAGACGTCGTGACTGACGAGACACTGTCCAACCTGATGCACGAGGAACGCCGCTTCGAGCCTCCCGCTGACCTGGCCGCGAACGCGAACGTCACCGGGGCCGAGTACGCCCAGGCCGACGAAGACCGGCTGGCGTACTGGGGCGAGCAGGCCGAACGGTTGTCGTGGGACAGCAAGTGGGACGACGTGCTCGACTGGAGCAACGCGCCGTTCGCCAAGTGGTACGTCGGCGGCACGCTCAACGCGGCGTACAACTGTCTCGACCGGCACGTCGAGGCCGGCCTCGGTGACCGGGTGGCGTACCACTGGGTCGGCGAGCCCGGTGACACCCGCACCCTCACGTACGCAGAGCTCAAGGACGAGGTCTGCAAGGCGGCCAACGCGCTGCTCGAGCTCGGTGTGCAGGCCGGCGACCGGGTCGCGATCTACCTGCCGATGATCCCTGAGCTGGTCATCGCGATGCTCGCCTGTGCCCGGATCGGCGCGCCGCACACGGTGGTGTTCGGCGGCTTCTCGGCCGATGCGCTGGCGAGCCGCATCCAGGACTGTGACGCGCGCGTGGTCGTCACGTCGGACGGCGGCTACCGTCGCGGCGCACCGAGTGCACTCAAGCCCGCCGTCGACGAGGCCGTCGCCAAGTGCCCCGCCGTCCGGTCTGTCCTGGTCGTCCGCCGCACGGAGCAGGACGTCGCGTGGGACGACGAGCACGACGTCTGGTGGCACGACCTGGTCGACCAGCAGAGCGCCGAGCACACCCCCGAGGCGTTCGACAGCGAGCACCCGCTGTACGTGATGTACACCTCGGGGACGACGGGCAGGCCGAAGGGCATCCTGCACACGACCGGCGGGTACCTGGTCGGGGCGGCTTACACGCACTGGGCGATCTTCGACCTCAAGGCCGAGACCGACGTGTACTGGTGCACGGCCGACATCGGTTGGGTCACCGGCCACTCCTACATCGTCTACGGCCCGCTCGCCAACGGCACCACGTCGTTGATGTACGAGGGCACGCCGGACACCCCGCACAAGGGCCGCTGGTGGGAGATCGCGCAGGACTACAAGGCGACGATCTTCTACACCGCGCCGACCGCGATCCGCACGTTCATGAAGTGGGGAGACGACATCCCCGCCCAGTTCGACATGTCGTCACTGCGGCTGCTCGGCTCCGTGGGTGAGCCGATCAACCCCGAGGCGTACACCTGGTACCGCACGACGATCGGCGGCGACAACTGCCCGGTGGTCGACACCTGGTGGCAGACTGAGACCGGCATGATCATGATCAGCCCGCTGCCCGGCGTGACGGCCGGCAAGCCGGGCTCGGCGATGAAGGCGATCCCCGGGGTGTCCGCCGACGTGGTAGACGAGGGCGGCACGCCGGTGGCCAACGGCTCCGGCGGCTACCTCGTACTCACCGAGCCGTGGCCGGCGATGCTGCGCACGATCTGGGGCGACGACGAGCGGTACAAGGAGACCTACTGGTCGCGATACCCCGGCCTCTACTTCGCCGGCGACGGCGCGAAGAAGGACGAGGACGGCGACCTCTGGATGCTCGGGCGCGTCGACGACGTGATGAACGTGTCCGGCCACCGACTGTCGACCACCGAGATCGAGTCGGCCCTCGTGTCGAACCCGAAGGTCGCCGAGGCGGCCGTCGTCGGTGCCAACGACGCGACCACCGGCCAGGCCGTCTGCGCGTTCGTGATCCTGCGCGAGGAGGCCGGTGACGGTGGCCCCGACGTGGTGCAGGAGCTCCGCAACCACGTCGCCAAGGAGATCGGTGCGATCGCCAAGCCCCGGCAGATCATGATCGTGCCCGAGCTGCCGAAGACGCGGTCCGGCAAGATCATGCGCCGGCTGCTCCGCGACGTCGCCGAGAACCGTGAGACCGGTGACGTGACCACGCTGGCCGACTCGACCGTGATGGACCTGATCAAGAGCAACCTGTCGTCCGGCTCGGCGTCGGAGGAGTGACGCAGCGCCCGTGCTGGTCGACCTGACTCGGGCCGCCCTGCTGGTCGTGCACGCGCTGGTCGCCGCGGTCTGGCTCGGCGGCATGGTCTACAGCCTGGCCGTCGTGCAGCCCAAGATGGCGGCCTTCTTCGCCGGCGCGGCCGACCAGCACGAGTCGTTCGCGGCCACGCTGGCGAGCGGCAACCGGTGGAAGGTGCTCGGCCTGGTCGCCGCGTTGGCGCTGAGCGGGCTCGCGCTCCTCGCGTACGACGGCAGCGGGCCGCTCGCCGTCCACCTGGTCAAGGGCATCTTGCTGCTGGCGGCGACGGCGGTGTTCGTCTGGGTGTCGTGGCGGCACTGGACGCGCCGGGTGTTCGCGCTGGCCGACGAGCGTCCCGCGCTGACGGCGCAGCTGCGGGTCGCGGCGCTGAGCATGGTCGGGCTCGTCGGCACGGCGTTCGTGCTCTCAGTCGTCCAACGCTGATCGCCGCACCCACCGTCGACTCAGCGTGACCGGAACCGCCGGGGCAGCCGCCGGGTCAGGTAGAGCCCGAGCAGGAAGAAGGCGACGATCGCCGAGCCGGTCAGCTTGGCCTGGTCGCTCCACGGCCAGCGGGGCTCCTCGTAGTCGGTCGCGCTGCTGGCCAACGGCTCCGCAGCGACCACCATCGCGTCCGCGGACCGCCAGTTGTCCCCCGACGTCGGGAGCACCGTCACCGGCGTGATGGTCGCGTCGACCGCCGACACCCGGTAGATGCGTTCCAGCGCCCCGGTGGCGGCGCTCAGCGCGACCACGGAGACGTTGGTGTCGCTGCTGA
>WHTB01000414.1 GCA_009379735.1 Propionibacteriales bacterium
CATCGTCCGGTACTCCGGATGCAGCGGCAGCGCGACTCTGTATTCCTTGGCGAGCCGGTAGACCGGCGAGCGCTGCGCCGCCTCGACCCACTCCGGAGTGATTCCCTCCCGCTGCGCGGCCTCGACCACGGCCGGGTCGTGCGGGTCGAGCATGATCTCCAACTGCGCCTGGTAGAGGTCCTTCGGGTCCTCGACCGACGCCGCCTCCAGCACCCTGTCCGCGTCGTAGAGGACCAGGCCGAGGTAGCGCAGCCGGCCCACGCACGTCTCCGAGCACACCGTGGGCAGGCCCACCTCGATCCGCGGATAGCACATCGTGCACTTCTCGGCCTTGCCGGTGCGGTGGTTGAAGTACACCTTCTTGTACGGGCAGCCGGTCACGCACATCCGCCAGCCGCGGCACCGGTCCTGGTCGACCAGGACGATGCCGTCCTCGCTCCGCTTGTACATCGCTCCGGACGGGCAGGAGGCGACGCAGGACGGGTTCAGGCAGTGCTCGCAGATCCGCGGCAGGTAGAACATGAAGGTCTGCTCGAACTCCAGCCTGACCTGGTCGGACACCTTCTTCAGCACCGGGTCGTCGACGGCCAGCTCGGGCCCGCCGGCGAGGTTGTCGTCCCAGTTGGCCGACCACTCCACCTTCATCGGATCGCCACTGATCAGGCTACGTGGCTGGGCGACGGGTATCTGCTCGCCGAGCGGTGCGTTGATCAATGTGTCGTAGTCGTAGGTCCAGGGTTCGTAGTAGTCCTGGATCGACGGCAGCTTGGGGTTGGAGAAGATCGTCAGCAGTTTCCTGAACCGGCCACCTCCCTTGAGCCGCAAGCGGCCCCGTGCGGTGCGTTCCCAGCCGCCGCGCCAGCGCTCCTGGTCCTGGTAGGTGCGCGGATAGCCCTGCCCTGGCCGGGTCTCGACGTTGTTGAACCAGACGTACTCGACCCCCGGGCGGTTCGTCCACGCCTGCTTGCAGGTGACCGAGCAGGTGTGGCAGCCGATGCACTTGTCGAGGTTCATCACCATGGCGACCTGTGCCATGACCTTCACTAGTAGGTCACCTCCTGCGACCGGCGCCGTACCACGGTGACCTCGTCGCGCTGGTTACCGGTCGGGCCGAGGTAGTTGAAGGCGAACGAGAGCTGGGCGTAGCCGCCGATCAGGTGGGTGGGCTTGACCAGCAGCCGGGTCAGCGAGTTGTGGATGCCGCCGCGCTTGCCGGTGGTCTCGGACAGCGGGACGTCGATGGTCCGCTCCTGGGCGTGGTAGACGTACACCGTCCCGGTGGGCATGCGGTGCGACACGGTCGCCCGGCAGACGACTACGCCGTTGCGGTTGACCGCCTCGACCCAGTCGTTGTCGGAGACGCCGATGCGTTCCGCGTCGGCCGGGCTCATCCACATCGTCGGCCCGCCGCGCGACAGGGTGAGCATGAGCAGGTTGTCCTGGTATTCCGAGTGGATCGACCATTTGGAGTGGGGCGTGAGATATCGGACGGTCACCTGGGCGCCGTCGCCGTCACCCACCGCGGGTTCGCCGAACAGCGCGGCCATGTCCAGTGGTGGGCGGAACACCGGCAGCGTCTCGCCGAGCTCGCTCATCCAGTCGTGGTCGAGGAAGAAGTGCATCCGTCCGGTCAGGGTGTGCCACGGCTTGAGCTCTTCGACGTTGATGGTGAATGGGGCGTAGCGCCGCCCGCCGGTCTCGCTGCCCGACCATTCCGGGCTGGTGATCACCGGCACCGGACGTGCCTGGGTGTCGGCGAAGGTGATCCGTCTCTCCGCGCTGCCTTCTGCCAGGTGCGCCAGCGGCCGTCCGACCCGCTGCTCCAGGGCGTGGAAGCCCTCGACAGCCAGGTGTCCGTTGGTGGTGCCGGATAAGGCCAGGATGGTCTCGGCCATCGCGACGTCGGTGTTCATCGCGGGGCGCCCGTCGACGACGCTTCCCGGCGCGTTCAGCACTCCGTTGACGGCGGCCAGCTGGTCGATCTCGCCCGTGGGTTTGATCGTGACGCCCTTCCAGGTGACGCCCAGCGTGTCGACCAGCGGGCCGAGGGCGGCCATCTTGTCCGCGACGGCCCCGAAGTCGCGCTCGACGACGGCGAGGCCCCACATCGTCTTCCCGGGCACGGGGTCGATGCCGGAGTGCCGCCAGTCGGGGACGGCGCCGCCGGGTTGTGCGGTCTCGCCGGGGGTGTCGTGCTGCAGGGCGGTGGCCACGAGATCCTTGCGCACGCCGAGGTGGGTGCGGGCCAGGGTGCTGAACGCTCGCGCGATGCCGGTGAAGATGCCGAAGTCGGTGCGGGTCTGCCACGGCGGGTCGATGGCCGGGCTGAACGCGTGGACGTACGGGTGCATGTCGGTGCTGGACAGGTCGTGCTTCTCGTACCAGGTGGCGGCGGGGAGCACCACGTCGGAGAGCAGGGTCGTGCTGGTCATCCGGAAGTCCATCGACAGCAGCAGGTCAAGCTTCCCCTCCGGCGCCTCGTCCCGCCAGGTCACGTCGCGGGGACGGCGGTCGCGCGGGGTCTCGGACGCACGCAGGTTGGCATCGGTACCGAGCAGGTGCCGCAGGAAGTACTCGTTCCCTTTAGCCGACGAGCCGAGGAGGTTGGCCCGCCACACCGTGAGCACCCGGGGCCAGTTCTGCGGCGCGTCGGGGTCCTCACAGGCGTAGCCGAGCCGTCCGTCG
>WHTB01000334.1 GCA_009379735.1 Propionibacteriales bacterium
GGTCTCTACGTCTGCGAGATGATCACGTCGCGCGGTCTCGTCGAGCGCGACGCGGTGACACAGTCGATGCTGACCTTCGATCCGCTCGAGGACGTCCGCTCGGTCCAGCTGTACGGCATCGACCCGGTCTACGTCGGCAAGGCGGTCGAGATCCTGGTGGGGGACTACGGCGTACGCCATGTCGACCTCAACTTCGGCTGCCCGGTGCCGAAGGTCACCCGCAAGGGCGGCGGGGCCGCGCTGCCGTGGAAGCGGCGGCTGCTCGGCTCGATCCTGGACGCCGCGGTCGGCGCAGCCGAGCCGTATGACGTGCCGGTGACGATGAAGACCCGCAAGGGCATCGACGACGACCATCTGACCTACCTGGAGGCCGGCCGCATCGCCCAGGAGTCCGGGTGCGCGGCGATCGCTCTGCACGGTCGTACGGCCGCCCAGCATTACTCAGGACGCGCCGACTGGTCGTCGATCGCGGCGCTCGTCGACCACGTCGACATCCCGGTGCTCGGCAACGGCGACATCTGGGAGGCCGACGACGCGCTCCGGATGGTCGACGAGACGGGATGCGCGGGCGTGGTGGTCGGCCGTGGCTGCCTTGGTCGGCCGTGGCTGTTCCGCGACCTGGCCGCGGCGTTCACGGGCGACCCGACGACCGCACTGCCGGCGTTGGGCGAGGTCGCTGAGATGATGCGGCGCCACTGCGAGCTGCTGGTCCAGTGGATGGGCGAGGAGCGGGGCTGCAAGGAGTTCCGCAAGCACATCACCTGGTACCTCAAGGGCTTCGCAACCGGTGGAGCGGCGCGCCAGTCGCTCGGGCTGGTGTCGACGCTGGCCGACCTCGACGGGATGCTGGCGCGTCTCGATCCGGCTGAGCCGTTCCCGGTGGCGGCGCTCGGCGCCCCGCGGGGACGGCAGGGCAACCCGAAGGCGGTCGCACTACCGGAGGGGTGGCTCGACCGGCGCGACGACTTGGAGATCGACGCCGCGGCGGAGTCCGACGCCTCGGGCGGCTGAGCGCGGCGCGTCGCGGGTAGGGTCCGCAGTACGCCGTCCGCCGAGGGAGCCGAGGTGACCGTGCCGTGAATGCACCGAAGTACGTCTACGACTTCGCCGAAGGCAACAAGGACATGGTGGACCTGCTCGGCGGCAAGGGTGCCAACCTCGCCGAGATGACCAACATCGGCCTGCCGGTGCCGCCCGGCTTCACCATCACGACCGAGGCGTGCCGGACCTATCTCGACAGCGGCCGCCGCCCCGAGGGGCTCGACGCCGAGATCGCGACCCACCTCGAGGCGCTCGAGCAGCGGATGGGCAAACGCCTGGGCGACGCCGACGACCCGCTGCTCGTGTCGGTGCGTTCCGGTGCAGCGTTCTCCATGCCAGGAATGATGGAGACGGTCCTCAACGTCGGCCTCAACGACGCGTCCGTCCAGGGTCTCGCCGCCCAGTCCGGCAACAGCCGGTTCGCCTGGGACTCGTACCGCCGCCTGCTGCAGATGTTCGGCAAGACCGTGCTCGGGATCCACGGCGAGCCGTTCGAGGAGGCGCTGGACAAGCGCAAGGACGACAAGGGCGTCACTCTCGACACCGAACTCGACGCGGCCGACCTGGAGGCGCTGGTCGGCGACTTCAAGGAGATCGTCCGCGCCGACAGCGGCCGCGGCTTCCCGCAGGAGCCGCGCGAGCAGCTGGACCTGGCGATCGAGGCGGTGTTCGGCTCGTGGAACGCCGACCGCGCCGTGCTCTACCGCCGCCAGGAGCGCATCCCCACCGACCTGGGTACGGCGGTCAACATCTGCTCGATGGTGTTCGGGAACGTCGGCGACGACTCGGGCACCGGCGTCTGCTTCACCCGCGACCCGGCTTCGGGCGCGCAGGGCATCTATGGCGACTACCTGTCCAACGCACAGGGCGAGGACGTCGTCGCGGGTATCCGCAACACGCTGCCGCTCGCTGACCTCGAGCAGCTGGACAAGAAGTCGTACGACGAGCTCCTCGACATCATTGCGCGGCTCGAACGGCACTACCTCGACCTGTGCGACATCGAGTTCACCATCGAACGCGGCAAGCTATGGATGCTGCAGACCCGGGTCGGCAAGCGCACCCCAGGGGCGGCGTTCGTCGTGGCGACCCAGTTCCTCGACGAAGGTCTGATCGACGCCGACGAGGCACTGCGGCGGGTGACCGGCGCCCAGCTCGCGCAGCTGATGTTCCCTCGTTTCGTGGCCGACACCGACCGTGCTTTCGTCACGAAGGCGATCGGCGCGTCGCCCGGCGCGGCCTCCGGGCAGGTGGTGTTCGACTCCGCGCGGGCGGCCGAGTGGGAGGCCGAGGGACGTGACGTGATCCTGGTCCGCCGGGAGACCAACCCGGACGACCTGCCCGGCATGATCGCCGCCCGCGGTGTGTTGACCAGCCGTGGCGGCAAGACGTCCCACGCCGCCGTCGTCGCGCGCGGCATGGGCAAGACCTGCGTGTGCGGCGCCGAGCAGCTGCAGGTCGATGTGGAGGCGCGCCGAGCGACCGGACCCGGTGGTGTCACCTTCGTCGAGGGTGACGTCGTGTCGATCGACGGCACGACCGGCGAGGTGTTCGCCGGCGAGGTCCCGGTCGAGCCGTCGCAGGTCGTTCAGTACTTCGAGGGCGAGATCGCTGCCGACGACCCCGACGTCGACGACCTGGTCCGCGCAGTGCACCGGTTGGTCGGGCACGCCGACACCCGCGCCCGGCTCGGCGTGCACACCAACGCCGACAACCCGGAGGACTGCGGACGGGCCCGCCGGTTCGGTGCGACCGGTGTCGGCCTGTGCCGCACGGAGCACATGTTCCTCGGCGACCGGCGGCGGCACATCGAGGAGCTGATCCTGGCCGACGGGGACGAGCAGCGTGACCGGGCGCTGGAGGCGCTCCGGCAGCCGCAGCGCGACGACTTCGAGCAGATCCTCGAGACGATGGACGGCCTGCCGGTCACGATCCGGCTGATCGACCCGCCGCTGCACGAGTTCCTGCCGGACTACACCGACCTGTCGGTCGAGGTGGCGCTTGCCGAGGAGCGGGGCGAGGACGCCGGCCGGGCGCGGGAGCTGCTCGCCGCCGTCCACCGCCTGCATGAGCAGAACCCCATGCTCGGGCTTCGGGGCGTACGGCTCGGGCTGGTCATCGACGGCCTGTTCGAGATGCAGGTACGGGCGATCGCGGAGGCGTCGGCCGCCCTCAAGTCGCGCGGCAAGGACCCACGGCCGGAGGTCATGGTGCCGCTGGTGGGTGCCGTGCAGGAGCTGGAGCTGGCCCGTGACCACATCGCGGGTGTGCTCAACGACGTGAGTACGGCGACGGGTGTGGATGTGCACTGCCCGATCGGCACGATGATCGAGCTGCCGCGCGCGGCGCTGACCGCCGGTGAGATCGCGAAGGCCGCCGACTTCTTCTCGTTCGGCACCAACGACCTGACCCAGATGACGTGGGGGTTCTCCCGCGACGACGTCGAGGCGGCGTTCTTCTCGACCTACCTCGAGCACGGGATCTTCGGGGTGTCGCCGTTCGAGACCATCGACGCGCTGGGCGTCGGAGCGCTGGTGCAGATGGCGACCGACAGTGGCCGGGCGACCAACCCCGACCTCACGCTCGGGATCTGTGGCGAGCACGGCGGTGACCCGGCCAGCGTGCACTTCTTCCACCAGGTCGGGCTCACATACGTGTCGTGCTCACCGTTCCGGGTGCCGGTGGCGCGGCTGGAGGCCGGCCGGGCCGCCGTCTTGTAGGGAGGGTCAGAGACCGCGGCCGCCCTTGCCTCGGCGCAGGAACCCCATCACCAGCAGCACGGCGGCGACGACAACAATGATGATCAGCAGTGTCTTCATGCCATGACTGTGCCCCGAACGTGGGCTGTCGAAGCGTTGTGCGCGCGGTCGAAAATCGGCCCCGGCCCTTTGTTGACTGGCGCGTTGCGCATCGCCGGCGTCCGAATTGTCCCTACGGAACGCGCCAGTCGATGGCAGGAGCGGTCAGACGATCAGGCCGAGGCGGGTGAGGGTGAACCGGGCCCTCCCACCGCGGGCGAGCTGCACGAACAGCTCGACCGAGTCGGCCGTGCTGACGTCGCCGACTCGACCGGCCTTGAAGTAGATGCCGTTGAAC
>WHTB01000215.1 GCA_009379735.1 Propionibacteriales bacterium
CGCCAACCCACGCATCACAGTGACGTGGCGGACCGCGAGCGGCGCGAGTGCCGCCGTCCCCATCGCGTTGCGCCAGAACGCGATCGCCAGTGCGGGCACCGCCATCGACGCCATCAGTGGGCCGGACATCGACACACCGAGCACGCCCACCGCCAGCAGCGCAGCGTCGACGGGTCTCACCCGGGTGCCGGTCACGGCGCCATCCTGCCCCGAGCTGTGGCAGGCTCGGCCTGTGACCCCATTCCACGCCGCGCTGGTCGAGCAGGTGATGAAGAAGACCGGCATCTGCTGGGTTCGCTGGACCGGGTCGGACCGCGACCATGCCGTGTGGCACCTGTGGCATGACGGCGCCGCGTACGTCGTCTCCGGCGGCGACGAGCAGCCGCTGCCCGGTATCGCCGACGTCGCAGCGGCGACGGTGCTCGCCCGGACCAAGGACAGCCGCGCCCGGCTGGTCGGGTGGCACGCCACCGTGACGACGGTCGCTCCGGACGACGCAGACTGGGACGCCGTGGTCGGGCTGTTGCAGGCCGACCGGCTCAACCTCCCCGACCCCGACTCGGTGCGTGAGCGCTGGGCCGCCGGCTGCACGATCACCCGCTTCACGCCGACCGGCGAGGTCGACGACGCGCCGGGCGACTACCCCGACGCGGACCTCGCGGCGGCGCCGCTCCCCACGTCGGCCACCACCCGCGGGAAGCTCCCCAGGGTCCTCCACCGCCGCCAGGAGCGCCGGCCCGACCTCAGCTGACCAGCACCCGCACCCAGTCCCCTTCGCGCCGAGGTTGCGCGTATGTCCCAGATCTTCGCGCCGAGGTTGCGCGTATGCACCTGTGGGCGGCCACGGGTTGGTCAGCTGGTCAGAGGCTGGGTACGGCGATCCGGCCGGAGGCCACCGCGACCACGTGACCGGACACCCAGACCGCGGTCACGTCGCCGTCGACCCGGCCGAACAGCCGCGACGGCCGGCCCATCTCCACGCCCTGCGTCACGACGTACTCGCCGCCCTCGCCCAGCAGCCCGCGGGCCTGCAGCACGAGACCGAGTCCGACCGCCGACGAGCCGGTGGCCGGGTCCTCCGGCACCGCCACCTCCGGGCAGAACACCCGGGCACGTACCTCGCCCGCCGCCGGCACCGCATAGACGTCGATCCCGCCGATCGGGTCAGCGACACCGGTGACGGCCGGGACCTCGCGGGCCGGGCGAGCCCGCGCCACCGCCTCCGGGTGCACGGGCAGATGTACGAAGGTCAGCCCGCACCCCGCCGCCAACACCGGCCCGTCCACGTCGTCGGCAGCCAGCCCCACCGCCTGCGCGAACTCCCCCGCCACCTCCACCGGCAGGTCCCGCGGCGCCGCGGTCAGCGCCACCGGGTCCTCCGGACCGTTCGGCAGCTCGACTCCCACCGCGCCCACGCCGCAGTGCTGCACGCACCGGCCACCCGGCAGCTCGCCACGGGTCCGCAGCGCCCACGCGGTCCCCAGGGTCGGGTGGCCGGCGAACGGGACCTCGCCGGACGGGGTGAAGATCCGGACCGTGTAGCCGCTCTCACCCACCGAGCTGGGGAAGGTCGTCTCCGACAGGTTGAACTCGCGTGCCACGGCCGCCAGCTGGCCGGCCGACAGGTCCTCGGCGCCGTACACCACCGCCAAGGGGTTCCCCGCGAACGCACGGTCGGTGAACACGTCGACGACGTCGTACTCAAGCATTTGGGGCATCCGCAAACGGTAGCCTCAGCCCCGTGAGCATCACGCCGAACCGGGTCTACCTCGCCCGCCTGGCCAGCCTGCCGGTCTTCGACCCGCAGGGCGACCAGGTCGGCAAGGCACGCGACGTCGTGGTGGCACTGCGCACCGGTGGGAAGCCGCCCAGGGTGCTCGGCCTGGTCGTCGAGGTGTTCGGTCGGCGCCGGGTGTTCCTGCCGATGACGCGGGTGACCAGCATCGACGCCGGTCAGGTCATCACCACCGGCGTCCTCAACATGCGCAAGTTCCAGCAGCGGCCGACCGAGACGCTGGTGCTCGCCGAGATGCTCGACCGCGTGGTGACCGTGCAGGAGACCGGTGCCGAGGCGGTCGTCTTCGACCTGGCGGTGGAGCAGACCCGCGCGCACGACTGGGTGGTCAGCAAGGTCGCGGTGCAGGAGGCCTCGAAGCGGTTCGGCCGTCGCGGGCAGACCCACGTCCTCGAGTGGGACGAGGTGACGGGCCTGGCCGAGCCCGACGAGCAGCAAGGCGCCGCGCACATGCTGGCCGCCTTCGACTCGATGCGGCCGGCCGACCTGGCGACCGTCATCCACGACCTGTCCCCCAAGCGCCGCAGCGAGATCGCCGCCGCCCTCGACGACGAGCGCCTCGCCGACGTGCTCGAGGAGCTGCCGGAGGAGGACCAGGTCGAGATCCTCGGGCACCTCGACACGGAGCGGGCCGCCGACGTCCTCGAGGAGATGGATCCCGACGACGCCGCCGACCTGATCGCCGAGCTGCCGCCCGACACCGCCGAGCGGCTGCTGCTGACGATGGAGCCGGACGAGGCCGACAACGTGCGCCGCCTGCTCAGCTACGAGGAGCACACCGCCGGCGGCCTGATGACGACCGAGCCGGTGATCCTTCCCCCGGACGCCACCGTCGCCGACGCGTTGGCCCGGGTACGCGACCCGGAGCTCACCCCGAGCCTGGCCGCGATGGTCTTCGTCGTACGCGCGCCGCTCGAGACGCCGACCGGCAAGCTGCTCGGCATCGCGCATTTCCAACGCCTGTTGAGAGAACCACCGTCGACCCTGGTCTCCGGGGTGGTCGACAACGACCTCGAGTGGCTGCGCGCCGACGCGACGCTGGAGGACGTGGCCGGGCACATCGCCGCGTACAACCTGGTCGCCGCGCCGGTCGTCGACGAGGACGGTCGGTTGCTCGGCGTCGTGACGATCGACGATGTGCTCGACCACCTGCTGCCCGACGACTGGCGGGAGCGCGACCGGGGGGCCAGCCGTGGCGCGTGACGACCGGATCGAGGAGGCCCGCGACGAGGAGCGCCGTCGCCGGTCCAGCCGGAGGGCGAGACTCGACCAGCCGCGCGACCTCCGCCGGGCCAGCCTGTTCCGGCCGCAGTACGACCCCGAGGTGTTCGGCCAGCTCTCGGAACGGGTAGCGCGGTTCCTCGGCACCGGCCGGTTCCTGGTCTACATGACCGCGTTCATCATCATCTGGGTGGTCTGGAACCTGCTGCTGCCGGGCGACGTGCGCTGGGACTTCTACCCGTTCATCTTCCTGACCCTGATGCTCAGCCTGCAGGCGTCGTACGCCGCGCCGCTGATCCTGCTGGCCCAGAACCGCCAGGAGGGTCGGGACCGGGTCAACCTCGAGCAGGACCGCGACGCGAACGCCCGGGCGCACGCCGACATGGAGTTCCTCGCCCGCGAGGTCGCCTCACTGCGGCTCGCCATGGGCGAGGTCGCCACCCGCGACTACCTACGCAGCGAGCTCAGGTCGCTGCTCGCCGATCTCGACGAGCGAGCGTCCGCCGCTCCCGATGAGGGAGACGACGCCGGGCGACGTAGCCTGGAGCCATGAGCACCCGTCCCACGACCGACCAGGTCCAGGCCGCACTGGCGAAGGTCAACGACCCCGAGATCAAACGTCCCATCACCGAGCTGGGCATGGTGAAGGACGTCGGGATCGCCGCCGACGGCGCGGTGACCGTCCACGTCCTGCTGACCGTGGCCGGCTGCCCGCTCAAGGACACCATCACCCGCGAGGTGACCGAGGCGGTCAGCGCGATCGACGGTGTGACCGGTGTCGCGGTCGAGCTCGGCGTGATGTCGCCCGAGCAGCGTCAAGGGCTGCAGCAGTCACTGCGCGGGGGCCAGACGGCCAAGGAGATCCCGTTCGCGAAGCCCGACTCACTGACCAAGATCTTCGCGGTCGCCTCGGGCAAGGGCGGCGTCGGCAAGTCGTCGGTCACGGTCAACCTGGCGGTCGTGATGGCCGAGCAGGGGCTCAAGGTCGGCATCATCGACGCCGACGTCTACGGCCACTCGGTGCCGGCCATGCTCGGCGTCGCCGACATCCGGCCGACGCAGGTCGAGGACATGATCATGCCGGTGCCGACCCTCGGCATCCAGGTGATCAGCGTGGGCATGCTGAAGCCGCGCCGCGAGCAGGTCGTGGCCTGGCGCGGACCGATGCTGGACCGGGCCCTCGTGCAGATGCTGAGCGACGTCTACTGGGGCGACCTCGACATCTTGCTGCTGGACCTGCCACCGGGCACCGGCGACATCGCGATCTCGGTCGGCCAGCATCTGGTCAACGCCGAGGTCATCGTCGTCACGACGCCGCAGCAGGCCGCCGCCGAGGTCGCCGAGCGGGCCGGCACGATGGCGCAGATGATGCACCAACGGGTCGCCGGCATCGTCGAGAACATGTCCTTCCTGCCTTGCCCGCACTGCGGACCCGAGCACCGGATCGACATCTTCGGCACCGGCGGTGGCCAGCAGGTCGCCAACACCCTCACCCAGCGGCTCGGCTACGACGTACCCCTGCTCGCGCAGGTGCCGCTCGACGAGCGGCTGCGCGAAGGCGGAGACACCGGACGGCCGCTGGTGCTCCAGGACGGCCAGTCGGCCGCCGGTGAGTCGCTGCGCGCCCTCGCCCACCAGCTGACCAGCCAGGGTCGGGGGCTGGCCGGGATGCAGCTGGGCCTGACGCCGGCCGGTCGCTGACAGGAGTGATCGGTGTTCGACGTCGGCCTCCCCGAGATCGTGATGATCATGGTCGTGGCGATCTTCGTGTTCGGCCCCGACCGGATCCCTGAGGTCGCCCGGCAGGCCGGCAAGTTCGTCCGCACCGCCCGCCAGCTGATCGACAGCGCCCGCCGCGAGATCGGCGACGAGATCGGCTCCGACCTGCGTGACCTCGACCCGCGGGAGATGGTGCGCAAGGTGATCGAGGACGACGACGATGACGACGAGCCGCGCCGCCCCGGGCACCGGCCGTTGAACGCCGGCGAGCGGCCGCCGTACGACTTCGAGGCGACCTGAGCCGGCCCCGCCAGTCGATCCCTCAGCCGACCCGGGCGCCCAGGGTGATGGTGACCTTCTTCTCCTGGTCGCCCCGCCGGTAGCGGATCTCGACCGTCTCGCCGGGCACGTGGCTGCGGATGGCCACGATCAGCTCGATACCGTCCTGGACCCGCTGGTCGCCGATGTGGGTGACCCGGTCGCCGTTGCGGAGACCGGCATCGGCGGCCGGGCCGCCGTCGACCACGCTGGTCACCTCGGCGCCGTCCAGCGTCGACCGGACGTCGACCCCGGCGCCGATGATCGGGAAAGACGCCTCGCCGTCCTTGAGGATCTCGTCGGCGGTACGGAGCACCTGGTCGACCGGGATCGCGAAGCCGACACCGATGCTGCCGCCCTGGCCGCCGAGCCCACCGAGGCTGGCGATCGCGGAGTTGACCCCGATCACCTGGCCCCGCATGTTGACCAGCGGGCCACCGGAGTTGCCGGGGTTGATGGCGGCGTCGGTCTGGATCGCGTTGAGGTAGGAGTTCTCCCCCTCGCCGCCCACCGTGACCGGCCGGTCGAGCGCACTGACGATCCCCGACGTCACCGTGCTCGACAGGCCGAGCGGGGCACCGATGGCGACCACCGTCTCGCCCACGCGTAGCCCGCTGATGTCGGCGATCGCGGCCGGGCGTGCGCCCGAGCTCTTGGTGAGCTCGAGCACCGCGATGTCGTAGGCCGGGCTGCGGCCGACCACCGAGGCCTCGACACTCTCCTCGTCGTCGAACATGACGGTGATCTCGCCGCCGTCGGCAGCGCCCGCGATCACGTGGTTGTTGGTGATGACGTGGTCGCGGTCGTCGAACACGAACCCCGACCCGCTCGCCTCGCCCTCGCCACCGGCGACCCTGATCTGCACCACGCTCGGGAGCGTCGCGTCGGCGACCTGGACGACGTTGCCCTCCTCCTTCAGCGGCGGCGGCACCGGCCGGCCGTCCGCCGTCGACGGACCTGCCGAGGTCACGGTCGGCTCGTCGTCCTGGTTGGCCACCGACAGCGCGCCGAGGATGCCGCCGACCAGGCCGACCACCAGGCTGACGATGGCGACCAGCGGCAGCAGGGCGCGGTTGGGGTCCCGGTGCGAGCGCCGGCGCGGCTGCCAGGGCGGGGTCTGGCGGTCCACGTGCGGGTACGGCGGGTGTGGGGCACCGACCTGCGGCGGGGTGTCGTGATCGCTCATGAGAAGTGCAGAAAGTCTCTCACGTCGTGCCGATCACAGGACCGGGGTCACCCAGGCACCCATCCGGGCGAAGCCTCCGCCGACCCGACCCCAGAAGCCGGGCTGCGGGTCGGCCTCATGCGGGTAGGACCGGACGACCGCGCCGATCGTGTCCAGTGGTGCGTCGCTGACCACGGTGTAGACGGTGCCGTGGCTCTCCCACACGGCGTAGCTCGGCATGCCCTCGCGGACGTACACCTCGGCGCCGCGGATCTCGGTGCGCTCGTACCCTTCGACCGCGGCCGCGTCGAGCGAGCCGCGCTGCTCGAACACCGAGACCCGGGAGAGCCCGTCGGAGTACGACATGTGCAGCGCCTTGGACGAGGCGACCCGCTCGATGTCGACCAGCTGCAAGGTGCCGACCGTGCTGGGGCAGGCGTAGCCGCGGGACTGCAGCTCGGGCAGCTGGTCGCGGCCCACCTGCTGGGCCTCCTCGTCAGGTCGACTCGGCGGGAGGTGGGAGATGAACGACTCGTCGTCGACAGTCAGGTCGATGAAGGCGCTCTCGACGGCGAGCCGGCCGCCAGCGTCGAAGACCTCCCGGCGCAGCGGCAGCCCGCTGGCCTCGTCGACCCAGATCCGGGCGACGACCGAGCCGTCGCGACCAATCGCGACCACCCGCGACGGACGGCCGGCGACCTGGCCGCGCTCGGCGGTCCACACGTCGTACGACCGGGTGAGCAGAACCAGCGAGTCCACCCCGAACTCGGGCCGTTGCGGGCTGTCACCGTCGCCGGCGGCGAGGAAGGCCGCCGTGTCGTCGTCGACGCCACCGCCGCGCATCGACAGCAGCGTGCCCTGGCCGGCGACATGCTTGACGTCGACCAGCACCGTGGCGGAGTAGTCGCCGCCCCAGGTGGAGACCACCCGGGTGCCGGTGTAGGAGGTGCGGTGCAGGGCCACCGCCGCGCGGCTGAGCAACGCCACCGCCTGCGGGTCGTCCGAGCCAGCCGGGTCGTCGGTGCCGGCCCGGGCCGGCGCCGGCGCGAGGACCGTGGTGAGCGTGAGGACGCCGACCGTGCCGATCAGCAGCAGCATCGCGCTCGAGACCGGGGTGCGGTTCACCGCCCGCTCTCCGTGTTGTCACGGTCGAGGATCGGGAGTACGTCGACGGCGGGGTCGGAGAACGGCATCGAGTCGCCCGCACCGGCGAACTCGGAGGAGAACCGCTCGACCGGTGGACGCACCGGCTCGGCCTGCGGTGCGGATCCCAGCGAGTACGCGAGGCCGAGCACACTCACCGCCAGGGTGCCGGCGCCCGCCAGCGCCATCCCGGCTACCCGGCGCGACGGCAGCCGCCAATGCTGGGCGGGGTCGTCGTCGAGGAACGCCGCGGCTTCGCCGTCGATGTCCTTCAGTGCCATCAGCAGGGCGGCCGACGGCTCGGCGCCAGGCAGCTCGTACAGCTGCCGGCGTACCCAGAGCTCGTGGTCGTAGGCGGCACGGCAGTCCGCACAGTGCCGAAGGTGGGCCAGGGCCTTGTCCTGCCCGGCCGGCTCGAGCTGACCGTCGACGAGAGCGGTCAGCCGGTCGCCGAGATGGCTCA
>WHTB01000048.1 GCA_009379735.1 Propionibacteriales bacterium
CACGCGAGCCAGTCTGGGTGCCTGCGGGCTGACCCCGCCACCGGATTAGGGTGCGTCTCCTTACTCCCGACCGTCGCGAGCGGCGCTCGGTGGGATGCATCGCAAGGCGGAGGAGGAGGCGCGATGCGCAGCATCGTGCGAGGACGACACCGCCGCGAGGCGCCCTCCGAGGGTCGCGCAGCAGGTCAGCGGAGTAAGGCGACGCGCCCTAGGAGATCCCGCGTCGACGGAGGATCTCCTCGATCTCGGCGAGGTCGTCGTCGACGGCCGGTGCCTCGGCGGCCGGTGCGTCGGCTGTCGATGCGTCGGCGGTGCGCGACCCGACCTCGGGCCGTTGCTCCCGCCCCGACTCGACCGGCGCGGACTCTCGCGAACGCCCCTTGCGCCGCCGCGGGATGATCCCCGACCACGACAGCAGCACGAACCCGAGGACGGCGGCGGCGAGGCCGATCCAGCGCAACGGGTTGAAGCTCAGGATGGACAGCGCTCGCGCCAACGCGTCGATCAGCCCGGACAGCGACAGGCCGAGCAGCATCAGCCCGGCGCCGGCGACACCGACGCCGCGACGCCAACCGCGACGGCGTCCGAGCAGCACCGAGCACACCAGCAGGACGCCCCCGACGACTCCGACGAGGACACTCAGCGCGCCACTCCCCCAGTACATGGCCCCAGGCTACGCGCCCGGCCAAGGCACCGAGGCCTCGACCGTGCCGCGCCAGGGTGGGTCGAGGATGGGGCGCAGCAGGTCGGTGGACAGCTCACGCAGGACGACCCCGTCGTCCACACCGTGCGGGCCGGTGCCGGAGAAGTGCACCCAGGCGACGGTTACCTCGCCTCCGCTCGACAGCCGCAGCTGCACCGCCTCGGTGTCACCACTCCCACCCGCCTGCGCGCCGCCCGGGCGACGTTGCTCGGCGGAGTCAGCGAGGGCGCGCAGAGCAGAGAGCATCTCCTCGCCGTCGGCCCGGCCGAGCCGCTCCGACGCCTCCAGGGTGGGCCGGTCCCAGCCGACCAGGCCGTACCGGCAGATCGACACCGAGTCGACCTCGCTGACGCTCGTGAGGCCGGTGCGGCGCACCGAGAAGTACGCGCCGAGGCGCGGGACCGGCGTCGTGCCCGGACAGCCGCTGACATCGCTGCCCTCGATCACCGTCGCCGACGACAAGATCCGGCGGGCGACGGCGGCCTCGACGTCGATCACGGTCAGGTCCACCTCACCCACCGACTTGCGGTAGACCGGTGCGTCCGCGGCCACGTCCGACCGGCCGAGACGCGGGCCGACACCGCGCGGGCGCAACAGCAGCCCCGCGACGTACGTCGGGCGGTCGAGCCCGTCGCTGCTCTCCGCCGTCGCCGAGCACATCTTGAGCGGACCCGCGCCGGGGCGGTCGACGGACGGCCTGTCCACCTTGCCCGGCCAGCCGTCCGGCGCACACCACTGGGTGAGGTTGCCGTACCCCCAGCTCGCCGGCACCTCGACCTCGACGCCGCCGTAAGCCTCCCAGCGCCAGTCGCCCTGGTCGGCCAGCAGCTCCCCCGCGGACGGGGCTCGCCGCACCGGCTCCGGGTCGTCCGGGGAGATCGCCCACCCCATCGGGACGAGCACGGCAACTGCGGCCAGCGTGACGCCGGCGAGCAGCCGACGCCGGCGGCGGCGGGCACGGCGCATCGCCCGGGCGGCTTGGGTCTGTGTGTCCGGGGCACGGTCGGCGTACTCGTGCAGGGTGTCGCGCAGCAGCTGCTCGAGGTCAGGCATCGGCCGCATCCTCCCCGTCGAGACGCCGGCGCAGGGTCGCCAGCGCCCGGTGGATCTGGGAGCGCACCGTGCCCTCGGAGCAGTCGAGGATCTCGGCGATCTCCCCGTACTGCATGCCCTCGTAGTAGCGCAGGACGACGGCGACGCGCTGGCGTGGTGGCAGCTCCCCGCACAGCCCCCACATGCGCTGCACATCCTCGGCCGGTGCGTCGACGCCGGCGAGCGCCGGAGACCAGGCCACGTCGACGGGAGTCTCCCGCCGCCGGAACCGTCGCCACCACGACGTGTGTGCGTTGACGATCATCCGGCGGACGTACGCGTCGGGGTCGACCGCACCGGCGACCACGTCCCAGCGCTGGTACGCCGAGATCAGCGCCTCCTGCAACGCGTCATCGGCGTCTGCGGCGTTGCCGGTGACCAGGAAGGCGAAACGCATCAGCACATGGGCGCGCGCCGACACCCAGTCCTCGAACTCGGGCATGGCAGGAACACCCTCGTAGTCGCGGGGTTCCTGCACTACCGCCTCCATGGAAGATAGACGCACGCACACACGATTGTGTTGCATGACCACGTCGGCGGTCAGTGCGGTCGTACCTCCAGTACCCGGAAACCCTTCGCGCTGGCGAGCCGCTCACACCCGTACCCCTGGGCCCGCAGCCACGACTGCAGCGAGTCGGCGCCGAGGTTCTTGCCGACGACGAGCACTGCCCGACCGGTCGGGTGGAGGCGGGGCAGCCACTGCAGCAGCAGCTCGTGCAAGGCATCTTTGCCGATCCGGATCGGCGGGTTGGACCAGATCTCGTCGACGTGCAGGTCCGAGGGTACGCCGGCGGGAAGGGTGGCGTGGATCCGATCGGCGGCTCCCACTCGCTGCGCGTTCTCGGCGGTCAGCTGCAGGGCCCGCTCGTTGACGTCGACCGCCCAGACGGTGGCGTCGGGAGCCGCGACCGCGAGGGCGCACCCGATCACGCCGTAGCCGCAGCCGAGGTCGAGGACGGTGCCCCCCGCGGGCGGCTCGGTCGAACGGAAGAGCACGGAAGTGCCGAGATCCAGCCGGCCGTGGGCGAACACTCCGGAGGCCGACACCAGGTCGAGGTCGTGGCCCCAGACGGTGGCCTTGACCGGCGCGCGCCGGAGGTTCGACGACGGCGCTGCGGAGAAGTAGTGGTCGCTCACGCCAGCACCCGGAGCGCCCGGACCTGCTCGGCGCGGGCGGCGAGCTGGTCGTCCGCGGGGTAGCCGACCTCCTCCAGCGTGAGGCCGTGCGCCGCGACGACCTGGACGCCCGGCCGCCGGCTCCCGGCAGCGAGTACGTCGCCGGGCCACCCGGTCGGGCGCTGCCCGCCGCCGACGGCGAGCATCGCGCCGACCAGCGACCGGACCAGCTGGTGGCAGAAGGCGTCGGCCACAACCCGGCAGACCGCCAGGCCCGCCTCGTCACGATGCCACTCGAGCTCGATCAGCCGGCGGATCGTGGTCGCGCCGTCGCGCCGTCGGCAGTAGCCGGCGAAGTCGTGCAGGCCGAGCAGCGGTGTGGTGGACTCGTTCATCGCGGCGACATCCAGCGGGCGTGGCCAGCCGAGCACCTCGTGACGGCGCAACGGATCGGCCGCGCCCGGGTCGTCGCACACCCGGTAGGCGTACCGCCGCCACAACGCGGAGAACCGGGCGTCGAAGTCCGCCGGGGCGATGCCGACGGCACGGACCCGGAGGTCCTCGGGGAGGACGCCGGCGAGGCGCCGGAGCACCTCGTCGGGCCGGCAGTCGTCGGCGACGTCGAGGTGGCAGACCTGGCCGCGGGCGTGCACGCCGGCGTCGGTGCGGCCGGCGCAGAAGACCGCGACCTCCGGCACCCGGAGCACGGTGGCGACGGCTGTCTGCAGCTCACCTTGGACCGTCCGCCGGTCCGGCTGCGCCGCCCACCCCGAGAACCCGGCGCCGTCGTACGCCACGTCCATCCGCAGCCGCATGTGACCGCTCACCTCCACCCACACCTTTTCGTCACGGGGCGCCCCCGCGCCGAACCTATCGGCACGGGGGCGCCCCGTGACGAACGAGGATCGGAGTAGACCCACCCAGTACGGCGACGAGCCCGCCGACCCGGGTAGGGGTGGACGGGCTCGTCGGCGTCATCGAAACAACACAGTTCGACCTGGCGGCCGAGTCGGGTCAGGCCGACTCGCCGGCCTTGGTGAAGCCGGCCGCCTCGGCCGCCTCGGCGGTACGGAACCACACCTCGGCCACCGTCTGCTCGTACCACCGGCCGTCCGGCTCGTGGTACTTCATCGAGTCGGCGTTGCCCTTGATGTCGAAGCCCTCTGGCGCCGAGCCGTCCTCCAACGGAGCAGCCGAGCCCGCGCCGTATGGGCCCTCAGGAACCTCGGCCACCGCCACCGGCTCCTCGGCCGATGAGCCGGCCTTGCTGAAGCCGGCCGCGACCGCCGCATCCTCGGCGTTGAACCACACCTCGGCCACCGTCTGCTCGTACCACCGGCCGTCCGGCAGGTGGTACTTCATCGAGTCGGCGTTGCCCTTGATGTCGAAGCCCTCCGGCGCCGAGCCGTCCTCCAACGGGGCAGCCGAGCCGGCACCGTACGGACCCTCATCGACGTCGGCCAGCGCGGCCGGAGCCGACGCATCCTCCGTCTTGGCCGGCTTCGCGGCCTTCGCCGGCTGCTCCGACTTCGAGCTCGCACGGGTCGGCATCTCGGCCTCGACCAGCTCGATCACCGCCATCGGCGCGTTGTCACCCTTGCGGGGGCCGATCTTGGTGATCCGGGTGTAGCCACCCGGCCGGGACTCGAACCGCGGCCCGATCTCGGTGAACAGCACATGCACGACGCTCTTGTCACGGATCACCCGCATCACCTGCCGACGCGCATGCAGGTCGCCGCGCCGGGCCTTGGTGATGAGACGCTCGGCGAACGGACGCAGCCGCCGCGCCTTGGTCTCGGTGGTGGTGATGCGGCCGTGCTCGAACAGATTGGTCGCCAAGTTGGCCAGGATCATCCGCTCGTGCGCGGGACTGCCGCCGAGCCGTTTGCCCTTGGTAGGGGTGGGCATGTCGTACTCCCTCAACTCCGGGCCGTGTCAGGTACCCGGACGGTTGTCGTGATGAGTGGGGTGAGAGATCAGTACTGCTCGTCCTCGACGAAGCTCGCGTCGTCGTCGTCGTACGCCGCGAGGGCAGCACTCGGGTCGAAGCCCGGCGCGCTGTCCTTCAGGCCGAGGCCCATCTCGGCCAGCTTGGCCTTGACCTCGTCGATCGACTTGGAGCCGAAGTTGCGGATGTCGAGCAGGTCCTGCTCGGAACGCGAGATGAGCTCACCCACGGTGTGGATGCCCTCGCGCTTGAGGCAGTTGTACGAGCGCACGGTCAGCTGCAGGTCCTCGACCGGCAGCGCCAGGTCGGCGGCAAGCTGCTCGTCGACCGGCGACGGGCCGATGTCGATGCCCTCGACCTCGACGTTGAGCTCACGGGCCAGACCGAACAGCTCGACGAGGGTCTTGCCGGCGCTGGCGATCGCGTCGCGCGGCCGCATCGACGGCTTGGTCTCGACGTCGATGATCAGCCGGTCGAAGTCGGTGCGCTGCTCGACGCGGGTCGCCTCGACCTTGTAGGTCACCTTCAGCACCGGCGAGTAGATCGAGTCGACCGGCATCCGGCCGATCTCCTGCTCACCGCTCTTGTTCTGGACGGCGGAGACGTAGCCGCGGCCGCGCTCGACCACCAGCTCCATCTCGAGCTTGCCCTTGTCGTTGAGCGTGGCGATCTGCAGCTCGGGGTTGTGCACCTCGACGCCGGCCGGCGGCGCGATGTCGGCGGCGGTCACGTCGCCGGGACCCTGCTTACGCAGGTACATGGTGACGGGCTCGTCGTGCTCGGAGGAGACCACGAGTCCCTTCAGGTTCAAGATGATCTCGGTGACGTCCTCCTTGACCCCGGTGATCGTCGAGAACTCGTGCAGCACGCTGTCGATGCGGATGCTGGTGACCGAGGCTCCGGGGATGGACGAGAGGAGGGTACGGCGCAACGAGTTGCCGAGCGTGTAGCCGAAGCCTGGCTCGAGTGGCTCGATGACGAACCGCGAACGGGTGTCGTTGACGGCCTCTTCGGAGAGAGAGGGACGCTGAGCGATAAGCACTGAATTTCCTTTCCGCGCCGCCCGCTATTTGACGGTCACAGATATAAGGGTTCTTGCCGGATAGTGCAGACCTGGACGACCGCGGTCGCCTACGACGACATCGGCCGGCCGGGTCACTTCTTCGAGTAGTACTCCACGATGAGCTGCTCTTGCACGGGTACGTCGATCTGCTGGCGCACCGGGACCTGGTGGACGAGGATGCGCATCCGGCCCGGAAGCACCTCGAGCCAGGCCGGGACGACCCGCTCGCCGTGGGTCTCACGGGCGATGATGAACGGCGTCATCTCGATCGACTTCGGCCGCACGTCGATCACGTCATGGGCGCTCACGTGGAACGACGGGATGTCGACCTTGCGACCGTTGACCACGAAGTGGCCGTGGACGACCAGCTGGCGGGCGTGGTTGCGGGTGCGGGCGAACCCGGACCGGTAGACCACGTTGTCGAGACGGGTTTCGAGCAGCTGCAGCAGGTTGTCACCGGTCTTGCCGGGACGGCGGTGCGCCTCGGCGTAGTAGCGACGGAACTGCTTCTCGAGAACACCGTAGGTGTAGCGAGCCTTCTGCTTCTCACGAAGCTGGAGAAGGTACTCGGACTCCTTGATGCGGCCGCGGCCGTGTTGGCCGGGCGGGTACGGACGACGCTCGTAAGCGTTGTCGCCACCGATGAGGTCGACCCCCAGCCGGCGCGACTTCTTTGTCATGGGTCCGGTGTAACGGGCCATGGTGTCGAAATCTCCTGTCGGGTGGGTGGTCAGACGCGGCGGCGCTTGGGCGGGCGGCAGCCGTTGTGCGGGGTGGGCGTGACGTCCTGGATGGTGCCGACCTCGAGGCCGACCGCACCCAGGGACCTGATCGCCGTCTCGCGACCCGAACCCGGGCCCTTCACGAAAACGTCGATCTTCTTCATGCCGTGTTCCATCGCCCGGCGCCCCGCCGCCTCGGCGCACATCTGCGCGGCGTACGGGGTGGACTTGCGCGAGCCCTTGAAGCCGACGGTGCCGGCGCTGGCCCAGGCGATCACTGCACCGGTGGTGTCGGTGATCGTCACGGTCGTGTTGTTGAACGTGCTCTTGATGTGGGCCTCGCCCACGGCGACGTTCTTCTTCTCCTTGCGGCGCACTTTCTTTGCGCCGGCCTGACGGCTCTTGGGAGGCATAAGCTGCGGTACTCCTGGTTCGCTGGTCTGTCGATGCTCGGGTGAGATCAGAAGAGAGCGTCAGCCCCGGAGGGCGACGTTCACTCCCTAGCGGACCTTCTTCTTGCCCGCGACGGTGCGCTTGGGGCCCTTGCGGCCACGCGCGTTGGTCCTGGTCCGCTGCCCACGCACCGGGAGACCCTGGCGGTGACGGCGACCCTGGTAGCTACCGATCTCGACCTTGCGACGGATGTCGGCGGCCACCTCGCGGCGGAGGTCACCCTCGACCTTGAAGTTGCCCTCGATCGCGTCGCGGAGCTTGACCAGCTCCTCGTCGCCCAGCTCGTGCGTGCGGAGGTCGGGGCTTACCCCGGTGAGCTCCAGAAGCTGCTGGGCGCGGGTACGGCCGATGCCGTAGATGTAGGTGAGTGCGACCTCGATGCGCTTGTCGCGCGGGAGGTCCACACCGACGAGGCGTGCCATCTGGCGGTGATCCTTCCATTCAAGCGGAGGTGTGTGTGCGTGCCGCGTCCCTGCCCGCCTCAGGCCGGGCCCCGGCCTCCGGTCCGGGGGTCACACTCAGGGATGCTGCTCCTGAGTGAGCGGTCACGCTGGTTGCGATCGCGACGATCGCGGTGCTGCTCGTACTAACCCTGGCGCTGCTTGTGCCGTGGGTTCTCGCAGATCACCATGACCCGGCCGTTACGGCGGATCACCTTGCACTTGTCGCAGATCTTCTTGACGCTCGGATTGACTTTCATTCGAGCTCTCCGTGAAGGCGCTCGGCGGCACGGGGCGGACCCCGTCGTCGAGAGCGATGGCTGACTGTCGTGTTACTTGTAGCGGTAGACGATGCGTCCGCGGGTGAGGTCGTACGGCGAGAGCTCCACGACTACCCGATCCTCGGGGAGGATCTTGATGTAGTGCTGGCGCATCTTGCCGCTGATGTGGGCGAGAACCTTGTGCCCGTTGGCGAGCTCGACCCGAAAGTATGCGTTCGGGAGCGACTCGACGACGGTGCCCTCGATCTCGATGACCCCTTCCTTCTTCGGCATGTCCTCCGCAATCTGTGGTGGGGTGTTTCCGTACAGTCGGTCCGACGGTGACTCGGTGGGCGCCCTTCCCCGTCCGATGATCACGGGGACCATCGGGACTGGGCAGCCGCAGGGCAGCACACGACGAGCCCGGGAGTCGGGCCGACGCACAAGTCTAGGTCACGAGCTCGCAAGACACCAATCGGCGCCACTCAGCGGGGGTCAGACAGTGGCTCCGCACGGGACGCCCAGCTCGGCGAGCTTCGCGGTGCCGCCGTCCAGTGCCGTGAGCACCCACGCGCCCTGATCGGTGAGCGTGAAGGTGTGCTCGAAGTGGGCGGCCCACGAGCCGTCGGTGGTGACGACGGTCCAGTCGTCGTCCAGGATCGTGGTCTCCTTGGTGCCTATCGTCACCATCGGCTCGACCGCGAGCGCCAGCCCCTTCACCAACCGCGGCCCCTTGCCGCCGCGGCCGTAGTTGGGGACGTTCGGCGGCTGGTGCATCGTCGACCCGATGCCGTGGCCGACGTAGTCCTCGACCACGCCGTAGCCGCCCTGCCCGACGACGTGCGCCTCGATCGCGGCGGAGATGTCGCCGACCCGGCCACCGAGGCGCGCCGCGGCGATGCCCCGCCACATCGACTCCTCGCAGATGCGCAGCAGGTCCTGGATCTCGTCCGGGACGTCGCCGACCGCCACCGTGATCGCGGCGTCGCCATGCCAGCCGTCGACGATGGCGCCGCAGTCGATCGACACCACGTCTCCCTCGTGCAGGACCAGGTCGCCGGGGATGCCATGCACGACCTGGTCGTTGACGGACGTGCAGATGGTGGCCGGGAAGCCGTGGTAGCCCTTGAACGACGGCACCGCACCCCGGCTGGCGATGTGCTCGCCGGCGATCGCGTCGAGATCGGCGGTGGTCATGCCGGCCGTGACCGAGGACCGCAGCAGCTCCAGCGTCTCGCCGACCACCAGGCCCGCAGCACGCATGGTCGCGATCTGGTCGGACGTCTTGATCTCGATGCCGCGCTCGCGGAACATCAACCCGCGTTGTCCCTGCTCGACAGGGCCGTGAGTACACGCTCGGTGACCTCGTCCACCTCGCCGGTGCCCTCGACGGAGACGACCAGGTCGCGTTGGTGGTAGATCTCGATCAGCGGAGCGGTCTCCTCGGCGTAGACCTCCTGGCGCCGACGGACGACCTCCTCGGTGTCGTCGGTGCGGCCCTCGACCTCGGCGCGCTTCAGCAGCCGCCCGACCAGCTCGTCGCGGTCGACCTCGAGCACCAGGACGCGTTCGAGGGGGTGCTGCTGCTCGGCGAGCATCTCATCGAGCGTCTTCACCTGGTCGACCGTGCGCGGGTAGCCGTCGAGGAGGAAACCGTCGTGCGCGTCGTCCTTCGCCAGCCGCTCTCGCACCATGTCGTTGGTGACCTCGTCAGGGACGTACTCGCCCGCGTCCATGTAGCGCTTCGCGATGACGCCGAGGTCGGTCTCCTCGGCGACGTTTGCCCGGAAGATGTCTCCGGTCGAGATCGCCGGCACGCCCAGCCGGGCGGCGAGCACCTTGGCCTGGGTGCCCTTTCCGGCACCGGGCGGGCCCATCAGCAGCAGCCGCATCAGCGGAGGAACCCCTCGTAGTTCCGCTGCTGGAGCTGGCTCTCGATCTGCTTCACCGTCTCCAGCCCGACGCCGACCATGATCAGGATCGACGTGCCACCGAATGGGAAGTTCTGGTTGGCGTTGATCAGCACGAGCGCGATCAGCGGGATCAGGGAGATGACCGCGAGGTACAGGGCGCCCGGGAAGGTGATCCTGGACAGCACGTACGCGAGGTACTCCTCGGTGGGCTTACCGGCGCGGATGCCGGGGATGAAGCCGCCGTACTTCTTCATGTTGTCGGCGACCTCGGTCGGGTTGAACGTGATGCCGACGTAGAAGTAGGTGAAGAAGATGATCGCCAGGGCGTATGTCGCCATGTAGAGCGGGTGTTCCATCGTGACGAAGTACTTCTGCAGCCAGCCCGACCAAACGGCCTCCTGGTTGAACTGGGTGGCCAGCGCGGGCAGGTAGAGCATGCTGGAGGCGAAGATGACCGGGATGATGCCGGCCTGGTTGACCTTCAGCGGGATGTACGTCGAGGAGCCGCCGAACATCTTGCGGCCCACCATCCGGCGGGCGTACTGCACCGGGATGCGGCGCTGCGCCTGCTCGATGAAGATGACGCCGGCGATGACCGCGAGGCCCACGACGATGACGACGAAGAAGGTCGGCCAACCGTTGGTCTGACGCACCTGGTCCAGGCCGGACGGGAACGTCGCGATGACCTGGGTGAAGATCAGCATCGACATGCCGTTGCCGATGCCGCGCTCGGTGATCAGCTCGCCGAGCCACATGATCACGCCGGTGCCGGCGACCATCGTGATGACCACGATCGCCGCGACGAAGACGCTGTCCTCGTCCCGCAGCAGGGGCAGGTCGCACTGGCCCTGGAACAGCTGCCGCGAGCGGGCCAGCGCCACGAAGCTGGTGGCCTGCATGACCGCCAGCCCCATGGTCAGGTAGCGGGTGTACTGGGTGATCTTGGCCTGGCCGGACTGGCCTTCCTTCTTCAACGCCTCGAGTCGCGGGATCACCACGACCAGCAGCTGCAGGATGATGCTGGCGGTGATGTACGGCATGATCCCGAGCGCGAACACCGCGAGCTGGAGCAGCGCACCACCGGAGAACAGGTTGAGCAGGCCCAGCACGCCCTGGGACTCGACGCCACGGACACACTCGCGGACGTTCTCGACGTGCACCCCGGGAGCGGGCAGCACCGAGCCGAGGCGGAACAGCGCCACGATGAACAGCACGAACAGCAGCTTGCGCCGCAGGTCCGGCGTCCGGAACGCGTTGACGAAGGCGCCTAGCACCGTCTTCCTCCCACCGTGGCTTCTGTCTCAGAAGCGAAAACGAGGTCACACTCTCAAGGGTTCCGCGCGGGGCGCAGGACCTACGGACCATAACAGCCGACCACGCCCCGCCGGTCAGCAGATATGCAGTGAGGGATGTGGCCAGCCGGTGGCCGGACACACCCCTCACGCAGTCGCCGGGCGAGCCGTGACGGTCCTACAACTGCGTGGCGGTCCCGCCGGCAGCCTCGATCTTGTCCTTGGCCGAGGCGGAGAACGCGTGCGCGCTCACCCGGAACGCAGCCGCGGCCTCGCCGGAGCCGAGGACCTTGACCGGCTTGCCGGAGCGCACCGCGCCCTTGGCGGCCAGATCCTCGACGCTGACCTCGCCACCGTCGGGGAAGAGCTCGGACAGCCGGTCGAGGTTGACCACCTGGAACTCCACCTTGAACGGGCTGGTGAAGCCCTTGAGCTTCGGCAGCCGCATGTGCAGCGGCAGCTGCCCGCCCTGGAAGTGAGCCGGGACCTGGCCGCGGGCCTTCGTACCCTTGGTGCCGCGACCGGCGGTCTTGCCCTTGCTGCCTTCACCGCGACCCACGCGGTTCTTGGTGGTCTTGCCACCCGGGGCCGGGCGCAGGTGATGAAGCTTGAGCGTCATGTCAGTCGACCTCCTCGACGACGACCAGGTGACTGACCGCCGACAGCATCCCGCGGATCTCGGGACGGTCCTCCTTGACGACGACGTCACCGATCCGCTTCAGGCCGAGCGTGCGGAGCGTGTCGCGCTGGTTCTGGTGCCGGCCGATTCCCGACCGTGTCTGCTTGACCTTGAGCCGTGTCGTCACGACGTCACCTCGGCACGTGCCCTGAGCATCGCGGCTGGCGCGACATCCTCGACCGGCAGGCCACGCCGGGCCGCGACCATGTCGGGGTCCTCGAGAAGCTGCAAGGCCGTGACCGTCGCGTGCACGATGTTGATCGCGTTCGACGAGCCGAGGGACTTGCTGAGTACGTCGTGGATGCCGGCGCACTCCAGGACGGCACGCACCGGGCCACCGGCGATCACACCGGTACCAGGCGAGGCCGGGCGGAGCAGGACGACCCCGGCCGCCTTCTCGCCCTGCACCGGGTGCGGGATCGTACCCTGGATCCGGGGCACCTTGAAGAACTGCTTCTTGGCTTCCTCGACCGCCTTGGCGATGGCCGCGGGAACCTCCTTGGCCTTGCCATAGCCGACACCGACCATGCCGTCGCCGTCGCCCACGACCACGAGGGCGGTGAAGCTGAAGCGACGACCACCCTTCACGACCTTGGCGACGCGGTTGATCGCGACGACGCGCTCGATGTAGGCGGTCTTGTCGGCGGCCTGGCCACGACGGTCGTCGCGACCGCGGCGCTCACCACCGGCACCACCACTGCGGCGCTGGGGTCCGCTCATTCGAACTACCTCTTCTCTCGTTTGCGTCGTCGGATCAGAACTCGAGGCCACCGGCGCGAGCGCCTTCGGCCAGAGCAGCGACACGACCGTGGTACTTGTTGCCAGCGCGGTCGAAGACCACGCTCTCGACTCCGGCAGCCTTGGCCCGCTCGGCAACGAGCTCGCCGACCTTCTTGGCCCGGGCGCTCTTGTCGCCCTGCAGGGCGCGAACGTCGGCCTCCATGGTGCTGGCGGAGACGAGCGTACGGCTCTGCGTGTCGTCGACGAGCTGAGCCACGACATGCCGGCTGGACCGGGTCACGACCAAGCGCGGACGCGTGGTGCTCCCGGTGATCTTCTTGCGGCCCCGGACCTGGCGGCGCAGCCGCGAGGCCGTACGGGTCGCGGTCTTCTTGGGGGTCCTCAGCGCGATGGCCATCGTCACTTACCAGCCTTTCCGACCTTGCGGCGGATCTGCTCGCCCGCGTAGCGGATGCCCTTGCCCTTGTACGGCTCGGGCTTGCGCAGCTTGCGGATGTTTGCGGCGACCTCGCCGACCTGCTGCTTGTCGATCCCCTGGACCGCGAGCTTGGTCGGGCCCTCGACCGCGAAGGTAACGCCCTCGGGTGCGTCGAAGACGATCGAGTGGGAGTAGCCGAGCGCGAACTCGAGCTGGGTCGGGCCCTTCGGCACGACGCGATAGCCGACCCCGACGATCTCGAGCTTCTTCTCGTAGCCGGCCGTCACGCCGGTCACCATGTTGGCGACCAGCGTGCGCGACAGCCCGTGCAGGGCACGACTGTCCCGCTCGTCATTGGGGCGCTTGACCTCGATCTCGCCAGCCTCGGACCGCGAGATCTCGATCGGCGACGCGACCGTGTGCTTGAGCTCGCCCTTGGGGCCCTTCACCGTGATCGTGCGGCCGTCGATCGCGACGTCCACACCCGACGGGACCGGGATGGGCAGCTTGCCGATGCGCGACATGCGGGTATCTCCTTCCGGTCCTTCGTCACCAGACGTAGGCGAGAACTTCTCCGCCTACGCCCTTGTTCTTGGCCTGTCGATCTGTCAGCAGGCCCTGGCTCGTCGAGATGATCGCCACTCCGAGTCCGCCGAGCACGTTGGGCAGCGCGGTCGCCTTCGCGTACACCCGCAGCCCGGGCTTGGAGATCCGGCGGACGCCGGCGATCGAACGCTCACGGCTCGGGCCGTACTTCAGCGAGATCACCAGGGTCTTGCCCACGGCGCCCTCCTCGGGCTCGTCGACCTTCCAGGAGGTGATGTAACCCTCCTGCTGAAGGATCTCGGCGAGGCCGGCCTTCAGGTTGCTCGAGGGCATCGAGACGTCGTCGTGGTACGCCTGGTTGGCATTGCGCAGACGAGTGAGCATGTCTGCGATCGGGTCAGTCATCGTCATGGCCTGAGGCCTTCTTTCCCGCGGTGGTTTCGGCCGGTCCGGGTGGACTCGATCGACCTACAGCGATCAAACATCGGTGGAAGGGTTACCAGCTGCTCTTGGTCACGCCAGGCAGTTCACCGCGATGCGCCATCTCGCGAAGGCACACTCGGCACAGGCCGAACTTGCGGTAGACCGACTTGGGCCGACCACAGCGCTGGCAGCGCGTGTAGCCGCGAACCTTGAACTTGGGCTTACGGGAAGCCTTGACGATCAGTGCCGTCTTCGCCATCGGTCAGAGCTCCTTGAAAGGGAAACCGAGCTGCTTGAGGAGCGAGCGCCCCTCCTCGTCGTTGGTCGCCGTGGTGACGATCGTGATATCCATGCCCCGCTGGCGGTCGATCTTGTCCTGGTCGACCTCGTGGAACACGACCTGCTCGGTCAGACCGAACGTGTAGTTGCCGCGACCGTCGAACTGCTTCGGTGACAGGCCACGGAAGTCGCGGATGCGCGGCAGGGCCAGGGCCAGCAGACGGTCCAGGAACTCCCACATCCGGTCGCCACGCAGTGTCACGTGGGCGCCGATCGGCATCCCGTCGCGCAGCTTGAACTGGGCGATCGACTTGCGCGCCTTGGTGACCATCGGCTTCTGGCCGGTGATCGCGGTGAGGTCCTTGATCGCACCCTCGATCAGCTTGGAGTCGCGAGCCGCCTCGCCGACACCCATGTTGACCACGATCTTGGTCACGCCGGGGACCTGCATGACGTTGGCGAATCCGAACTCCTCGCGCAGCGCGGGGAGGATCTCCTCGCGGTAGCGCACCTTGAGCCGCGGAGTCTCCCGGGTCTCGGTCGACCCAGTCGTCTCGGTGGTCTTCTCGGTGGTCTTCTCGGGGGTCGTCTCAGTTGTCATGTCAGATCTCCTCACCGGTCCGCTTGGCGACGCGAATACTGCGGTGCGCGGTGTAGGTCGAGCCGTCGGGCCGGCGCTTGGTCACCTCGTCGCGGCGGAAACCGACGCGCGTGGGGACCTTCTTGCCGTCGACCTCGACGAGCAGCATCACGTTGGAGACATCGATCGCCGCCTCCTGGGTGACGATGCCGCCCGTGGTGCCGCCGCGGCCGCCCTGCTGGACGACCTTGGTGTGCCGCTTGATCCGGTTGACACCCTCGACGATCACGCGGTTCTTCTCCGGGAGCACGGCGATGACCTTGCCCTCGGCACCCTTGTCCTTGCCGGCGACGACGCGGACGGCGTCACCCTTCCTGATGTTCAGGTTGCCTGCCATCTAGAGCACCTCCGGCGCAAGCGAGATGATCTTCATGAACTTCTTCTCGCGCAGCTCGCGACCGACCGGGCCGAAGATGCGGGTGCCACGTGGCTCGCCGTCCTGCTTGAGGATCACCGCGGCGTTCTCGTCGAAGCGGATGTACGAGCCGTCCTGACGGCGACGCTCCTTGACCGTCCGCACGACGACGGCCTTGACGACGTCGCCCTTCTTCACGCCGCCACCGGGGATCGCGTCCTTCACGGTGGCAACGATGACGTCGCCGACACCGGCGTAGCGCCGACCGGAGCCGCCGAGAACGCGGATGCAGAGGATCTCCTTGGCACCCGTGTTGTCGGCGACCTTCAGTCGCGACTCCTGCTGGATCATCGGTTTCTCCTGGTTGTCGCGCCGGTTCTCGCGGCCTGGTGGCTTCGAGCCTGGCGGAACGAATAGTGAGTCTTACTTGGCCTTCTCGAGGACCTCGACGACGCGCCAGCGCTTGGTGGCCGACAGCGGCCGCGTCTCCATCAGGAGGACGCGGTCACCGATGCCGCACTGGTTCTGCTCGTCGTGCGCCTTCAGCTTGCTGGTGCGCCGGAGGACCTTGCCGTACAGCGCGTGCTTGACGCGGTCCTCGACGTTGACCACCACGGTCTTGTCCATCTTGTCGCTCACGACGAGACCCTCACGGGTCTTGCGCTGGGCGCGGGCCTGCACGGCAGGCTCGGTCGCGTTCGTCACGGTGTTCTCCTCGCTCATGCGCCACCTTTACTCTCGGTGGCCTCGTCGTCGGTGGCCTCGTCGTCGGTCGCCTCGTCGTCGGTGGGCTCCGTGTCGGTCGCCTCGTCCGTGGACTCGTCGACCGTCTCCTCGTCCGTGGCCTCGTCGTCGTCGGTGGGCTCGACGCCAGCAGCGGGTGCCTCGACCGGCTCGGTGATACCGAGCTCCTGCTCACGCATGATCGTGTAGATCCGGGCGATGTCGCGGCGCACCGTACGCAGCCGACCGTGGCTCTCGAGCTGACCGGTCGCGGCCTGGAAGCGGAGGTTGAACAGCTCCTCCTTGGCCTCGCCGAGCTTGGTCGTCAGCTCGTTGTTGCTGAGGTTGCGCAGGTCGCCAACCAAAGTCTTGGAACTCATCAGCCCTCACCTGCCTCGCGGGTGACGAAGCGGCACTTCATGGGGAGCTTGTGCATGGCACGACGCAGCGCCTCGCGGGCGACCTCATCGGTGACACCGGAGAGCTCGAACATCACTCGACCGGGCTTCACGTTGGCCACCCACCACTCGGGGGAGCCCTTGCCGGAACCCATCCGGGTCTCCGCGGGCTTCTTGGTCAGCGGGCGGTCGGGGTAGATGTTGATCCACACCTTTCCACCGCGCTTGATGTGACGGGTCATCGCGATACGGGCCGACTCGATCTGCCGGTTCGTCACGTAGGAAGCCTCCACCGCCTGGATGCCGTAGTCGCCGAAGGCGAGCGACGTGCCGCCCTTGGCCATGCCACGGCGCTTGGGGTGGTGCTGCTTACGGTGCTTGACCCTGCGCGGGATAAGCATTAGCCCTCCTGACCGGTCGTCGCGGTCGCCGTGGGAGTCTCGACCGGCGCCTGCTCGGCAGCGGCCGGGGCCGACCCAGTGGTCGGCCCAGTCGACCCGGCGGTCGGCTCGGCGGTCGGCTGGCTGGTCGGCTGGGTGTCGGCCGGGGTCTGGCCACCGCCACCGCCGCGCCGTTCGCCGCGGTCGGGACGGTCGCCCCGCTCCGGACGGTCGCCACGACGGCGGGTCGGACGCGCCCGGCCACCGGCGGCGGCCCGAGCGGCGGCCTGCGCCTCACGCTCGGCGCGGGTGCCGGCGAGCTCACCCTTGTAGATCCACACCTTGACGCCGATCCGGCCGAACGTCGTACGCGCCTCGTAGAAGCCGTAGTCGATGTCGGCGCGAAGCGTGTGCAGCGGGACGCGACCCTCGCGGTAGAACTCCGTGCGTGACATCTCAGCACCGTTGAGGCGACCGGAGCACTGCACCCGGATGCCCTTGGCGCCCGAGCGCATCGCGGTCTGGATCGCCTTGCGCATGGCGCGTCGGAACGCGACCCGGCCAGACAGCTGGTCGGCTACACCCTGCGCCACCAGCTGAGCGTCGACCTCGGGGCTCTTGACCTCGAGGATGTTCAGCTGGACCTGTTTGCCGGTGAGCTTCTCGAGGTTGCCGCGGATGCGGTCAGCCTCGGCGCCGCGGCGGCCGATCACGATGCCCGGGCGGGCGGTGTGGATGTCGACCCGCACCCGGTCACGGGTGCGCTCGATCTCCACCCGCGAGATGCCGGCGCGGTCCATGCCCTTGTTCAGGAACCGCCGAATCTCGACGTCTTCCTTCACGTAGTCCTTGTACAGCTTGTCGGCGTACCAGCGGGACCTGTGGTCCGTGGAGATGCCGAGGCGGAAGCCGTTCGGGTTGATCTTCTGACCCATTAGCGGGTGCTCCCCTTCTTGTCGGCCACACCAGGCTCCGGACGCGGCTGCACCACCACGGTGATGTGGCTGGTGCGCTTGTTGATCCGGGAGGCACGGCCCTGGGCGCGCGGACGCCACCGCTTCATGGTGGGGCCCTCGTCGACCATCGCCCGACTCACGACCAGGTCGCCGCGGTCGAGACTCTCGGTGCCCTCGGCGTTGGCCGCGGCACTCTCGATCGCTTTGTACACCGGCTCGCTTGCGGCCTGCGGCGCGAAACGCAGCAGGGCCAGCGCCTCGTCGACCTCGAGACCACGCACCAGGTCGACGACGCGACGCGCCTTCTGCGGCGTCACACGGACGAAGCGCGCAACGGCGAAAGCACCCGGCTCGTCGCCGAGCAGGCTCTCGCGGCGGGCGCTCACGCGCCTACGCTCCTCTACGCTCATCTGTTCGAACTCTCTCGTCGATGACTCATCGTCTTTGCCGGACCGCGCCTCAACGGCGGCGGGTCTTACGGTCGTCCTTCTCGTGACCGCGGAAGGTACGAGTCGGGGCGAACTCGCCCAGCTTGTGCCCGACCATGGCGTCCTGGACGAACACGGGGACGTGCTTGCGGCCGTCGTGCACCGCGATCGTGTGGCCGATCATGGCCGGCACGATCATGGAGCGCCGCGACCACGTCTTGATGACGTTCTTGGTGCCCTTGTCGTTCTGAACATCCACCTTCTTCATCAGGTGGTCGTCGACGAACGGGCCCTTCTTCAGGCTACGTGGCATGTCTCAGGCCCTCTCAGCGCTTGCCGGACTTGCGGCGGCGGATGATCATCTGGTCGCTGGCCTTGCTCTTGCGAGTGCGGCCCTCCGGCTTGCCCCACGGCGACACCGGGTGACGCCCACCGGACGTCTTGCCCTCACCACCGCCGTGCGGGTGGTCCACCGGGTTCATCGCGACACCGCGGACGGTCGGGCGACGGCCCTTCCAGCGCATTCGGCCGGCCTTGCCCCAGTTGATGTTCGACTGCTCGGCGTTGCCGACCTCGCCGATGGTGGCACGGCAGCGCACATCGACATTGCGGATTTCGCCGGACGGCAGACGGAGCTGCGCGAAGCGGCCTTCCTTGGCGACGAGCTGGACCGAAGCACCAGCGGATCGTGCCATCTTGGCACCGCCACCGGGACGCAGTTCCACCGCGTGGATAACAGTACCCACGGGGATGTTGCGCATCGGCAGGTTGTTGCCGGGCTTGATGTCGGCAGCGGGGCCGGCTTCAACGAAGTCGCCCTGCTTGAGCTTGTTCGGCGCGATGATGTAGCGCTTCGTGCCGTCAACGTAGTGCAGGAGGGCAATGCGCGCGGTGCGGTTGGGATCGTATTCGATCTCTGCAACGCGTGCGTTGACGCCGTCCTTGTCGTGGCGACGGAAGTCGATAAGACGGTACTGACGCTTGTGTCCACCACCCTTGTGACGGGTGGTGATCTTGCCGCTGTTGTTACGGCCGCCCTTTTTGGGGAGCGGACGCACCAGGGATTTCTCCGGCGTCGACCGTGTGATTTCTGCGAAGTCGGCAACGCTCGAGCCGCGACGGCCCGGGGTTGTCGGCTTGTATTTCAGGATAGCCATTTTTCAGTTCCTCGTTAAAGTGGTCTCCGCTCTAGCCG
>WHTB01000338.1 GCA_009379735.1 Propionibacteriales bacterium
GCCCAGATCCGGTCCACGCCGTCGTACACGATGATCTTGTCGTCGCCGGGGCCGCCGCTGACCGTGTCGGTGTCGTCCGGGTGACTCTCACCGAACCGGCCGGCGCCCTGGTCCCGAAGCACGTCGTCGTCGTAGCCGCCGCGAAGCTCGTCGTGGCCAGACCGGCCGGCGACGTTGTCGTGCCCGCCGTAGGCGTTGATGGTGTCCGACTTCGTCGTGCCGACGATGTAGTCGGCGCCGCTCGTGCCTTTGATGACCGCGGCACTGGCCGGCGCGGCGATCGCGATGGTCGCCGCGACGGCCAACCCGGCCACGGCACGTACCTGGACAGATCGGTGAGCTGACATCTGGTCCGCCCCTGGATGGGCCGGCTGGTGCCGACCTTCGTGGGGGAGACGCACGAGGTGGTCGCCGCGTTGCCCGGGTCCTGTCAGCGTTGCCGCGTCACCAGACGCTGACGACCTTCTCGCAGCTCTTGATCGTGTCGTCTCGGTCGCGGCCTCCGTAGAACTTCAGCACGTCGCTGCCGGTTCCGCAGTCGATCCAGTCGGCGGAGCCGTCGCGCTCGACCCGGATCTCGTCGGCCCCGGAGCCGCCGAAGATGCGGTCGGCCCCGTCGAACGCGCCGAGCAGGTCGTCCCCCGGACCGCCGTCGAGCCGGTCGGTGTCGGCCGGGTGGTACTCGCCGAACTCGCCCGTGTGCTGGTCTTGCAGCTCGTCGTCGCCGTACCCGCCGTTGACCTGGTCGTGGCCGGTGCCGCCCCACACGGTGTCGTTGCCGCTGCCACCGTCGAGGTCGTCGCCGTTGCCGTCGCCACGGAGGAAGTCGTCGTGCGCGCCGCCGTTGAGGTCGTCGCGTCCCCAGCTGCCGCTGATGTCGTCGTGGCCGGACCTGCCACTGACGTAGTCGTGACCGCTGTAGGCGCGGATCGTGTCGCTGCTGGTCGTGCCGGTCAGGCGGTCGGCGCCGTTGGTGCCCTTGATGACGGCCGCGCTCGCCGGCGCCGCGATCGCCACGGTCGCCGCGACGGCCAGCCCGACGGCGGCACGTGCCCAGGACGAAGTGTGTACAGACATGATGAAATCCCCCTAGTGAACGGGCCGGCCCCCTGCCGACCCTCTGGGAATCCTACGCGCGAAGGGACCGGCCAGTTGCATCAAGGGGCTGCGGCACAACGTCCGAAGGCTGGAGCCTCCCACGGCCCTGTTCTTCGGACGTTGTGCGGGCCGGGCCCGAGTGACGCTCAGGTCCAGCGCTTCTCGCGGGCCTCGAACTCCAGCGTCCGGTCGCCGGTGTAGATCTGCTTCGGTCGGGCGATCTTCTGCTCGGGGTCGTCGACCAGCTCGCTCCACTGCGCCAGCCAGCCCGACGTGCGGGGGATGGCGAAGAGCACGGTGAACATCTCCGGCGGGAAGGACAGTGCCTCGTAGATCAGTCCGGAGTAGAAGTCGACGTTGGGGTAGAGCTTGCGCGACACGAAGTACTCGTCCTCGAGCGCGATCTTCTCCAGCTCCAGCGCGATCGTGAGCAGCGGGTTGACCCCGGTGACCTCGAAGACGTCGTCGCAGGCCTTCTTGATGATCTTGGCGCGCGGGTCGTAGTTCTTGTAGACCCGATGGCCGAAGCCCATCAGCTTCTCGTTGCCGGCCTTCACACCCTCGATGAACTCGGGGATCTTGTCGATCGTGCCGATCCGGCGCAGCATCCTCAGCACCGCCTCGTTGGCCCCGCCGTGCAGGGGGCCGAAGAGCGCACCGATGCCGGCGGCCACCGCGGAGTACGGGTCGACCTGGCTCGACCCGACGGAGCGGACCGCGTTGGTCGAGCAGTTCTGCTCATGGTCGGCGTGCAGGATGAACAACACTTCGAGTGCCTTGATCAGCCGCTCGTCGGCGACGAACTTGCGCTCGCTCATCTTGAACAGCATGGCGAGGAAGTTGGCGGTGTAGGACAGCTCGTTGTCGGGGTAGACGTACGGCTTGCCCTGCGCGTGCCGGAACGCGAACGCGCCGAGCGTCGGCATCTTGGCGATCAGCCGCACCATCTGCATGTGCCGGTTGTCGGGGTCGCTGATGTTGCGGCCCTCGGGATAGAACGTCGACAGGCCGCCGACCGACGCCAGCAGCATTCCCATCGGGTGCGCGTCGTAGCGGAAGCCCTGCATGAACGTCTTGACGTTCTCGTGCACGAACGTGTGGTACGTGATCTCGTGCACCCAGGCTTCGTACTCGTCCCGCGACGGCAGATGCCCGTGGATCAGGAGGTACGCGACCTCGAGATAGTCGGAGTTCTCGGCCAGCTGCTCGATCGGATAACCCCGGTACTCGAGGACTCCCTCGTCGCCGTCGATGAACGTCACCGCACTGCGACAAGACGCAGTGTTGACGAACCCCGGGTCATAGACCGCGAGTCCGGGCTCGTCCTCGGCGACCCGGATCTTGCCGAGATCGGCGGCACGAACCGTGCCGTCGAGGATGGGTACGTCGTACTCCGTGCCCGTGCGGTTGTCCCGCACGGTCAGCGTGTCGCCTGCAGAGGCGGTAGCCGTCTCGTCGGACACGTCGACTCTCCTCACCAGTAATGTGGACACTGGTCAACCTAAGCCTTGGCGTGCTCCCAACGAAATCAGGGATCCCGAATTCCGGCGGACCCCCGTTTTGACCCCCGCGCCGGGAGCCGCGTATCCTTGAGGGTCGCTGCACTTACGATGTTGCCTGCCCGGACATCAGCCCGGCGGCACCGCGCCCCCGCGGGGGTCGCACTCCCAGATCACCGAACGACGAACGAAGGCCAATGACCGTGCGCACGTACAGCCCGAAGCCCGGTGACGTCCAGCGTGAGTGGCACGTCATCGATGCCCGTGACGTCGTCCTTGGCCGTCTCGCCGTCCAGGCCGCCACGCTCCTCCGCGGCAAGCACAAGCCGATCTTCGCGCCGCACGTCGACACCGGCGACTTCGTCATCATCGTCAACGCCGACAAGGTCGCCCTGTCCGGCAACAAGCGCGAGGCCAAGCTGGCCTACCGGCACTCGGGCTACCCGGGCGGTCTGTCGGCGACGCCGTACGGCGCGCTGCTCGACAAGAACCCGCGCCGCGCGATCGAGAAGGCGGTCTGGGGCATGCTGCCCAAGAACAAGCTGGGCCGCCAGCTACTCACCAAGCTGAAGGTCTACTCGGGCCCTGACCACCCGCACCAGGCCCAGCAGCCCACGCCGTTCGAGATCACCCAAATTTCCCAGCAAGTGCAGTGAGCTCCGCTCGTGCTGTCTGCCCTGAAGTGAGGAACACCTGTGGCTGAGCCCACCACCCCGGTTGCCGAGACCGAGTCCAGCACCGTCGCCTACAGCTCCGAGAGCGCCCAGTCGACGGAGACGCCGGCGCGCGTCGCGACGATCGCTCCGAGCGGCGCCACCGGCCGTCGCAAGCAGGCGATCGCGCGCGTACGGCTGGTGCCCGGCACCGGCCAGTGGACCGTCAACGGCCGCGGCCTCGAGGCGTACTTCCCGAACAAGGTGCACCAGCAGCTGGTCAACGAGCCGTTCGTGCTGACCCACGCCGAGGGCGCGTACGACGTCATCGCCCGCATCCACGGTGGTGGCCTGACCGGCCAGGCCGGCGCGCTGCGGCTGGGCGTGTCCCGTGCACTCAACGCGGTCGACGTCGAGGCCAACCGCCCGTCGCTGAAGGCCGCCGGCATGCTGACCCGCGACCCGCGGGCCAAGGAGCGCAAGAAGGCTGGCCTGAAGAAGGCCCGCAAGGCTCCCCAGTACTCCAAGCGCTGATCCTCCGGTGGGCCGGCTCTTCGGCACCGACGGCGTCCGCGGGATCGCCAACCGCGACCTGACCGCCGAGCTTGCGCTCGACTTGTCGGTCGCCGCCGCGCACGTCCTCGCCGAGGCCGGTGTCTTCGAGGGGCACCGGCCGGTCGCGGTGGTGGGCCGTGACCCGCGGGCCTCCGGCGAGTTCTTGGAGTCCGCCGTCGTCGCAGGTCTCGCGTCGGCCGGCGTCGACGTACTCCGGCTGGGCGTGATTCCCACGCCGGCCGTGGCCTGGCTGACGGCCGACCTCGGTGCCGACCTGGGCGTGATCTTGTCGGCCAGCCACAACC
>WHTB01000214.1 GCA_009379735.1 Propionibacteriales bacterium
CACGGCGTTGCCGCCGCCCTCGCCGCGGGTGATCGTGATGACGCCGGTGTCCATCCCCTCGTACTCGTTCCACTGCCCGTACGTCGAGAGGCGTCCCGCCTCGTCGTCGGGATGCGCGCCGATGAAGAGCACGTCGAGATCTGGGTCGGACCGGGGAGCCGACTGCGGTGCGGCCTCGGCCGGCACCGACGCGACGGCGCCGATGCCTGCGATGACCACCGCACCGAGGAGCGCTGGCCCGAAACGGGTGACTGTCATGGGTGCAACCTCTCTATCCTTTGACGGCTCCTTCGACCATTCCGCGGATGAAGTGCCGCTGGGTGAACAGGAAGACGACGACCACCGGCAGCGCGACGAGCACGGCACCGGCGGCAAGCAGGGCGGTTCCGGACGTGTACTGCCCCTGGAAGTTGGACAACCCCAGAGGTGCGGTACGCAGCGACTCGTCGGTGATCATCACCAGGGGCAGCAGGAACTCGTTCCAGGTCCACATGAAGACGAGCAGCACCATCGTCATCAGCGCGGGCCGGCCCATCGGCAGCAGGATCGACCAGAAGATCCGGCCGTGGCCGGCGCCGTCGACGCGGGCCGCCTCGACCACCTCGCGGGACGCGCTGCGGAAGTAGGCCCGCATCCAGAACGTGCCGAACGCAAGCGACTGCGCCACTTGCGGGAAGACTAGCGAGAAGTAGCTGTCGGTCAGGTTGAGGGACTTGAGGTCGTAGTAGAGCGGGATGACGACGGCCTCGCTCGGCACCATCAGTCCGAGCAGCAGCAGGTAGAACAGCACCGACGAGCCGCGGAACTGCATGGTGCCGAAGGCATAGCCGGCCAGCGACGCGAGGGCGGCGCTGAGCAGCACGACCGCGGCCGAGACGAGCACGCTGTTCTTCACGTACGTGCCGAAGTTGCCCTGCTCCCACGCGGTGCCGAAGTTCTCGACGTGCAGCCCACCCGATGCGCCCACCTGGTCAGGGCTGAGCGCCGTGACCAGGATCAGCAGCATCGGGTACAGCGCGAGGACCGCGGCCAGCCCGAGGACCAGGTAGCTCGCCGCCCGTTCGGCCGTCGACGTCATCGGCGGTCCCCTTCGGCCACCCGGTTGATGCCGATGGTGAGCAGCAGGATCGCGGCGGTCAGCAGCAGCGCGATCGTGACGCCGTACCCGACCTTGCCCTCCTCCAACGACCAGCGGTAGACCTCGTACGACGGCACCCGCGTCGACCTACCAGGTCCGCCGTCGGTCATCACGTAGACCAGGTCGAAGGTGCGCAGCGCCGCCACCAGGGTCAGCGTCATCGCCACCGCCAGCTCGCCACGCAGGGCCGGCAGCCCGACCGCCAGGAACTGCCGGAGCGGCCCGGCGCCGTCGAGGGTGGCCGACTCGTAGAGCTCACGCGGCACCTTGGCCAGCCCGGCCAGGAACAGCACCATGCACAGGCCGGTGCCCACCCAGGTGCCGACCAAGCCGACCGCCATCAGGGCGAACGACGGCTCGCCGAGCCAGGCCCGGGCCAGCCCGTCGAGGCCCACCGCGGACAGCGCGTCGTTGATCGAGCCCTCGGGCGCGTAGATGTCTCGCCAGGCGATCGCCACCACCACCATCGCGACCACCTGCGGCAGGAAGATCACCGTGCGGAAGAACCCCGACCCCCGCAGCCGGGCCCGCGACATCAACCCGGCAAGCACCATCCCGGCCACGATCGGCAGGGCGCTGAAGAAGACCACCAGCACCAGCGAGTGCACGAACGGCGCCCGCAGCTGCGGGTCGGTCAGCACGTCGACGTAGTTGCCCAGCCCGACCCAGGTACCTACCGACAGGCCGTCCCACTCGAACAACGACAGCCAGACCGCGCGCAGCAGCGGCCAGGCCATGAAGCACCCGAACACCAGCAGCGCCGGGGCGAGATAGAGGTACGCGACCGTGCGCGGCTGCCCGGGCGCACCACGACTGTGCTGCACACGCCCTCGGTCAGCCACCGGTGAAGGACGAGTAGTCGTCCTCCAGCGCACCGAGGAAGTCGTCGACCGACCGGTCGCCGCCCAGCAGCTGCTGCACCTCCGTCGGCACCACATCGGTCGCGTCAGGAGTCGCCCAGTCGAGGTACGGGACCAGGGCGTCCTCACTGCTGGCGGTCGACCAGGCGTCGAACACCTCGGCCTGCGTGCCGGACGGCTGCTGCGCCTCGAGGTCGACCACCGGCAGCCCACCGGCCGCGGAGATCTTCGCCATCGCGTCCTCCGAGGTGATGAAGTCGAGGTACGCCGCGGCGACGTCGGGGTTCTCGCTGGCCTCGGTGATCGAGAACGGCAGTCCGGTGGAGCCGGTCACTGCGAGGTCGCCGGTCTCACCGACCGGCGGGAGCATGAACCCCAGGTCGTCCTTGAGACCGGCGGAGAGGTCGGCGAGCAGCCAGGTGCCGGAGACCAGGAACACCCCGTCGCCCTTCACGAACGCCTGCCACGACGGGTCGTACCCGAGGCCGTTGAAGCCCTTGGTGAAGTAGCCCTTGTCGGCCCAGCCGGTGATCGCCTCGGCGGCGGCGGTGTTCTCGTCGGTGGTCCACGACGAGCCCTCCTGGCCGAAGCCGAGGTTGCGGATCTCGTCGCGCGGCACGAACTGGTTCTGCGCGAAGCCCCACTCGTGGATGCCCGGCCACTGGTCCAGGTTGCCGAACTGGATCGGGATCTCGCCGGCCTGCTTGGCCTGGTCCAGAGCCGCCTCGAAGTCCGCGAGCGTCTGCGGCGGCTCGATGCCGAGGTCGGCCAGCTTGGCCTTGTTGTACCAGACACCGACCAGCTCGCCGGTCAACGGCAGGCCGTACAGGTTGCCCTCGCCGAACGTCTGGCCGTCCTCGCTGTACGACACGACCGACCGCACCGTGTCGGGGAACCGGTCCTCCCAGCCATAGGCCCCGGCGTACGGCTCGAGCGAGCGCAGCAGACCGGCCTTCACGAACGCGCCCATGTCGGCGCGCGCGTTGTTGGCCTGCACGACGTCAGGGGCGTCGTCACCGGTGATCGCCAGCCGTAGCTGCTTCTGCAGGTCGGTGAAGGACCGGGAGACCCGCTTGATCGTGACGTTCGGGTACGTGTCCATGAACGCCGCGTTGAGCTCCTCGAGCGGCTTGTCCTGGCCGCTGCGGACCTCCTGGTCCCACACCGTCAGCGTGACGTCTCCGGCGCCGGCCACGTCGGTCTCGACGTCGGACGCCGGCTCCTTCTTGGCGTCGTCGCCGCCGGAGCCCGGGGCACAGGCCGTCACGACCAGCAGCGCCGTCGCCGCCAGGGCCAGCAGACCAGTTCGCCTCAGCCTGGGTATCACAGTGTCTCCTTCGTTGACGGGCTCGTGGGGAGTGGGGGAAGGCGTCGCAGGCCGATCGTGGCATCCGCGCGCGACACCGCCCGTGGGGTGCCCGGCGGTATCACGTCGTTGAGGAACTCGTAGTCCTTGCACATCCGCGGTGCGTCGCGCACCTCCGCCCACCAGGTGGCGACCTCACCCCAGCCGGGTGCCGCGAGTGCGCCACCGAAGTCGCGGACCGACAGGGCGGCGCAGAGGTTGGCGAAGCGGAGCCGGTGCTGCAGGGACCACGCGCGCAGCGTCCCGACCACCAGGCCGGCCAGGAAGACGTCGCCGGCCCCGGTGGAGTCGAGGACGTCGACCGGGATGCCGGGCGCCCAGGCCGTCTCTCCGGTCGTGTTGTCGGCGGCGAACGCCCCGCCGCTGCCGGTGGTCACGACCGCGAGCGGCACGAACTCGCGCAGGCACTCGAGCGCCGCGCCCGGGGAGTCGGTGCGGGTGTAGGCCATCGCCTCGTCGGCGTTGGGGACGAACGCGTGTACGCCGCCCAGCTGGGCACGCATCCGGTCGGCGTCCCAATCGCCGGTCGAGTCCCACCCGGCGTCGGCGAACACAAGACTGCCTGACTCGATGGCGCCGTCGAGCCAGGGCGGCCGGGGCGAGCCGGCGTCGAAGAAACACACCTTGGCCGTCGGTGGGTGCGCCACCAGCGCGTCGAGCTCGACCGGGGCCGGATGCCCGTGCGTCACCATGGCGCGGTCGTCGTCGAACGCGAGCGAGACCGTCACCGGGGAGTGCCAGCCCTCGAACCGTCGCGACCGTGACAGGTCGATCTCCTCGGCCTCCTCGAGCAGGGTCCAGCAGAAGTCGCCATACACGTCGCCGCCGAACGCCGCGGCCAACGACGTCCGCAGGCCCAGCCGCGAGCACGCCACGGCGAGGTTCGCCACTCCCCCAGGGCTCGACCCCATGCCGTCGGTCCACACCTCGTGTCCCCCGCTCGGGGGCCCGAGCATCCCGGTGAACACGATGTCGAGGAACACCGTGCCGCTGAGAAAGATGTCGAACTCCGGCACCGCCTCGCGCGCCGGCCCACCCTCGGCCACTGCCACCTGCCACCTCCTGCGTCGCAAGTCTGTGCCATCGTGCGCGACATTGGCAAGAGTTGCGCAAAGTTGACCAGGTCGGCACGCGATTTGGCCGCTGCCTGTCGTCGTTGCGCAGCTTCGCGCAGCCTTTCGTTTGACTCACCGGACGCATCTGCACGAAGTTGACTGATACTGTCACAGCGTGCTGGCTCAGCGTCGCTACGACCGGATCCTCGAGACGTTGCGCTCCGAGGGAGTGGTCGACGTGCACGCCCTCGCCGAGATGCTGGCCGTCAGCGAGGCCACCGTACGCCGCGACCTCGCCCGGCTGGCGCGTGACGGCGTGGTGTCTCGGGTCCGCGGTGGCGCCAAGGCGACGGCGGTGGCCGAGCCGCCGTACTCCCACATCGCCGCCCGGCCGCACGCCGACAAGGACGCGATCGCCCAACAGGCGTCGGCGCTGGTGAACGACGGCGACGTGCTGCTGCTCGACATCGGCACCACGGTGCACGGGCTCGCGACCCTGCTGCGCAGCCGCCCGGTCACCGTCGTCACGTCGAGCCTCGCGGTCTACGAGGAGCTCGCCGAGGACGAGACCGTCGAGCTGATCCTGCTCGGCGGGATGGTCCGCCGGAACTACAAGTCGATGGTCGGGTTCTTGACCGAGCAGGCGCTGCGGCAGGTCCACGCCCAGCGGCTGTTCCTCGGCACGTCCGGGATCAGGCCGGACGGCACGGTGCTCGACACGACAGTCGCCGAGGTGCCCGTCAAGCAGGCGATGCTCCGCGCCGCCGACGAGGTGGTCCTGCTCGCCGACGCCGGCAAGTTCCCCGGCAGCGGCCTGGCCCGGGTATGCGGGCCGGAGGATGTCGACGTGCTCGTCTGCCGGGCCGGCGACGAGCTGACGCTGGCTGCTTTCGAGGAGGCCGGGTGCCGCGTGGTGACGGCGTGAGCGGAGGGCGGCGGACATGCGTCTGACGATCCTGGGCGGAGGGGGGTTCCGCGTCCCGCTGGTGTTCCGGGCGCTCTGTGAGGACCCCGCCCTCGGGGTGGACGAGCTGATGCTGCACGACGTCGATCCCGCGCGGCTGACGGTCGTGGCGTCGGTGCTGGAGCACCTCGCCGCTTCGGCCGGCGGAAGGGCTCCCGCAGTACGGCTGAGCAGCGACCTGCGCGATGCGGTGCGAGGGGCGGACTTCGTGTTCTCGGCGATCCGGGTGGCGGGGCTCCAGGGCCGGATCTGCGACGAGCGCTCGGCCCTGTCGCACGGCGTCATCGGCCAGGAGACCACCGGCGCCGGCGGTGTCACGTACGGCCTGCGCACGGTGCCCGCAGCCCTGCAGGTGGCCGACGTGATCGCCGCGGAGGCACCTGCGGCGTGGGTCATCAACTTCACCAACCCGGCCGGCCTGGTCACCGAGGCGATGCGGGCCCGGCTGGGTGACCGCGTGATCGGGATCTGTGACTCGCCGGTCGGCCTGTTCCGCCGGGTCGCGCGGGCCCTCGACGTCGACCCGGCCACGGCGACGTTCGACTACGCCGGGCTGAACCACCTGGGCTGGCTGCGCCGCGTCGTGATCGGCGGCGAGGACCGGCTGCCCGGCCTGCTGGCCGATCCCGACCGGCTGCAGTGCATAGAGGAGGGCCGGCTGTTCGGCCAGCCGTGGCTGCGCACGCTCGGCAGCATCCCCAACGAGTATCTCTGGTACTGGTACTTCCGCACCGACGCGCTGGCGTCCGGGCGGGCGGCCGAGCAGACCCGCGGCGAGTTCCTGCTCGGCCAGCAGCAGGCCTTCTACGACGGGGTGCAGGGCGCCGGCGCCGAGACGTCGTACGCACGCTGGGAGCAGGCGCGGCGCGACCGCGAGGAGTCCTACATGGCCGACAGCCGGGCGGCGACCGGGTCCGGTGAGCGCGACTCGTACGACCTCGACGGCGGCGGCTACGACCAGGTGGCGCTGGCGGTGATGCGCGCCGTGGGCACCGACGCCCCGCAGACGCTGGTGCTCAACGTGCCCAACCGCGGCACGCTGCCGTTCCTCGACGACGACGCCGTGATCGAGGTGCCCTGCCGCATCGACGGCTCCGGTCCCGTGCCGATGGCCGTGGGGGCGCTCGACCTGCATGCACAGGGCCTGGTGACCAGCGTGAAGGCCGTCGAACGCACCACGATCGCGGCCGCCCACCACGGATCGCGCGAGCTCGCGGTCAAGGCGCTGAGTCTGCACCCGCTGGTGGGCTCGGTCCCGGTCGCCCGGGCGATCCTCGCCGACCAGCTCGCCGCCCTGCCGGAGCTGGCGCAGGTCCTGCCTCACACCTGAGTAACGGATTCGTGACTCCTCGCGCGTTCGGCGCTCGCGGCGCGAGGGGGTCAGGCAGGCTGGAATTGACGCGCACCAGTACGACCTCGAGGGGGTGACGACGCGTGCTGTCCCTGCTGGCCAGCCTGATGGTGGCGGCCGGCCTGCTGCTCGCCGCCCTCGCCGCGTACGTGGCGTGGCGCCGGAGCGCACCAGCAGCGGCGAGCCTGGCCGTACTGCTGCTGGCGGTCGCCTGGTGGGGACTCGCGTACGCCGCCGAGCTCTCGGCCACCGAGCTGGCGACCAAGAGCCGGTGGGGCGACCTGAAGTACGTCGGCATCGGCGCGCTCGGGCCGTCGTGGCTCGCGTTCGTGCTCCAGTACACCGGCCGCGGCCACCGGGTGACCCGTCGGCTGCTGGTCGTGCTGGGTATCGAGCCCGCCGTCGTGCTGGCGCTGCTGGCGGTCCCGGCCACGCACGACCTGGTGCGGTTCTACCCGGCGTCGGCGGCCGGTGACGACCTGCCGGTGGTCGGCACCGGGCCGGTCTTCTGGGTCCATCTCGTCTACACCAACGCGCTGCTGCTCGTTGCCACCGTGATCTTCGTCAGCACGCTGGTCCGCGTCTCCCCGGTCTACTGGCGGATGTCGATGACCATGGTCGCCGCCGCCCTGCTGCCGTGGGTGGCGAACCTGCTGCACAACCTCGAGGTCGGGCCGTTCGCCCGGGTCGACCTGACCCCGTTCCTGTTCATCGTGACCGGCGCGGTCTGCGTGTGGGGCCTGTTCCGCGCCCACCTGGTCAAGCTCGCACCGGTGGCCCGGGGGGTCATCGTGGACACCATGGCCGACGCCGTCTTCGTCCTGGACGCCTTCCGCCGGGTGCTGGACGCCAACCCGGCCGCCGCGCGGGTCGTCGGCCGGCCGCGGACCGCGGACCTGATCGGCCGTTCGCTCGGCGAGCTGCTGCCTGACCAGCCGGGGCTCACGCCGCCGACCGGCCAGGTCGAGGCAACCGGCACCCCGCTGGAGCTGACGCTGTCGGTCGGCGGCCGGCCGGCGACGGCGGCGAGATCGGCGGGGACTTCTTCGACGTGTTCCGGGTCGGCCCCGACGAGTGGGGGATCGTGATCGGCGACGTCAGCGGCAAGGGTGCCGAGGCGGCGGCGGTCACCGCGCTGGCCCGGTACTCGCTGCGCAGCCTGGCCA
>WHTB01000051.1 GCA_009379735.1 Propionibacteriales bacterium
CGTCTCCCGGCCGGTCGCCAGCTCACGCAGGGTCTCCCGCATCGCCACCGGGATCGCCCGCCCGATGTCCAGCGCGCGGCCGTGCAGCTGGGTGAACAGCCCCACCGGGTCGCCACCCTGCGCCACGCTCCGCCGCCCATCGGTGGCGAACTGCTTGGACTCATCCCCAATCCGCCCCGACCGCTGCGTGTCAGGCACCGCGAACCCCGACATCGACGGGTACGCCGACCAGACGAAGTAGTCGCCGGTCGCATCGTCGGCCCGATAGACGGCGACAACCAGGTCGGGCGCCTCCTCACGCAACACCGGCGCCAAGTTGAGCAGCGTCCGCTCGCGCGGGTCGGGCCGGGGCAGGCCGGCCAGCTCGGACTCGTCCCAAGCGGCGACGAACCGCTTCCACGCCACCCCGATCACGACACCATCAAGCAGATAGTGCACGCCGATCCGTCGCTCCGCGCCCAGATCATCACCATCCAGCGCAACGAACCGGGCCGCCACCACCACATACGGGTTAGCCGGGTTCACCCGGATCGTGGTCGGGAGCGGGGTCTCGAGACGGAGCGAGTCAGGGTCGTAGGTGACCATCAGCCCGACATCGATCGGCTTGCCCGGAGGCAACGCCAACGCACCCGCCGTGACCAGCGACCGGTCCCGCCGCGGCGAAAGACCGATCGTGACATCGAACGGGGTGCCGACCACCACCGCCTCGGGCCCCCCGATATGCGGGTACGCCAGGACCGAGCCGGTGAACCGCCCGCCGCTGACGGGGCCGTCGACGACCGCTCCGTCGCCCACCGACCTCGGGGGGCGCAACGACTCAGGGCGGTCGCGCATCCGACGCCACCACCGGCCCAGCCGTGAGCCGGTGTCCGACCCCTCGAAACTCTGGCCGCCCTGAGCGGCGTAGCCCTCATCCCTCGGCGGCGGCGGGCCGGCGGGCGCTGGGGCGGCCGGGGCCTGCTGCTGGGGGAGACTCATCGGGGGCTGCGGAGCGGCGCCGCCGACCGCGCGCCGGCTGTGCGCGAGCACCGTGCGCTGCGGCCGGCCGTACCGCCACCGGACGAGCCGGTATTCAGGCGACCAGGTGCGCAGCAGGTCCTGCAGGTAGCCGTAGAACTCGTCGGCGTCGATCTCGCCGTCGTGGTCGAGGTCGGCTGCGCCGGTGGTCAGGCCCGTCACCAGCCCGCGGGTGAGGGGGGACCTGCCGCGCGCGCGGTCCTCCAGCGGAGCCGCCGCACCGATGACCAGCACGCCGTGGGCGCCGACCGGGTCGACGAGGTCGTGGGCCCAGTGCTCCGTCCCCTCGATCAGCACGACCACCGCATGCGCCTGCACGCCGGGTAGCCGGAACGCGATCTCCGGCAGCAACGCGATGTCGCCACCGAGGTACAGCAGCACGACATCGTCCTCGTTCGACTCGTGGAACAGCCGATCGACGTGCCCGAGGACCACCTCACGCCGGCGGTCGAGCAGCAGTTCGACGGCGAACCCGCCGACCGAGGGGTCGCCCAACAGGTCGGCCAGCGTCGTGGCGTCCTTCAGCGACGCCTGGTACAGGTGGTTGGCCACGACGAGGGCGAGCCGTCTGCCGTTCCCCGGCCGCTCCTCGTTAGCCACCTCGGCAGGCTATCTGGGTACGCAGGGACGACGCGACCGTCACCCCAGTCGGGCCCGCAGCTCCTCGTTGACGGCCGGCACGATCTCGTGCAGGTCGCCGATCACGGCATAATGCGCCTTGGTGACCATCGGCGCGTCCGGGTCGGTGTTGATCGCCAGGATCGTCTTCGCGCTCTGACAGCCGGCCCAGTGCTGGATCGCCCCGCTGATTCCGCAGGCGATGTAGACGTCCGGCGCGATCCGGCTCCCGGTCTGGCCGACCTGCTCGTGGTGTGGTCGCCAGCCGAGGCTGGTCACGACCCGCGAGACACCGAGCGCGCCGCCGAGCAGGTCGGTCAGCTCAAGCAGGTCCTTGAACCCGTCGGCCGAGCCGGCCCCACGCCCCGCACCGACGACGACCCGGGCCGAGGTCAGCGCCGCCGACTCGTCGGCAGCCGCCTCCTCCGTACGCGCGACCCGGGCCACCAGGTCGGTGTCGGTCAGCGTCGGTGAGTACGTCGTGACCTCCGGGTGGCTCGGCGACTCGACCGGCACCGGGTCGCAGGCGTGGCCCGCCACCGACAGCACCGCCACGGCGTCGTCGAGCCGCATCTCCTCCAGCGCCGACCCGCCGACCACCTGCCGGGTCACCACCAGCGGGTCAACGCCGTCGACCTCGACCACGTTAGCCGCCATCGCGACATCGAGCCGGGTCGCCACATGGGCCAGGATCTCGTTGCCCCGCGGGGTCCCGGCGGCCAGGACGATCCCGGCCGATGCGGAGTGTGCGGCGTCGACCACGGCCGCCGCCCAGGCCGCCGCGGCGTACGCGGACAACCGATCGTCGACGGCACGATGCACCGTCGCCACGCCCTGCTCGCCCAGGTGGGCCAGCAGGGCCGCCTCGTCGGGAGCCGGTCCCGCCACCACGGCGTGCACGGGCGCGCCACCGGCCCGCGCGGCCAGGTCGCGGGCGAACGTCAGCGTCTCGCGCGACACCTCCGAGGCACCCTGTGCCTCGGGCTCGACCAGCACGATGATCGCGTTCACTTCGCCACCACCCCGAGCTTGACCAGCAGGTCGACGACCGCCGGTGCGGCATCGGCCCCTGCACCGAGGATCTCCACCTGGCTCGGCTGCTCCGGCGGCAGCTTGAGCCGCACCCGCCCGGACCCGACCGGCTTGCGGGAGTCGGTCAGCGTCTCGACCGGCGCCCGCTTGGCCTTCATCCGACCCGGGATCGACGGGTAGCGCGGCGAGACACCACCCTCCATCACCGCCACCACGGCCGGCAGGGGCACCTCGAACACCTCCAGTCCGTCCGGGCCGTCGCCTCGGGCGACGACCGTGTCACCGTCAATCTCGCAGGTCGAGATGCCGGTCAGCACCGGCCGCTCCAGCGCGTACGCGAGCCGCACGCCGACCTGGAAGTCGCCGGTGTCGGCCGCGTCGTTGCCGAGCACGACCAGGTCGTACGTCGTACCCGCGACCTCGTGCGCACGCACCACGTCGGCGATCGATTCGGCCACGTCGACCGGTCCGAAGTGCTGGGTGTCGGCCTCCACGAGTACGGCACCGGCGCAGCCGACCGCCAGCGCGTCCCGCAGCTGTTCGAGCGCGTCGGACGAGCCGACCGTGAGCACCGTCGCCGCACCGCCGGTCGCCGCCGCCACCTGGATCGCCAGCTCGACCGCACACTCCTCGTGCGGGCTGACGGTCCAGCCGACATGGCGCGCGTCGACCGCCTGCTCGTCCTCGGTCAGCAGGATCTGCCCCGACGCCCCGGGCACCCGCTTGATGCAGACCAGTACGTTTGCCACGTCGCGCTACCCCCGGATCCGGTCGTTGGCGGGGTCGAACAGCGGCGTGGCGTCACCGGCCGCGACGGTGACGGGATACAGCTGCTCCATGTAGCTGACCGCGAGCTGGCTGCCGACGACTGCCTGGTCCGGCGGGAGGTACGCCATCAGCAGGTGCTTGCCGAGCGACGGCGCCGAGCCGGCCGAGGTGACGTACGGCCGGTGGCCGTGTCCGTCGACCAACGGCGACCCGTCACGACCGACGATCGGCTCGCCGCCGAGCATGTACCGCTGGGTGCCGTCGGCGGACGTATGGTCATCGACGGTCAGCGTGCAGAGCACGGTCGCCGGGTCGTCGGCCCGCTGCTTGAGGTAGGCCTCGCGGCCGACGAAGTCGGCGTCCTTCACCTTCGGCCGCATCATCCCGGCCTCCACGATCGTGCGCTCGGCGTCGAGCTCGAAGCCGAAGGCGCGGTAGCCCTTCTCCAGCCGCCCGGTCGTGCCGTAGACGCCGATGCCCACCGGGACGGCGCCGTGCTCGGCACCGGCGGCGTGCAGCAGGTCCCACAGCGGCGCACCCTGCTCCATCGGCACGTACAGCTCCCAGCCAAGCTCGCCGACGTACGAGATCCGCGACGCGAGCACGCCGAGCGACCCGACCTCGATGTCGCGGCAGCGGCCGAAGCCGAACGACTCGTGGCTGATGTCGGCGTCGGTGACCGAGCCGAGGAGGTCGCGCGCCCGTGGACCCCACACGCCGATCGTCGTGTACGTCGACGTCTGGTCGACCACGCTGGCGGTGCCGTCAGCGGGCATCCGGTCGGCGAACCACTTGCGGTCCACCATGCCGTGCGCGCCGCCGGTCACTACGCGGTAGTGGTCGTGGCCGAGCCGCATCACCGTGAGGTCGGACCGGAAGCCGCCGCGCTCGTCGATCACCGGCGTGTAGACGACCCGACCCGGGGCGACATCGGCCTGCGCGACGACGATGCCCTGCACCGCCGCCATCGCGCCCGGTCCGACGACGTCGAAGATCGCGAACGCCGACAGGTCGACGATGCCGGCCCGCTCCCGCATCGCGAGGTGCTCGGCGTTGATGATCGGCGACCACCAGCGGGCGTCCCACTCGTGTTCACGCGGCATCACGGCATCGCCGTACTCGCCGAGCAGATGCTCGTTCGACGCGTACCAGAACGGCCGCTCCCAGCCGACCGCCTCGAAGAAGAACGCGCCCTGCTCACGCTGTCGAGCGTGCATCGGCGCGAGCCGCTTGTCGCGGTCGCTGGCCCACTGCTCGCCTGGGTGCACGATGCCGTAGGTCTTGTTGAACGCCTCACCGGTGCGCGCCTTGATGTGCTCACGGGTGCGCTGGTGCGGGTAGAAGCGGGCGATGTCGGAGTTGCTGACGTCGTACTCGGGCGTGCCGTCGGTCATCCACTCGGCCACCAGTCGGCCGACGCCCGGGCCCTCCTTGACCCAGACCGCCGCCGCCGACCACAGCCCCTGCACCTCGGGTGTCTCGCCCAAGATCGGCGCACCGTCCGGCGTGAGCGACAGCAGCCCGTTGATCGCGTACCGGATCTCGACCTCGGGATTGCCGAGTACGTCGGGCATCAGCTCCAGAGCCTGCTCGAGCTGCGGGTCGAAGTCGTCGGCGGTGAACGGCATCTCGGTCGGCGACAGCTTGGCTTGCTCGATCGAGGGGATGTCCTCCGGGTCGTGCAGGATCGGCCGGTGCGCGTACGAGCCGACCTCCATGTCGCCACCGTGCTGACGCTCGTAGCAGAAGGTGTCCATGTCCCGGATGATCGGGAACGAGATCTCGCCGGTCGTGCCCGCGAGCTGGGGCACCGGGCCGACGCTGATCATCTGGTGCACGGCGGGCGTCAGCGGGATGTGTGCACCGGCCATCGCGGCCAGCTTGGGGCTCCAGACCCCGCAGGCGATCACGACAGTCGTCGCGTCGATGTCGCCACCCGACGTGCGGACGCGGGTGACGCGGCCCTCCTCGACGTCCAGGCCGGTCACCTCGACGGTGGCGACGACCTGCAGCGCGCCGAGCTCCTGGGCCCGCTCGCGCATGATCGTGCCTGCCCGCAGTGAGTCGACTACGCCGACCGACGGCGTCCAGAACGCACCGACGATCACCGTGGGGTCGAGGAACGGCACCTTCTCCGCCACCTGCTCGGGGGTGACCAGCTCGGACTCGATGCCCCAGGCGCGGGCCGAGGACATCCGCCGACGGAGCTCTTCCATCCGCTCCTCGGTGCGCGCGACCTCGTACCCGCCGGACTCGGTGAAGACCCCCATCTCCTGGTACTGGCGCACGCTGTCCAAGGTCAGGTCGGTGATCTCGCGGGAGTGGTCGACCGGGAAGATGAAGTTCGAGGCATGGCCGGTCGACCCGCCCGGGTTGGGCAGCGGGCCCTTGTCGATCTGCACGATGTCGCGCCAGCCGAGCCGGGCCAGGTGGTAGACCAGGCTGTTGCCGACGATGCCGGCGCCGATCACGACCACACGTGCGCTGCTGGGAACCGTCGCCATCGACGTCGCCCTCCTGGTCTCGGGTCAGAGGTTGCGTGGTGCGCAACTATGTGCGCGATACGGAACAGACCCAGCATCGGCCGGGCTATCGGGCGGTGTCAACCCTGTCCGCTGATTCGGTGCCCGCCGCTTTGCTGCCCGCTGCCTCGATGAAGTAGTCGGTGAGGTACTTCTCGCCCTCGTCACAGCAGAACGTCACCACCGTGTCGAGCCCGAGCTGGTCGCGCAGCCGGCGCGCCGCCACCATGTGCGCGCCCGAGCTCGGACCGACGAAGATGCCGTGGCCCCGGGCCAGCCGCCGCATCTCGGCGACCGCCGACTCCGAGTCGACGCTGAGCACGAGGTCGAGCTCGGCCCGGTGCCGTTCGATGATCCCGGGCACGAAGCCGTCGGAGATGCCCTCGATCAGGTGCTTGCCGATCTCGCCGCAGAGGATCGTGCAGGACTCGTCCGGCTCGAGCGCGACGACCAGGCAGTCCGGGTTGACCTGCTTGAAGCAGGCGCCGACGCCGACGATGGTGCCGCCGGTGCCGACTCCCCCGACGACGGCGTCGGGCACCACACCCGCAGGCAGCTGGTCGAGGATCTCCGGCCCGAGCCAGTCCCGGTTCTCCTCGACGTTCCACTCGTTGTCGAACTGCTGGGGCGCGAAGTACCCGGGCAGCGCGCCGAGCTCGCCGACCATCGCCAGCGCGTCGTTGACGTGGAAGTCGCCGACCGCCATCACCTCGGCGCCGAAGGCCCGGGAGATCGCCGTACGCTCCGGGCTCATGCCGTTGGGCATCACGACCAGCATCCGGTAGCCCTTGACGGCGGCCACCATGCTCATCGCGTTGCCGGTGTTGCCGCTGGACGCCTCGACGATGGTGTCGCCGGGCCGCAGCAACCCTTCACGCTCGGCCCGGTCGATGATGTAGTGCGCGACCCGCGCCTTGATCGAGCCGGACGGGTTGAGGTACTCGAGCTTGACCCAGATGTCGTCGACCCGCAGCAGCGGGGTGCTCCCGATCGCGTCGAGGATCGTCTCCGGCCCGGCTACCCGGGTGACCACGGCAGCTACTCGGGCCGTTCGGCGTGCTGCACCGTACGACGGACCTTCGGTGCGCGCTTCGACTCGCGCGTCTCCTCGCGCAGCGCCTTGATCAACGACACGCACATCGCGACCAGGATGAGCAGGAACGGTCCCGCCACGATGATGACGAGCCGTTGCAGCGCTTCGAGCCCGCCGGCCACCAGCAGCACCGCCGCGACCGCGCCGGTGGCGACACCCCAGAACACGATCAGCGACCGCTGCGGCTCTTCGGTGCCACGCTGGCTGAGCATGCCCATCACGATCGAGGCACTGTCGGCGCCGGTGACGAAGAAGATCGCGATCAGGAAGATCGCCAGCGTAACCGTCACCGACGCCAGCGGGAACTCGCGCAGGGTCTCGAACAGGGCGTTCTCGATGCCGCCCTCGAGCGCCGCGGGCATGTCTACGCCCTGGTTGAGCTGCAGGTCGAACGCCGCACCGCCGAGGATCGCGAACCAGATGAAGCTGACCAGGCTCGGGATGGCGATCACGAAGATCACGAACTGCCGGATCGTGCGGCCCTTCGAGATCCGCGCGATGAACATGCCGACGAACGGCGTCCACGAGATCCACCAGGCCCAGTAGAAGATCGTCCAGCCGTTCAGCCACTCGGCACCCTCGAAGACACCGGTCCGGAAGCTCATCGTCGGCAGCCGGGTGAGGTACCCGCCGATCGACTCGGTGAACGTGCCGAGGATGAAGACGGTCGGGCCGACGACGAACAAGAAGAGCACCAGCAGCCCGGCCGCGAGGGCGTTGGTGTTGGAGAGCCACTTGATGCCGCGCTCGATGCCGCTCGCCGCCGATATCACGAAGCAGCTGGTGAGGACGGCGATCACCACGACGGCCAGCGTCTTGCTGCCGCCACCGGACCCGAAGACGTTGTCGATGCCGCCGGTGATCTGCAGGGCGCCGAGCCCGAGCGAGGTCGCCGACCCGAACAGCGTGCGAAGATCGCGACGATGTCGATCGCCTTGCCGGGGCCGCCGGCCGCGCGGTCGCCGAGCAGCGGGAAGAAGGTCGAGCTGATCAGGTTGCCGTAGCCCTTGCGGTACGCGAAGTACGCGATCGCCAGCCCGATCACGGCGTACATCGCCCACGGGTGGAAGCCCCAGTGGAAGAAGGTGTACTCCATCGAGAGCTGCGCGGCCTCCGGCGACCCCGCCTCCGCCAGGTCCATCGGCGGGGTGTTGAGGTGGGTGAGCGGCTCGGCAACGCCCCAGAACATCAGCCCGATGCCCATGCCGGTCGCGAACATCATCGACACCCACGAGAACGTCGAGAACTCCGGCTCGTCCTCGTCGGTGCCGAGCTTCATGTTGCCGTAGTGGGAGAGCGCGAGGTACGCCGAGAAGCCCACAAAGAAGCCGCTGGTCAGGACGAACAGCCACCCGAACGAGTCGGTGATCCAGCCCAGCACCTTGGTCGTCGCGGTGTTAAGCGACTCGTTGTCCAGCCCGCCGTAGAGCACGAACGCCACCGCCAGCGCGGCCGCGACGCCGAATACCAGCCGGTCGAGCGGTGGTCGCCGGCTCCCGCCCGAGGGCGGCGGTTCCGGCTCGGTCCGATCACGAAGCTCGGTCATGACGGCCTCCAGAGTTGCCTGATGTGCAACTGCCTGCGCTGTGCGCAACAGGGTGCTACCGCTCCCAGATCCCTGTCAAGAGCCCGGCGCGTACGACGGCGGCGGCCACCGAGTGGTGGCCGCCGCCGCTGCTGAGACTGTCAGGTCGCCGTCAGCCGAGCCAGGCGTCGACCTTGTCCTGGTTGTCCTTGACCCACTTCTCGGCCGCTTCCTCCGGGTCCATCTTGTCCTGCGCGATGTAGGACGCGACGACGTTCTGGTCCTCGTTGGTCCACTCGAAGGCCTTCACCAGGTCGTAGGCAGGGCTCCCCGACTCGGCGAAGTCGGTGGCGACGATCTTGTCGAGGTCGTACTCCGGGTAGTCGCAGGCGATCTTCTCCGGGTCGGCGTCGCAGCCCTCCTCGTACGGCGGGAGGTTGATCTTCACCAGTGGCACCTCGGACATGAACCACTGCGGGTCGTAGAAGTAGCCGATCAGCGGCTCCTTGTTCTTCTCCGCCTGCCGGAACGCCTGGATGAGGGCGGCCTCGCTGCCGGCGTAGACGACCTTGTAGTCGAGCTTGAGGTTCTTCACCAGGGCCTCGTCGTTGGTGACGAACGACGGGTCGCCGTCGAGGAGCTGGCCCTGGTTGCCGGACTCCGACGTCTTGAACTGGTCGGCGTACTTGTTGAGGTTCTCCCACTCGGTGATGTCCGGGTACTTCTCGGCCATCCACGGCGGCACATACCACCCGATCACGCCGATGTTGCCGGTGGAGCCGGCCTCCTGCGCGGTCTTCTGCTCCTCGATGTACTTCTTCTTCAGGTCCGGGTGGCCCCAGTTCTCGATCACCACGTCGACCTCGTCGCTGCCCATGCCCTGCCAGGCAACCTCCTCCTTGAGGTTCTTGTACTCGACGTTGCACCCGAGCTCGGACTTCGCGACGTAGCCGACCACGTGGGCGGACGCCTCGTAGCCGACCCACGGGTTGATGGCGATGTCGAACTGGCCGCAGTCCTCGCCGCCGCCGTCACCACCGCCGCCGCCGGCGGACTCGATGTCTCCGCCGCAGGCCGCGAGACCGAGCCCGACTACGGCGGTCATAGCGGCGACGCGGAGAGTTCTCGTCTTCTGTGTCACTGTGTCTCCTTCATTCAGGCGCGCCCGGTACGGGCGGCGGCGTGCTGGGTGATCCGGTCGAGCATGACTCCGAGCGCGGTGATCGCGATGCCGGCGGCGAGGCCCTTTCCGAAGTCCTCGGCCTGCGAGAAGCCGGTGACCACCAGGAACCCGAGGCCGCCCCCGCCGACCAGGCCGCCGATGACCACCATCGACAGCACGAAGAGCAGGCCCTGGTTGGAGGCGAGCACGACGGCGGCCCGGGCCATCGGCAGCTGGACCTTGCTGATCATCTGCCACGCGGTGGTGCCCGAGGCCCGGGCCGCCTCCACCGACGTCGGCGACACACCCCGGATCCCGTCGGCGATCAGCTTGGTCGCGATCGGTGTGGCGTACGCGATGGCCGCCACGATCGCGGTGAAGCGGGTCGGGCCGAACAGCGCGAGTGCGGGTACGAGGTAGACGAACGGGGGGATCGTCTGCAGCGCGTCGAGGAACGGCCGCACGAACGCGTCGGCGCGCCGGTTGCGGCCCATCCAGACGCCGATGATGACCGCGATCAGCATCACCAGCAAAGTGGCGACGACGGTCGTGGTGAGGGTCTTCATCGACTCGTTCCACAGGCCGGTGCCGAGGATCACGGCGAGGCAGACCGCGGTGGTGACCAGCGGTCGCCAGCCGCCGAGCAGGTACGACACCGCCAGCAGCACCGCCGCCATCAGCCACCAGGGCGAGTCGGCCATCAGGGCCTGTAGCGGGTTGAGCAGCCCGTAGCTGACGAGGTCCTTCAACGCCTCCGTGACCGGCTCGATGTTGGACGTCACCCACTCGGTGGCGCTGCGCACGCCGTCGGCGAGCGGGGTGCCGAGGTCGGGACTGGCCGGGAACTCCGCAAGGTCGGTGTAGGTGCGGGAGAAGTAGACGGCGACGGCCACCAGGACCGCGGACCCGGCCAGGATCTGCCGGCGCCGCCTCGCGTTGCCGGTGCCCCCGCGGGCCGCCGTCTCGGCCCGCTCGCTCGCCGCCGTCGTGGTCCGGTCGAGCATGATCGCCATGATCACGATCGCCAGGCCGCTGACGAACGCGCCGCCGATGTCGAGGCTCTGCAGCGCCTGCATGACGGGCTGGCCGAGGCCGGGGCCGTCGATCAGCGCGGCGATGGTGGCCATCGACAGCGCCGCCATCGTGCACTGGTTGATGCCGACCACAATGGTCCGCTTCGCCATCGGCAGCTGCACCTTGCGGAGCACCTGACGTCGGGTCGCCCCCATCGAGCGGCTGGCCTCGATGGTGGTCGGTGACACGTTGCGGATGCCGTGTGCGGTGATCCGCGCCAGCGGCGGCAACGCGTAGATCAAGGTGACGACGACGGCCGAGGCCGGGCCGATGCCGAACACCAAGACGAGCGGGGTGAGGTAGGCGAACGACGGCATGGTCTGCATCAAGTCGAGCACCGGAGTCACGGCGGTCGTCGCCGCCTTGCTGCGGGCCATCCAGATGCCCAGCGGCAGACCGACCAGGCAGCAGATCCCGACCGAGACCGCGGTGATGATCAGCAGGTCGAGGCTCTCCTCCCAGTAGCCGAAGAACCCGAACACCAGCAGGCTGACCGCGACCAGCAGGGCGGACCGCAGGCCGGCCAGCGCGTACGCGACCCAGGTCAGGATCGCGAGCACGCCGAGCCAGCCGATCTCCGGCACCGGGCGAGGGAACGCCGCCTGGCTGACCAGCTCCTGCAGGAACGTCACGACCCAGTCGAGCGCCGAGCTGACCGGGTCGATGACGTACAGGAAGACGACGTTGCTGTTGCGGGCCGCGTCGAAGTCGTCGCGCAGCTCGAGCAGCCAACGGTGCACGTCGGTCAGCTCGGCGACGCCGATCTCCAGTGTCGCCTGCCCACGCCAGATCGCCCAGCCCACGATCCAGCCGACGACCACGATGCCGAGGGTCAGCCCGAGCCGCCGCTTCGGGGGCGGCTCGGGTGGCGGGGTCTCGGCCCGAGTCGAGGGCGGGGTCGAGGGTCGGGCCCCGGTGACGGTCACGACTCCGGCCCTTCCTCCTCGGCCACCACGACCCGGAGCACGTCCTCGTCGTCGACGACGCCGAGGAACTCCTCCCCGTCGTAGACGCGGATCGGATGCTCGGCGTCGAGAACGTCACGGGCGACGTCCTTGATCACCTGGTCGGCCTGCATCACCGGGCCGTCGAGCGACTCGCCGTCGCGCGGCTCACGCATCACCCAGCGCAGCGTGAGTACGTGGGAGCGCGGCACCTCGCTGACGAAGTCGCGGACGTAGTCGTCGGCCGGGGCGCCGACGACCTCGTCGGGCCGCCCGACCTGGACGATCTCGCCGTCGCGCATGATCAGGATCCGGTCGCCGAGCTTGAGCGCCTCCTGCAGGTCGTGGGTGATGAAGACCATCGTCTTGCCGACCTCCTCGTGGAGCCGGATCACCTCGTTCTGCATGTCGCGGCGGATCAGCGGGTCGAGCGCCGAGAACGGCTCGTCGAACATCATCACCGCCGGGTCGACGGCCAGCGCGCGGGCGAGGCCGACCCGCTGCTGCATGCCGCCGGACAGCTGGTCGGGGTACGACTCCTCGTACCCGGAGAGCCCGACCAGGTCGACCATCTCCTGGGCCCGCGCCCGGCGGTCCACCTTGCCCTCGCCACGCACCTCGAGCCCGTATGAGATGTTGTCGATCACCTTGCGGTGCGGCAGCAGGCCGAAGTGCTGGAACACCATGGCCACGTGGTGTCGCCGCATCTCCCGCAGCTTCTCCTCCGAGGCGCTGGTGACCTCCTCGCCGTTGATCCGCACCTGCCCGGCGGTGGGCTCGATCAGCCGGGTGAGCAGCCGGACGAGGGTCGACTTGCCGGAGCCCGACAGGCCCATCACGACGAACACCTCGCCGGGCGCCACCTCGAATGAGACGTCCTTGACGGCCATCACGCAGCCGGTCTTCGCCTGCAGGTCCTTGCGGGAAAGGTCAGCGTCGGGGGTGCCGATGATGCCGTCGGCCCTGGTGCCGAAGATCTTCCACAGGCCGTCGACGGCCAGCGCCGCGTCGGTGGTCACGGTGGCCTCGGTGGTCGCGGTCATGCGTTGCCTCCGGTGGGGTAGAGGGGGCTGCCGTCGCGGTAGCGGTAGTACGGCGCGTGGGACGGCTCGAGTGGTGCGTTGCCGAGGATGAGGTCGGCCGACTTCTCCGCCAGCATCATCACCGGCGCGTAGATGTTGCCGTTGGTGACGTAGGGCATCGACGACGCGTCGACGACCCGGAGGCCGTCGACACCATGCACCCGCAGGGTCGTGGGGTCCAGCACGGACAGGTCGTCGGTGCCCATCCGCGCCGTGCAGGACGGGTGCAATGCGGTCTCCGCGTCCTTGGCGACCCAGTCGAGGATCTGCTCGTCAGTCTCGACCTCGGGCCCCGGCGACAGCTCACCGTCGTTGAACGGCTCGAACGCGGGCTGGTTGAGGATGCTGCGCGCGACCCGGACCGACTCGACCCACTCCCGGCGGTCCTGGTCGGTCGAGAGGTAGTTGAAGCGCAGCGCCGGGTGCTCGCGCGGGTCGGTCGAGGTGATCTTGACGGTGCCACGGGCATCGGAGTACATCGGCCCGATGTGCACCTGGTAGCCGTGCCCCTTGGTCGGCGCGGTGCCGTCGTAGCGGATCGCGATCGGCAGGAAGTGGAACATCAGGTTCGGGTAGTCGACGTCGTCGTTGCTGCGGACGAACCCGCCACCCTCGAAGTGGTTGGTGGCGCAGAGCCCCTTGCGGAGGAACAGCCACTCGGCGCCGATCCGCGGCCGGTTGCGCCACTTCAGCCCCGGCGCGATCGACACCGGCAGCTTGCAGGCGTACTGGATGTAGACCTCGAGGTGGTCCTGCAGATGCTCGCCCACGCCGGGTACGTCGGCGACGACGTCGATCCCCAGGCTGGACAGGTCGCCCGCGTTGCCGACACCGGACAGCTGCAGCAGCTGCGGTGAGTTGATGGCGCCGCCGCAGAGGATGACCTCGCCGGCGCGGACCGTGTGCTGACGGCGGCCGCGGGTGTACGTGACCCCCACCGCGCGGGTGCCCTCGAACAGCACCTTGGTGGTCATCGCGAGCGTCCGGACGGTGAGGTTCTTGCGGCCCATCACCGGGTGCAGGTACGCCCGCGCCGCACTCAGCCGGCGGCCACGGTGCACGTTGCGGTCGAACGGCGCGAAGCCTTCCTGGCGGTAGCCGTTGACGTCGTCGGTCAGCGGGTAGCCGGCCTGCTTGGCGGCCTCGAAGAACGCGCCGAACAACGGGTTCGTCGCCGGACCGCGCTCGAGCACCAGCGGTCCGCTGCCGCCGCGCCAGTCGTCGGCGCCGGCGAGGCAGGTCTCCATCCGCTTGAAGTACGGCAGGCAGTGCGCGTAGCTCCACGTCTCCATGCCCGGGTCGGCGGCCCAGCGCTCGTAGTCCAGCGGGTTGCCGCGCTGGAAGATCATCCCGTTGATGCTGCTCGAACCGCCGAGCACCTTGCCGCGGGCGTGGTAGATCGCGCGACCGCCCATGTGCGGCTCGGGCTCCGACTCGTACTTCCAGTCGTAGAGGCGATTGCCGATCGGGATCGGCAGTGCCGCGGGCATGTGGATGAACGGGTCCCAGACGAAGTCGGACCGGCCGGCTTCGAGCACGAGCACGCGGTTGGCCGGGTCAGCGCTGAGCCGGTTCGCCAGGGCGCAGCCTGCCGAGCCACCGCCCACGATGACGAAGTCGACCGCTGTCTCGGTCATCCGTCTCCTCTCTGGTGGTGGTTCGCCGGCAGTCTTGCTTGCGGTGCGCTCAGCCGCCGAACCACCGTTGTGGTGTGGGCCGCACGTTGTGCCAGACGTGCTTGGTCTCGCGGTACTCCTCCAGCCCGGCCCGGCCGAGCTCACGGCCGACACCGGACTGCTTGTAGCCGCCCCACTCGGCCTGCGGGACGTACGGGTGGTAGTCGTTGATCCACACCGTGCCCATCCGCAGCCGGGCGGCCACCCGCTCGGCCTTGCCCGCGTTCTCGGTCCAGACCGCGCCGGCCAGCCCGAAGTGGCTGTCGTTCGCGATCGCCACCGCCTCGTCCTCACTGCCGAACGTCTCGACCGTCAGCACCGGCCCGAACGACTCCTCGTGCACGACGCTCATCGTGCGGTCACAACCGTCCAGCACTGTCGGAGGGTAGTAGAAACCGTCGACGAGTGCAGGTGCGGTGGGTCGTTCGCCCCCACAACGGAGTACGGCACCGGCGGCGATGCCGTCCGCGACGTACGCCTCGACCTTGTCGCGATGCGCCGCCGAGATGAGGGGCCCGGTCTCGGCGTCATCGTCGAACGGTCCACCGAGCCGGATCTTCCTTGCCCGCTTGACAATCTCGTCGACGAACTGGTCGTGGATCGACTCCTCGACCACGAGCCGCGCGCCGGCCGAGCAGACCTGCCCGGAGTGCAGGAAGACCGCGGTCAACGCGAAGTCGAGGGCGGTCTCGGGGTCGGCGTCGGCGAACACCACGTTCGGGTTCTTGCCGCCGAGCTCGAGCGCGACCTTCTTCACCGTGCCGGCGGCCGTGGCCATGATGCGCTTGCCGGTCTCGAGCCCGCCGGTGAACGACACCAGGTCGACGCGCGGGTCCTCGGCCAGTGGCGCGCCCGCCTGTGCGCCCGCACCGAGGACAAGGTTGGCGGCACCGTCCGGCAGGCCGGCCTCGGCGAGTTGGCGCATCAGCAAGATCGCGGTCGACGGCGTGAGCTCGCTGGGCTTGAGCACGAACGTGTTGCCGGCCGCCAGCGCCGGCGCCACCTTCCACGCGGTCTGCAGCAGCGGGTAGTTCCACGGCGTGATCAGACCGCAGACACCGACCGGCTCGTGCACGATGCGGCTGACGATGTCCGCCCGCCCGGTGTCCACGACCCGCCCCGCGTCCTCACCAGCGACGCGCGCGTAGTGCCGGAAGACGCCGACCACGTCGTCGACGTCGTACTCGCTCTCGACCAGGCGCTTGCCCGTGTCGAGCGACTCGGCGCGTGCCACCTCGGCCTTGTCCCGCTCGAGGAGGTCGGCGACCCGCCCCAGCAGGTCTCCGCGCTCAGCGGCCTGCGTACCCGGCCAGGGCCCGTCGTCGAACGCCGTGCGCGCGCTCTCGATCGCCTCCGCGGTGTCCTTGGGGCCGGCCTCGTCGACCTTGGCGACCAGGCTCCCGTCGGCCGGGCAGCGGATCTCCCGGCGCCCGCCGTCGCGCGCGCTCTCCCAGCGGCCATGCACAAAGATGTCGGGCACCGCTCCTCCTACGAGTTGCCGCACGGCGTTGCACGTTGCGCAACTCTTTGTGTTCTACGCAACAACAATGGTCAGGTCAGGGGGGTCCGTCAAGCGATTCGCTGAGCAGCGCCACGCGATCACCTAACGTAACTACTCGGCGAGGTCGGCCGGCTGGTCAACGGGCGCCCCAGCCCAGCCGGTTCGACACCTCGGCGGCGGCCTCGACCAGCGTGGGCACCGCCGACTCGACGGCCTCGGGCGTCAGCCGGAAGCTCGGCCCGGACACGCTCAACGACGCGATGACGTCACCGTGCGCGTTGCGGATCGGCGCCGCGAGCGCGGTCAGCCCGACCTCGAGCTCGTCGATCGCCACGGCGTACCCGCGCTGCCGGACCTGCTCGAGCTCGCGCCGCAGCTTGGCCTTCGAGGTGATCGTGGTCTCGGTGTAGGAACGCAGCGAGCGCAGGACCTGGCTCAGCTCGTCCTGGTGGAGCCCGCTCAGCAAGACCTTGCCGTTGGAGGTGGCGTGCAGCGGGATGTGCTGGCCGACCCAGTTGTGCGGCTGCAGCGCCGACGAGCCGGCGATCTGGTCGAGGTAGAGCGCGGAGTTCTCCGAGAGGACGGCGATGTTGACGGTCTCGCCCGTGTCTGCGGCCAGCTTGCGGCAGACCGGCCGGGCCTCCTGGACCACATCGAGCCGGGCGGTGGTCGCGCCGGCCAGCCGCAGGATGCCGACCCCGAGCCGGTACTTGCCCCGGTCACTGGCCTGCTCGACAAGCCCACGCTGCTCGAGTGCCGCGACCAGCCGGAAGGCCGTGGACTTGTGCACGCCGAGCTCGGCAGCGATCTCGGTGACGCCCGACTCGCCGTTGCGGGCCAGAATCTCGAGAATGGTGACGGCCCGGTCGACCGACTGCACGGTGCTGGGTGCCTCGACCGTGTTGCTCATTACGAGACAGTAGCGCAGATCATGTTGCGTATCGCAAACTGTGTTCGCGATGACGCAACGCCGGCAGGAGGTTTCGGTGACCAATCCGGAGTACGTGCTGACGATCGTCTGTCCGGACCGACCCGGCATCGTGTTCGCCGTGTCGGGCTTTCTCGTCCAGCACTCCGGGAACATCCTCGAGAGCCAGCAGTTCGACGACCGGATCGAGGACCGCTTCTTCATGCGGGTTCATTTCGAGACCTTCGAGCCGGGGCACACGCTCGGGTCGCTGCAGGAGGCCTTCGCCGGAGTCGCGGCATCGTACGGCATGACCTGGCAGCTGTGGGACGCGTCCGCGCCGTACCGGACACTGGTCATGGTGTCGAGGTTCGGGCACTGCCTCAACGACCTGCTGTTCCGATGGAGCACCGGGTCGCTGCAGATCGACGTGTCGGCGATCGTCTCCAACCACGAGGACTTCGCGCCGCTCGCCGCAGCGCACGGCATCGACTTCCACCACCTCCCGGTGACGGCCGACAACAAGCCCGAGGCCGAGGCCCGGCTGCTGGCGCTCGTCGACGAGCTCGACATCGACCTGGTCGTGCTCGCCCGCTATATGCAGGTGCTGTCCGACGACACCTGCAAGCGGCTCGAGGGGCGGGCGATCAACATCCACCACTCGTTCCTGCCGAGCTTCAAGGGGGCGAAGCCGTACCACCAGGCGTTCGACCGAGGCGTCAAGCTGATCGGAGCGACGGCGCACTACGTGACCGCCGACCTCGACGAGGGCCCGATCATCGAGCAAGACGTCGCCCGCGTCGACCACGGGCTGAGCGCCGCCCAGCTGGCCGCCGCCGGCCGCGACGTGGAGAGCCAGGTCCTGTCGCGCGCCGTGCGCTGGCACGCAGAGAGCCGGGTCCTGCTCAACGGCCACCGCACCGTCGTCTTCCGCTGACCCGACTCGGACCCGATTCTTCTTGCCGAGGTTGCACGTATGTTCAGATTCCTCGCATCGAGGTTGCACGTATGTTCAGATTCCTCGCATCGAGGTTGCGCGTATGTCCGACGTCCGGATGCCGAAAGGCGGGAAAGGCCGCTTCGGCAGGCTCGGGAACCGGACTTTCCGCACTCTCGCCAGACAAGCTCCGGGCCCCGGCCGCCCAACCGCCGTCCTCCGGCCCGTCGACGGACACCCCGCCACACGAGCACCGGCAGGGTCCCCGGACACTGGTTCGGCGCCAGCCCCACGAATACTCGCGTCGAGGTTGCGCTTATGTCCTACCGGTGGCGAATCACGCCCACCCGTACCCGATCATCTCGATGTCTGCAGGAGTGGGGATGATCGGGAACGGCACGGGCCGTGCCATTCCGGGAGCCCCGAGCCGGCGAACATACGTGCAACCTCGGCGGGAAGGTGGTGGCCGGGGAGGTCAGGCGGTCTCCGCCACCGACCGCATCAGGTTCCCCCGCTCACCTACTCGTCTCACGCCGAGATTGCCCCGCGGCGCTGGTCTTTGGACGTTGCGCCAGCAGTGTCGTGATCGACGGCTGGCGCCGGAGGTCGCGGGCTAGCATCGATGACGTGCCGGACCCTGACCGCCCCGACGTCGACCCCACCGGGCACGCACACGCGCTGCACGGTGTGCCGAGCGATGCTCAGCTGATGGGCCTCGACCGCAACACCGAGGAAGGCGCCCTGGTCGCGATGGCCGGGTCGTTGTCATCGGACAAGGGCTCGCACCGCGTGGTCGCGTGGCTGGTGCTGGCGAGCTTCGTCGCTCCGCTGCTGCTGGTCATGCTCGCGACGATCTTCTGAAGGATCAGTCGCCGAGCTCCTTGCGGCGGCGTACGACGTACTCCTCCAGCTCGGCCCGGACCGCGTCGTCGAGCGACGGCGGCTCGTACTCGTCGAGCCGCTGCTGGTAGATCGTCGCCGCCC